>CAZVIJ010000021.1:8089-27445 GCA_964626735.1 uncultured Candidatus Saccharibacteria bacterium
CGCTCAAGCAGGATTTCGCCGAATGCCTCTTAAGTCGCGCAACCGGAATATGTTAGCTATGTCCGTACACTTCGGGAATCGATCCTGATTAAGATATATAATCTTTTTATGCAAACCGTAGGCGAACATCTCCATGCGCTCGTTATCACACAGACCCTTAACCCGGTTACTTTTCCGGAGCCGGACCGCGATGCCAACTACTATCCCTGGTTCGAACTGGGATTGAAGCTTCAAGCGATGACGCACAACAGCATATTGAGCGATGGGACCGAACCTTTCATTACCACGTGGAGGAACGGGGGATCTCTCGTGCTTGCTTCTATCGCAGATATTTATCGGGGCCAACGGCAGTCCGTAGAAGCTGCTGGAGAACCGAAGCGACCGTTCATTTCCCGATGGGGCGGTACGATCTCTTCTCGTGATAGGCAGGGCTTGCCGTTCGAGCGACTGAAAGGCTCTACTTCTTTCCCGGTTTTGTTTGATGAGGAAACTGTACCGATGCCTGCTTCCTTGATGACGGATAATGCTTCACTTGATGCCTTGGCTAAGATGGCTGCCCTGGGCGGTATAAACTATCTATGGATGTTTGGCGCAGAAGATAATCCGACGATCCTCGAGATGAGTCTAATGTCGCAACGGTTTAATGGCGAGCAATTGCTTCCTGAAGGCGACGAATTATTCAAAATATTAAGAATGGAATGGGAGACGTTACGCGAAACAAGCGCTCATGACTATATGCTGGCCTTGTTCGGGATTGATCCGAAAGACTTCCGCTATCAGTTGAGGATTAACTTGGGGAATTCGCCATTAAGCAGATCGGTTGTCGTCGATACTGTATTGAGTGCTCTACATATTGAATATGCAGATATCGCCGTTCTCCTTAAGGATTGCGGGCAGACGATCGAGCAGAGGGTTGAACGAAAGCTCGAAGAACATGCGGTATAGGAAATAGATTCTTTTCTATCTGTCAGTTTTATATAATTGGGTATTATGTCAGATCTACATTCTTCTATCGTTCAGCATGATGCCACATATTCAATCGCCGGCGCCAGGTCGCAGGGCACGAGAATTTCAATGCCTCGTGGACCCGAGATTTTGGTTGGAGAGGTTGTTGAGCAGCTCACGAGAAGCTCAGTCGTGTCTGCCGCGATGATCCCTTTTGTAAGACCTTGGCTTGTTGATGGAGCTCCGCTAACGGTTGACGTGAAAGAAAGTTACTCGAGGCCAGTTGCGCGGTCGCTCCAATCGAACTTGGCATTACGCAAAGTGGTGACTACGGGAATCATCAAGCTTGATACGCCTGATCTTATTAATCGGCCGTTTGTTGGGCAGCAGATACCCAACTTGGTTGAATACCACGATGCGCCATCCGTGCTCCATGCGATTACCGATGAAAATCGCATTCGCGCTTTACTTGCATGGGCGTCGTTGGGAGGCTACGAAAGTGTCACGACATACTCCAATGGCGATAGAAGGACAAGCATTCGTCTTCACATGGCCCCCTCGATAGAGACACCGGTCGTTCCCGGTTCTTTAAGCTGCGAGGAAACGGAAGAGATGGCGTTGCTCATATCCCGTTTCCAAAGCCACAAGTTGCCATCCGATGTATTCAAGCTTCTCATGAATATCGGCGACCAGAAACAAGTGCGGTTTGTGTTCGGGCTGTCGGTTTTCAATCCAGACAACAATAACGAGTTCGGCGCATTCGATCATCTGTACGAGGCTTTGGCCATGGATGCCGACCAAATAGCATCGGTACTGCTTGCAGCGAGGATCCCGGTACAAAACGAGGCAGCGCGCATGATCGGGTACGAATAGGTACTCTGGTGCATTTGGTATACTTGCGGTATGACGGATTTCGAAGAATATACCTATCGCGATATGACCCAGGTGATACTTACGGGGTTTACTTTACCGAGGGGAGCAATGTTTATGTTCGGCCGCGGTCTTGTCCCTATCGTCGGTCAGCAGATGGAGCAGATGTTAATGCGCCGGACCGAAGTCGAGCGTCCGCAGATGATCGCTCGCGCTTTGCTGCAGGGGCGAAGCTTCAGCATCCGGTATATGCATTCGTATTCCCTGCCTGGTATGCCCCCAACGCAAGCCAGCGAAGTGAGAGCTTCAGTGAGGGAACGAGAGGGCGTCGGAAATGATGCGGTCTATCTTGAAGATTCCGTGGCGCATGGCGTTAACGGCCGAGCAAACGTGCACCACTTATTCCAAAAGCTCAACGATCCTCAACAAATGGATTCCATTCTTCGCAATGCCCGCCTCGGCGAAATTGCAATGAGAACTCTTATGATCGTTGATGGAATGGCGATACAGCCTGAGTTCATACTTCGCAGGGCAAACGGTGCGCCATATAGGCTCGGATGGCGCAACGTATTCATGGCGCTAAACAAGGATCATCAGGCGCAAAGCAGCATAGCCGCGCTATCGGGTATTGATCATCGACTGCCTGAGCTTCTCGATATTGATGAAGCAGGTGAACGGTATTCTATCGTGACGAACGTAGGTATCGATCTTGCCGATATCGCACGTGAACGCGATTATGCTTTGGCAAGTAGCGTGCAGTGTATGCGCGTCGATGACATTAAGCCGCGTGAACTTCCGAGAATGGTGGCTGATGCTTCCGGAGATTTGGAGCAGACTATGGTTGCCGTTACCAAGCACGCATAAAAGAACGAGACTCGTTCGAGTCCCGTTTTCTTTTTAGATATCGATTACTCGGTAGGCGTCGGCGTGTCGATTTCTGTTGGAGTCGACTCGACGGTGGGCGTAACCTCAGGAGTTGCCGATGCTTCGACGGTCGGTGTTGCAGGAGGTGCCATATGCTGTATGAGCGTCTTTATTTCTGTCTTCAGCGTATTGATTACGGCAATCGTGCTCGTCATGAGCTCCTTTATTTTTTGCGTGTCCTTCGTTATGGTATCGGCACTGGTGCCGTCGGCGGCGATTTCGTCGGCAAGCGTCTTTACCTCTGCCGCATTGGCCTTTACTGTTGCGATATCGGTTTTGATTTTCGCGAATTCGGATTCGAAACCGGTCGTATCTTGGCCAGCTGCTTTCAAGCTGTCGATTGCTTTTTGAAGCGTTGTTTCCGCATTCTCGAGCTTCTTGACGACGGCTGCAAGCTTATTTGCTGCCGATGGCGCTACTGCTTTCGGAAGCTTCGTCTTAAACTCTTCGTGAGTTTTCTTGGTTTCCGTTGCATCCTTTTTTACGTCGGTAAGCTTGGTGTCCTTGGTAGCCTTTTCTTTGTTTGATTGCTCTTTCGTGATCTGAGCCTGCAGTTCAACGATAATTTTCTCTTTTTGCTCTTCGGTCAGGGAATCGTTTGACTTAACCTTTTCGATGAGCGCTTCCAGAACCTTGATGCGACGTTCGGTTTCTACCTTGATTCGTTCCTTGAAGTCGTCGACCTTAACCGGTTTAACGGTGAATGTCTTATCTGCCTTGAAAAGTTCGTTACCGCTCTTTTCCTCGTCCCTATCGTCACCGCTTGGGCGCGGCAGTCGGGAAGGCTTTGGCGATGATGAGGGTTTGAATTCCCCGGTGAATCCGGATGGAAGCGGAAGTTTGGTTGGAGATGCGAGCGGCTTGAATTCCGTCGGATGAAATTCGCTTGGCTTAATTGTCCCTGATGGCGGCGGAGGCAATAAGCCTTCGTGGCCGTCTTCGACTTTGGAAGCCGTTGGCGTTGGAAGTTTTGTTGGAGTAGGCGAGACTGTAACGGTGCCGCCGCTTCCGGTGCCGGTTTCGAGAACCGGGTAGTACGTTGCATGCACTCCAGCGTAGGTTGCAGCGACAATCATGATGCCGACCGCAAGCAGCGATCCGAACTCGAACAGCGACAACTCTTTTTTTATTACCTTATTCGTTAGCAAGCTCATGGCGTTATATCCCGAGATCTATCGATGTATCTTGGAGCGAGCTGTTTATGTTTTGGAGCTCCTTCGTTGTGTCCTGAAGCGCCGAATCCAGGCCCTTGAGGTCAACCTTATTTTCCAAATCTTGCGCTGTCTGTTTAGGTGCCGCGTTAGAATTTCCCCCAACATTCTTTTGCGCGGTTAGCGAAGTTTTTCCGGTTGTTGCCGTCTTATTGACATGTCCTGCCATAACCAGCACTCCCATTAGGCCGATCAGTGCACCAAGGGCAAGCGTGAAGAGGACGTAGAGCTTGTAATCGGGGCTGTGCTGCTGGACCGGCGTCGATGCAGCTGGCGCTGCTATTGCTGTTTGATCCATTCCATCCATATGCAAAATCACTGTACGGAAATACAGTGATTAATGCAAATAATACGATGCTATTACTTTATGGATGATAAGACGGCCTTCAGGGTTTCCAAATCGTCTCCCTTGGAACTGGAGATGGATACGGATACTGTTTTCCATAGGCTGTTCAATCCCGGTACGCCTGCTAGATCCGTCGGGTCTGTCCTGAATTCTCCATTGCTATTTTTTATCAGCTTGAGCTGGTATGCCTTGCCTTTTATCGTGACATTCGTTGTTTCAACTTTTTCACCCGGTTGCACGATGCCACCAGCTCCCATGTTGATGAGGAACCTAACGACAGCGTCCCGGTCATGCTGCGGATTTTCCATGAGGACAATCTCCGGCAGGTAGATTTTTCCGTCGCACTTGCTGGTATCGCGCATGTACTTGAGCGGGGCTTCCGTTGGATTAGCGCAGGTGACATATTCCGGCTCCTTGAATTCAACTTTCCAGCCCTTGGGATACTTGAACGACATATTGTAATCCTCGGCCGTGTAGGATTCCCAGGTGCTCGTATCAACAGAACCTGTTTTGGTTGGAGTCACAGTTGCGGCTTTCGTGGTTACGGGAGTAACGGTTAGTGTCGCTGCCGTCGTTGTTGTCGGTACGATTGTTGCCGTTGGCGCAACGGTTGTTGTCGACGTATTGGTTGATGTAGTCGTGTCCCTGGCCTGATATGCATTCCCCGCAGTGCGATTATGGGGAATGTAGTATCCGATCAAGACGCCGCAGGTTAATATAACCGCAACGGCGATTCCCGCAATCGGTATGTGATGATGCTTCACCTCTTGCGGCGTGAATGTTTTCGAGAGTAGGGGCTGCTTCAGTGTCTCGGTTGCTGGCTCTTGAACCGGAGCGCTTTGATTTTGATTGCTATCTGTTTCCATTAGAGTTTCTTAAAAGACTGAATAATCTGATCGACGCCCGTTACGAAATCTGCGGAAAGTTCTGGAGCCGATGATGCAGGGTCGCTCGTCAGGCTACCGCCGTACATGTAGATAGAAAGGTTTTGTACGGGGATTACGTCGATGTCTTGCGACTCAGCCTTGTGTTGGGGAGGGAAAACCGAAATGAATTGGGTTTTCGTGGAGGTTCCCAATGACTTTCGGACGACGGTAGATCCGGCGAACGTGAGGTTCTTTGTCTGGATGACCTTGGGATACGATTGCTGATAGTCGACATAGCCTATCGTGCCCTTGTCGTTATTGTCGGTTACTTCGACAACGAACTTTTCGTTAGCGCTTTTCTGGAAGGTCACGAATTGGCAAATATTCGGCGGAGTTGCGTCTACTGAACGATTGCAGCTTTCTTCCAGTTCCTCTTTTACGGTCCACGATGATGGATACGCGAACGAAAACTTGTACCGCGAGTTCGTATACGTTTTTGTATTGGCCTGCGTTGGTTTCGCAGCTGAGGATGGAGTGGGCGTTGTAGTTGCTGCCGTCGGGGTGACCGTCGTTCCTGCTGCCGTAGGCTGCGCAGTCGGAGTTGGGGTAGCAACCGTCGTATTAGTATTGGTTGTAGTCGCCGTGTCGCGGAGCTGGTATGCATTTCCTGCATTCCTGTTCTTCGGAACGTAGTAGCCGATAACCAGGCCGCTCAAGAATACGAGAAGGACGGCAAGTCCTGCAATGGGAAGATGGTGGTGATGTACAACCGAATGTACTTTCGGGTCATTCTGTAGGACTGGTGATGCAGCCTGAACTGTTTGAGCAGCTTGCGTTTCGTTGTTTTGTGACTCTGTCTCCATAATCTTGTTTCAATATAGGCAAATCTTCGTAGTTTTTAAAGTCTATTGCAGAAACTTCATGCTTTCCAATATCTTTTTCGCTTCTTCGATCAGCTGCTTTTGCTGCTTCTGGATAGGCTGCTCGCCGACGCATTTATCGTTGGGGCCGAGAATCGTAGTTCTGATATCGAGTGCGAGGAAGCGTTGATTCAACGGTGAATAGACTTGGTTCCGGTACTCGGTGTACAGGTCTGAGAAACCGAAATCGTGTACGACGCAGGTCTCCTCGGGACCGACTACGCCATCGCCGTACAGCATGTGTCGCAGGTAAAACTGCGTTCCGTTAATTTTGACGGTTGCCGGATTTGCGAAATCTTCTGCCATTCCGGCGAAGCGCTCGTTCGTATCGAGGCTTACGTAGTTTCCTCCGGGAACGATCAGGTCAGCAGTTGGTGTTACCGATGGCGTAACCGTCGGATAATAGTATTTGTCGAGGTCGCTGATGAGCAGGACTACATGGCCTTTCGTATCGGTATCTTCATTTTCGATAACGAGCGTGTACTGGTTCGGCTTGTAGGTTATCTTATTCATTTTGTCGTACTTGAACGTAAGCTTGAGATCTTCGCTGGTATATTCTTTCCATCCTGCGTAAGAGAACGGTGAAGGCGAGGGTGTGGCAGCGGTCTTCGTAGGAGTGGGCGTTGCAGAAACGACGACGGGAAGGGTTTTTGCGGGTTTCGGTGTTTCGGTCGGCGTCGGGGTGACAGTGGGGGTAGGCGTCGTATTGAAGACTATAAGCGGGAATTTCTCGGTTTTCATGTGCAAAATGAATCCGCCGCCTACGCCGATAAGTAACGCCAGTATCACCAGCGAGCAGGTTACTGCGATATTTCTCAAAAGCTTTTTGCCGTTCCCCGATTTGGGAGTAGCGGCTGGTTGTTGTACCGTCTGCAGTGAATCCTTATTCTCCTTTTCCATTACACCACTATACTGCAATGCCAGGCCGCGAGAAAGACCTTCAGTGCAGCCCGAAATACTTGAGGATCATGAGGGTATACGCTTCGGCTGTCCGCGGAATTGATTCGAGCACTACGTATTCGTTGTACGAATGCAGATTTTCTCCTTCAGGACCATGGACGACGACCGGTATTTTGTGTTCGTAGAGGTAATTCCCGATATGCGAGGCGCCGTGGACCGCAAGATCGGGCTTTTTGCGGTAGACAGTGTTGAGGCTTTCATATGCCGCGTTGATAAGGCTAATGTCTTCATCGAGCACATATCCCTCATGGCCAACGTCGTAAGAAAAACTCGCCTTGAACTCCGGGTCTCTCGCGGATATTTCTTGGATAGTCGTTTTCAAGATTGTGTCGATGTCTTTTTTGGTGAGATCGGGGGTGGTGCGTACATCGATTCTAACGGTACATTCGTCGGGAACGATATTGATCGCCTTGCCGCCTTCAATTAACGCAGGCGTAATACGCGAGCCGAACCAGAAGAGCTTGCTCTCGGACTTCGGCAGCTTGACGTCCGCGAGCTTGTCGAGGAAGGTCGCCATTTTTTGGATCGCGTTAATGCCAGGACGATGTCTGCTGCCGGTATGGGCGGTAGCCCCTTTCGTGGTGATGGTGTAGCGGTGATAGCCGCGCGCGCCGATACCGATTTCGTATTCGTCGCCGGCATAACCGATGATGCCGCCATCGACATCGAGACCATGCTCGATAGCCAGGTGCATTCCCCGATAGGTACCGTTATGCTCTCCGCCGTCGAAAACCAGCTCGATGCGTACATCGTCTTCATCCACCAATTCCTTGAGGCACATGATCGCGTAAATCATGGCGACCATGCCGGCGCGGCAATCTGCAGCTCCCCGGCCATACAGCCTTCCTTGCTTGACGACGCCGTCAAAGGGAGGATGATCCCATTTAGCGAGGTCTCCCGTAGGCGTCGTATCCAAGGGGCAGTCGAGCAGGAGTCCTTTCTTGGCGAAACCGAACGTGCCGTGAACGACGGTGGCGTCGGTCGTGCCGTACACCCGAGAACGTATGCCCATTTTGTCGAGCGCCTTCTTTACGGCCTTGCCCATGGTTTCTTGTTCAGCCGGCTCATTCATTTGCGAAGGGAGGGAGACGAGTTTTTGGAGGAGCGTCGTCATATCCGATGCATGGGATTTGTGGAATCTCCTGACTTTATCTTCCAGGTTAAAGGATTTGTGCTTGAGATATTTGTCGAGTTCTTCTTCGGTTATGAGATACTGGCGGCCGACGCGTTCCGATACGAGCTTGCCGCTCTTTATCTCGCGTTGGATCGTGCGCGTACTGACCTTGAGTACTTTAGCGACATCTTTTATCGATAGTTTCTTATTCATAGATGTGTACTGTGGCGCTAGTGTATGGTAAAGCCTCGCCACTGATATTGTCAAATGTTTGTCGCTTGTGTCATAATCCTCGTATGAAAGAAACCGTATTCACCAAGATCGCAAATAAGGAATTACCAGCATATATATTGGCGGAAAGCGATAAATACATGGCATTCCTCGATATCCAGCCTTCGGTTAAGGGGCAGACTTTGGTAATCCCAAAGGAATGGAAAGATTCCTACCTTTTGAACAACGAGCCGGAGTTTATAGCCGAGTTTTTCGAATTCGTGCAGGAAGTGGGGAAAAAGCTCGATGATATCCTCGGAGCCGAGCGATGCGTGATTATGTTCGAAGGCTATGGCGTCGACCACCTCCATGCGAAGCTCTATCCGATGTTCTCCAAAGAGCAGGCGTTTGCATTTACGCCGAGGGAGAAGATCGAGTTCGACGAGGAGTTTGCAAAGGAGCTGGTCGAGAAGTTCCACGCTGAGTAGGCAAGAAAGTAATCAACAAAAAAAGCGCCGTTGTCGGCGCTTTTGCGTGTTTCTAACGATCTTACCGGAAGTGGGAGAAAGCCTTGTTCGCTTCTGCCATTCGGTGAGTATCTTCGCGCTTCTTGATAACGTCTCCCTGGTCGGTTAACGCATCGGTCATTTCCTTCACGAGGTCTTCGATGATCGGAGCGCCTTTTCTCTTTCGTGCCGCTTCGAGCAACCATCGCATGGAAATAATCAGGCCTCGATCCCGCTCAACGGGGGTAGGCACCTGGAAGTTTGAACCACCTACGCGTCGAGCCTTGAGGACAACGGTAGGTCGGATTTTGTCCAAAACCGCTTCGAATACCTCGAGTCCCGGCTTGCCTTGCTCTTGTTCGAGACTTTGCTTAGTTGTGTAAACGATTTTTCGAGCCAGGTTCTTTTTCCCGTTTTTCATAACGAGATTGGTGAACTTAGCTACGAGCACCGATCCGTAAACCGGATCAGGAGCTACTACTCTTGATTTAGCTTTTTTGCCTCTCATTTGATATTTAACCTGTCCTGTACTGACGCATAATGCATTTCGCTTACTGAGTACAGCTTTTCCCCCGGAAAACCATGGGGAACTTCAGCGGAATGGACGATTATACTATCCAAGGCAGTTTTATGCCAGGCGAGGCTAGCGGCCCACGATCTCCTCCCTCGGAACTGCCGTCGTGCGCGAGAAAGCAAGCGTAATATCCGCATCGCCGCATATGCCGTCGAGCGCTCGACTCAAGACGGTCGCATCACCAGTATAGCGGTAATCGGTTATGGCCTGCCTGAAAGGGTTGGCGGTTGTCGGTTCCCATAATTGCCTGAAGGCATCGTTTAGCGACAGTACCACCATCGTCGGCTTCTCGCCCAGCCATATGACGCGCCGCTGCTGTTTTCTTTGGTATCCCTCGGAAGTATTCGGAGCTAAGTCCCAAGCGCCAGCAAACAATTCTTCCTCTTGGCGCTGATCCCAAATGGCGAGGAAAATGTTTTGCGATCCGTACGCTTCAATATCCAATACCGACCGGTGGTTGTTCAGCTGAAGCTTTACTTTTGCGTATTCGGAAAGTAATGCTCCCGTCATATCTTTGCCGCGAAGTTTTTCTTCTGCCGAAAGGAAGAGCTCGTACGTCCTTCCTCTGGTGGCGCGATATTCGCCGTTGGAGCGGGGAGATGTATAGAAGAATGGAGAATGCGATCTGACCATACGGTATTGTACCAATTTCCGGCTCGCAAAACGTAATGGAATAATTTTGGCATAATTACGGTATGTCACGCATTACCATCGTCAACGAACAAGATGAAGTTATCGGCTCGAAAGAACGGGATGAGATCGCGTCTGAGGATATCTATCGCGTTTCAGCGCTGTACGTCGAGGATAAAGACGGTAATATCCTGATGGCGAAGCGGGCAACGACCAAAAAGCATAATCCCGGTGCTTGGCAGAACGCCGTTGCCGGTACGGTAGAAGAAGGAGAATCGTACGGCCGGAATATCATTAAGGAAGCTGCGGAAGAGATTGGTATCGAGTTCGACCATTTGCTTGTCGCCCATAAGGAGTTTCGGGATGGTGAACACAAGTTCTTCTGCCAATGGTATTTCGCGATCATCGATCAGACAGGCGATGCGCTAAAGCGGCAAGAAAGCGAAGTCGAGGAGTTGAAGTGGTTTACACCCGAAGAGTTCAAGGCGGAATTCAAACGCGCTCGGGAAAACTTTACCGGCGATTTGCTTTCTGTATACGAGCGGATGCAGGAGCTCAAGCTGCTAGGCCATCCGAAAACGTATATCGTGAAAAACTCCTCGGACGAGCTGCTTGATGTGCTTATCGAAGGAAATCCCGAGAGCGAAAACCTATTGCTGTTCGTCCACGGATTCGGGACGAATAAAGACGAAGGCGGAAATTTATTTGTCGATATAGCGCAAGTTTTTTCCGACGACTTTCAGATCGTCAGATTCGATTTCAGCGGATACAACCTAAGCGAAGGTAAACCGGAAGAAGGTTCGCTCACTAAGTATGCTCGCGATTTGCAGTCGGTTTGGAACTTCATCGATGATCGGTTCCACGGGAAAAGTCGTTATATCATTGCGCATTCGCTTGGTACCTTCGTGACGTCGCTCGCAAGCCTCGATGGAATAGAAAAAGCGGTTTTCACCGGTATCCCGAACGCGGATACCGTGATGATGGTGCATCGCATTCAAGAGCGCATTCGCGAGAAAGGCGGTGTCGTCAAAACAAACGGCATCAGCATATATCCCCGATCGAGCGGGCAGGTGTATAAAGTGGGAGCCGAATTTTGGAATTCGCTCATGCAGTTCCACCCGATAGATTCGATTTCGCGTGTCGCCCACAAAACGAAGCTCATGATCATCAGGCCGCTTGAGGATGAGATCGTCGGAAACGAATTCGTCGAGGAATATAAAGAAATACCGTGGCTCTCGCTTGTCGAGATTCACGGCGACCATAACTTCACGAAACTCGATGACCGCGAGTATCTTATTTACAAGATCGCTTCGTTCTTCGGCGTAAATCTCTCGACCGAATACAAATGATTACTCGGACCATACCCTCGTTATGAGGACGTTGACCGGCAATGCAGCTCTCGCAATCGCGAGTGCGCCGATTAGCGGGTAGGGACCATTGCCCAGGCGGTACGATTCTATCCCTTCGCCGATCGCGTCGCGGAACTCCTCCGAGGTACGCAGCACATCGAAGTCATCGTTAAAACCCGCTACGATAACTGCTGGCAATTGTTGTGCGCGAAGCAGCGTATTTTGCTCGAGGTAATGTCGTAAGTAAGTTTGGACGCAATACGCGGCCTCGTTTCGGTAATACGTTTTAGGCACTTCTCGAGAAAATGTCGTGGTCATGAGGCTCCAGAGGACAGGGGATACCGGGTGGGCGGGTTCTCCATATATTCCGACGAACGGGAACGGTGCGCCGGAAACTTCTACTGTCAATTGGTTCGTATCCTGATTCGCCCACAGTCGTTGCATCAAGAACTGTTCCATCTCGTTGCCGCCGTTGCCGTGTTCAACAAGTTCGTTTACTGTTTGCCCCAAGTATTCTTGAAGTCCAACAACATTTCCGGAAATCAGAATATCTTTATCCCTAAACGTTTTAGGACGGCCATAAAATCCAAGATAATCGAATAACCGAGTAGTTCCCCATTCCGCGGGTATCTCGTCGATGCTCGGCTGATGCTCGCCTAAGAATAATATCGGTCTATCTGCAAAAATTGCCATGCAGAGATTATACTATACAACTGCAATACCGTTCGGTATGTATCTGGATTTAGCGTAGATCGGGGACTAGCCGATGAATTTGTAAGATACTGCCCGATGCCTCTGCCGTTTCCAACAAGAAGCCTTTAAGAGCACGGGAATTGCCGGTCACCCTAAAGAGATCAAGTTCATGCATGAACCTGGCTCCTACATACTCGTCCTGCTCAAGACGCGCGACCGATCCGATAAGCGATTGGACAAGAAGAACCGGTTGGCTGTGCAACGTAATTACCGGTTGCGCTTCGAATATTTGGACCGTTGAACGTAATGCGAGTGGGCTTTGTCGTTTGCCGTACCAGCTTCCTACATGCACTTTGGCGAATTCTATTGGGCGGTTGCTTTGCTCAAACCCCGTCCGTAACAGTAATTCAGGTTGACGTGTTGATCGCGCCAAAACTTCTATTTGCTCTCCCGGCATCTCTTCCGGCTCAATAGCACCAAATTCCCGGGCCATCGCAATCATCGTTGCCGGGTACAGTAACAGCCCGGCAACGGCATAGAGGTTCGGGCTTGGTGGGAATGCCGGATATACTAAACGATTGATATCGTTATCGGGAACGCGATGACGAGTATCTGCCAAGGCTGCGATAAGCTGCTCGCCATGAGAGGTAACGCCGACAGCCCCCGAGATGTTTTGTCCGATAAAGCAAAATTTTTCGTGGATCATATACTGGATATATTATTCTTCTACGGTCGTGGCAGTTTACATAAAAAGAGGCTGTCGTTAAACAGCCTCTTGAATAAACTATCTGCTTCCTACAGCAACTCCTTGATTGCATCGAGCAATGCTTCGCGCGAAACGATCTTCGAATCGCTTTGATCGCGACGTTTGATTTCTATTCCTCCATTTTGTTTGCTCTTGTCGCTCAGTACGAGTCTAATAGGATTGCCGATTAAATCGGCATCGGCAAACTTCGCTCCGATGCTTACGTCCTCTCGATCGTCCCACAGTACTTCGTAGCCGTTCGACTCGAGTTCTTTCACGATTTCCGCAGCTTCTTCGACATATTTGTCTGCGATCGTTACGAGGTGTACGTCGAATGGGGCAATATCTTTCGGCCAAATAATTCCCTTGTCGTCATGATGGGACTCGACCGAAATTGCCATCGCGCGCTCGACGCCGATACCGTATGCGCCCATGTACATAAGCTTGCGGCTTCCGTCTTTGTCGATGAAGAAGCCATCATGGTGCTTGGTGTAGAAGTGGTCGTACTTGAAGATATGTCCGAATTCTACTGTCTGGATGAGCCGCAGCGTTCCGCCGCAAATCGAGCAGGTTGCTCCATCGTGCGGTTCGGCGATATCTCCGACGATATCCGCCGAGAAATCCCTTCCGTAATTCACGTTGATTGGGTCTTGCGTATCGGTTTTGTATCCGCCATATAGATTTCTCGCTTGCGTTACGCCGATATCGACGACGTACACGATTCTGTCCCTATGCTCGTCGTATCCCCACGAATGGAGGAAGCCGTGTTTCGAGCCGATTGAAGCCAGATCCTCGTCGGTTGCGAGCTCGAGTTCGCCTTTGCCGACGATCGCTTCGAGCTTTTTGCTGTTCACTTCGAGGTTTCCCGTTACGGTTGCAATAATCAGCGTTCCGTCCGAGGCCTTGTAGAGTACGTTCTTGATAAACCGGTCGAGGGGAAGATTGTAGTGCGCTTGAAGCTGCTTCATATTGGCAACTTCGTACGGGAGATCGACCATCTGGAACTCTTTCATCTCCTCGCCGGCATTGGATATCTCGCGGACGAACTCCGATTTCTCAACGTTTGCAGCATAGTCGCACTTCTCGCATTTGACGATGTGGTCTTCGCCAGCTTCGCACGGTATCTGGAACTCATGGCAGTAATCTCCGCCTAATGCGCCGCTATCGGCGATGCAGGGATAGTACTCGAGGCCCAGCCGTTCGCAGATCCTGCTGTACGCGGCTTTGAAGGCATTGTAGGTGACCATGAAATCTTCCTCGGTTGAGTTGTAGGAGTATGCGTCTTTCATGACGAATTCGCGCACCCTGATTAGTCCGCTTTTTGGACGGGTTTCATCCCTGAACTTTGCGATAAACTGGTGTACGACAATAGGGAGGTCCTTATACGTAGGTGCCGTATCGACGACCATTTCCGTTACGACGCCTTCTCCTGTAGCCGATAGGGCAAATTCGGCGCCGCGTGCATCTTCGATTTTCATCAGCGCCGAGCCCCAAGCGGAGTCCCGGTTTGTCTTCTTCCAAATTTCGATCGGTTGAAGATACGGAATGGACATGCGTTGTGAGCCGATTGCGTTCATTTCTTCATCGATCAGGTCGATGACTTTTTGGAACACGCGGAATCCGAGCGGCAAGAGTTCATATCTTCCCGCAGCGAGCTCCCGAATAAAGCCGCCTCTATATAATAATTTGTGCGATATCGCGGTTGTGCCTCTTTTGGCATCGCGAACCGTTTTTCCGAATAGTCTTGAGTAGAGCATGGTTGGTTGGTTAGTTGGTTATGCTGGTTATGCTAGTTATGCTGGTTATGCTGGTTAGGCTGGTTGGGCTGGTTGGGCTGGTTGTGCCGTTGTGCCGTTGTGCCGTTGAGCCATTGAATATTGATAATTGAAAATTGAGCTCGCACCCCGAGGGGAGTTGGGGAGGTACGGTTGGATAGTCTGAAGGTTAGTGTCTTGTTGTTTTCAAAAAAAATCTCGTCCATATCTAAATGTTCTTTAGACAAGGACGAGATTGCTCGTGGTACCACCTTGATTTATCCGGATCTTCCGATGCGGAACTTTTTAGCTTTTCCCATTTACCAGGGATTGAAGCATCCGAAGATAACGGTTCGGTAAACCGGCGCGGCTCGTCGCCTGCAGCTCCCGGGCGGGTTCGATTGCTCTACTATTCCCGTTCAACGCTTTTAATGGTCAATTGTAACGCTGTACGTCGGATACGTCAATTTTGCTGCGTTACGGTGAACGATGGTTGAGTTGCGTTTTGCCCGTAGTAGATAACCCCGTAGTCTGCGAGGACTTCGCGGACTTGTTCGCTTACTTCGCCGGGGTTGCGGTATTGCGACCAGTTATCCCCGAAGTACGAAGCGAATCGTGTTGCGCCGGTCGCAGTAAAGTCGTGGCACAGAACATCGTCGGGCATGCATGGTAATCCGTATTTTCCTATCATCCTCCAGCGGGTTTCGCGTCGGTATTGATTCCAGACAGAGCCGAAAAAAGCGTGTATCACTCCCGGCGCAACGATAACCGACGATGGCAAATACAGCTTCCCGCCGTTGTCTTGTTCTCGGGCGATTGTAGAAAGAGCGGCGAACATGAAAGTACGGGCGTCGATTTGCGTCGTCTGGAATAAGAGCCCTATCGGGACGTATTCTATCGGTACCGGAAGCCTATCGATTGCCCCTTGTACAAGATGGGGAGGCATATAATCGGCATCAAAGCCGGTGGTATCCGGTGCGAAGAATGCTCGATACTGATCATCTGCCCCTTGCTCCATATACGCATCTGTTCCAACATGGCCGTATACTTTCATGCGAACATTTCCAGCGAGTAGCGCCGATTCCATTGATGCAACGACCGGGATAAGACCGCTGAAATCCAATGTTCGAGGTGCGTCGTATCCCTCGTATTCATTACGCCCGTTCGGTACTCTGCATAAAAACTGGATCGACTGTTCTGGGTTTAAATGCGATCCGAATCCGGGTAATCCCTGTTGAGCTTGTGACATATTGTTTTTCTTTCCCTGTTAAATGACCCGATAAACGCGCCTGCTGTTGTCGTTTTGATTGCTCATGAGAGTCGCAATCTTGTAATGATTCAGCGTTTGCCTGGAGGTTTGTCCCCGTTCGGCTATTGGAAACAGCCGTTTCCAATTGTATTGACCGCTTGTGCGAAGCTGCTCGAGCCTATCGAGTTCGGCGATTACCGTATCGGTGTTTGAACGAATAGAGCCTGCAAGACGCAGCCAATTTGGCACTATGACTTTCATGAGGTGATGAGGCGTATCTCCCGAGGGTAGGCGATATAAGATCGGATCGTTATACGCGCCCGAGTCCCTGGAAACGAAGGTATACGATCTTTCACGGGATACGAGAACCGTAACGGGCACCTTGAGAATGGTATCATCTGTATTCGCTTCTACTTTCGTGCACATCGCGGCGAACCAGAACATGAGGTCGGTAACTTCCGGCACCACGAAGAGCAGCGCATTCGTCGAACGTCCTTGACTCGCTTGCCGATCCATACTCGCCTGCGCGTAATTGAATTGCGGATCGTCAACGGGAAACTCGGTTATTTGCGCATCGATCGAAGGGAAGAATTTCGGTTGGCCAGCAACTTGCGCTTGATTTTGGAACAGTCCGATCGCCTTGACGACGCCCCTTCCAGCATCGACGTATGGTTGGCATCGTTCTATTTGCCTATTTAGCTGGGATAAATCCAAGCCTCCGGGGATAATGTGGAAATTTACAAGTCCGCTAACGAGAGCGTTGTAATAGGCTCCAACCGGTTGCTGACCTTGCCCTGCATATGTTTGTGCAAACGCTTCACTTGGTTGTCCGACTAAATCCGCGAAGCGGGGAGCAGCTACGGGGACTCCAGCGATAAATTCAAGCGATTGGGTAGCATCAAGAAGTGTCTGGTTTGGTGAACCTAGGTTTGAATACATGGCCGAGTATACCATGTCGCCTTGTGAGGCTGTACGGCTCTTATTTTCTCGGCCTCTTGTTCTCGAGCTTTCGTTCGAAGGTGTAGTAATTCTTGAACCTGTTGCGTCCGATGAGGATAAGTACGCTGCCAAGCCCGAGTGCGATCAGGATATTGTCGACAAGACCGGCTTGCGGAGTTCCCGCTTGCACAACGACCTGAGCCGATGCGCAGACATTTTCAGGAACCGTGAGACATGCCTGGTTGGTATAGGTTGCTGCTGTTGCTGGAGAAGTCGCTGAGAAAGCGATGACGATATTCTCGTCTTGTGGGATCGATTGCAGGTTTCCCGCATCGAAATTCCACGTAAGAACTTGTCCTGCTGCCGTTGGCGCGAAATCAACCTGAGACCCGTCGAGTGTCGTAAGCTTAGCATCATTCAAGAACACGAATCCTTCGGGAAGCGTATCCGTAACCGTCTGGGGAGCTGTATTAACCGTAGTGTTATTTTTTATCGAAATCGTAAACGAAACAGGAGAAGAAACACCCGCAGTTGACGGTGTCGCAGTCTTCGTCACGGTAAAAGTACTGCCCGTTGCAGAGTCTGCCCTCGTCAAACCCGCAAGCGAAAAGCCAAGAACGCCAATAAGCGCCAATAGTGATAACAGCTTTCTCATATTCATATACTAAACTATAACGTTATTATAATCAAACAATTCCGCGTTCCACCGAGGTTCGCATATTTGCCTGACGCCCATTATACCTCATAAACCGAAGTAGAGCCATCCTCCCAAAAATTCCAGCCTATGTTTTTTATGTGCCGTATCGAAGATAGGCACATCCGGCAGCGTATCGCAGATAGCTGCCAGGAAAAAACATTAGCGGGAATTTTTGGGAGGATGGCTCTACTTCTTTAATATTGAGAGAAAGAGCTCCCAGGCGACGTCGGGGAATTCGATGGAAACGAAGGTGTTTTCTGATGATAATAACTGCATGTCTTTTGATTGAATCCCTAGATCAGCTGTAATGAAATCGCACAAGGAGTTTACGAGGTTCTCGCGAGGGGAGGTGAGGCGGACTTTGATGATGTTTTCGCCGAACCAGCCTATCCAGCTGTTTTCCTGAGAATTGGGGGTGACTTTGAAAGTAAGTATCATTAGCCGGTACAATTTACTATTTTCTGGGTGGTGTTGAAGCGGATTGGTTTGGTGGTCTTGGCGATTTTCACGATCTGGTAGGGGGAGGTGACGGCTTGGGTCGTCATGCAGTCGGGGGACGGCTCTTTTTCGAGGACTTCGACTTGGATGCTGTCCGCCGATTCGGTTACCAAATTTATTTCGGTTGAGTAGCCGCCGGTATTTTTTGTCCCGGCGAAGACAGCCAAGAGGGTATTGGTATCGAAGTTGACGGAGGGGATTTGATCGGTGCCTATTAAGGTCATCAGCGCTTTATAGTCGCCGTCGTTGGCGATTGTTCGGTAATCGCGATTCTGAAAGGGCTCTTTGGTGTTTGTACCGTGCGTGACGATTTCGTACGGGACGTTTTTCGCGTTGTTGTTCATGGCGCTCGTTGGAGTTATCGGTTGAGTGAATGTCCCGTTGCCCGGCGAGAAGCATTGCTGAGGATAGGTTTCTAGTATTTTAGAATCGGATTGCTTGACGCATTCCTCGTACGACTGGACAACCGCTTTTTTCGGGTATTTGAGGTATTTGACCGCTACGGCTACGATCAGAAGAAAAAGTATCCCGCAGCAAAGCCAAATGTACATCATACGTTTACTAATTTGGGGCTTCATGGTTTTACAATTCTACTCTTTTCGTAATAACAGTAGAATTTTTTTTCACGGAGATCGACATGAAGTACGTGATTATGTTGATTATCAACAGGACGGTAACCTCGGGCTCCTTGAGTCCGAAAACTTGGTATGAGCCTGAGGTGAGGAATAGCAAAAGCCCACCTAACGTACCCAGTATCGCTTGGTCCCGCATGCTTTCGGGGGTTGACAGAGGATCTGGGACGATCGCAAACATAAAGAACGAAAGATAACTGAGTATGACGATGTTCAGGTAGTCGACCACTTGATCTGCTTGCGAACTGCCGATCTTGACGATGATCGTCAGCAGGAGGAATGTCCCGAAAAGCAGGGAGGGAAGGATAATCCTCTTTCTTTTCCACGCAGAATACATGAACGCTATCAAGAAAAGCAGCGGAACAAGCGCAAAATACTTATCTCCCGTACTTATCAGTTCCTTGCCGAAAACCGCTCCCCACCACGAAACGAATACCGGAGCATTCACGACGCCTAAGGCTATCAGCAGCCTTGATAGGTAATAGACGCTAAATATTCCGAACGATGCCGCATTGAGGATATGTTTGCCTTTCGACCTGAAGGCGACGACGGCAACGATCGAAGCGATCTGCGCAAGATAGAAGGCCCAGTGTGGGTTGAGGGGATGTATCACCAATTGGATAATGATTGCTGACGTGAGCAGCTCGATTATCGATATGTGCTTGTATTTGAAGAAATATGTATTGGCAAGCCAGAACAACGCCGTAACAGCGAAGAGGAGCGT
>CAZVIJ010000022.1:0-21795 GCA_964626735.1 uncultured Candidatus Saccharibacteria bacterium
ACTCGAACACCTCACCCGAAGTACGGAAAGATCGTTCATCACGCAAAGAAATTTTATGCGAGAACCGATGAGCAAATCGAGGTTGGAGAAAAGGTAGTGATTCGAGAATCTCGACCTCTTGCAAAAAATATTCGTTGGGTCGTTGTAGAAAGGAAATAAGATGGTACAGAATCAATCATTATTAAAAGTAGCTGACAATACCGGAGCAAAATTCTTCAAAGTGATTACGGTACTGGGTGGATCGAAGCGTCGATCTGGATCAGTCGGAGATCGTGTTTCGGGAGTAGTCCATAAGGCTTCATCGGGAGGAACCGTTGGTGACCACCAAAAAGTTCACGGCGTAATTGTGCGAACCCGAAAAGAGCATCGTAGGAAGGACGGCACATACATCAAATTTGATGAAAATGCAGTTGTCCTTATCGACAAGAAAAGTGGAGAACCGATTGGAACTGCAGTTTTCGGACCAGTTGCCCGCGAGGTCAAGGAACGTGGCTACAATAAGGTAGCAAGTCTTGCACCAGAGCTTTTATAAGAACAGAAAGAATTCGTATGAAAATAAGAAAAGGAGACAAAGTAAAAGTAACAACAGGCAAGTATCGAGGTACGATTGGTGCAGTACTTTCAGTTGATGCAAAAGCTAACAAGGTTGTCGTCGAAGGAGTGAACGTAAAGAAGAGGGCTATCAAGAAGTCTGATTCGAATAACGAAAACTATATCTTCGTACAACACCCCGTTGATGCATCGAATGTACGACTTGTTGATGATAATGGCGCATATGTGAAGAAAAGAGAGCTTTTGAAGAAGCCAGAGGCGGCACCAAAGACTGCTGAAGTTAAGGATGCAGCTCCAAAGGCTAAAGCTTCAAGAGCTAAGAAAGATACCAAGGTCGAAAAAGGTGAGAAAAAGACAAAATCAAAATCTAAGTAGATCAGTTCTTAAAAATAAAATAGAAAGAGACCTATTCATCGTAGGGAAGAATAGCGTTATTGAGATATTCGGAAATCATTACGACAATTTCGAATGCCTGATAGCGCCGGAAAATTTGAGATCCTCCAAGTCGGAGAAAATTATCGACTTGTTCAGGAGCAAGAATGTACCGATTTTCTTCGATAGCGGCCTTATCGAATTCACCAAGGAGACGATTGGGATCAGCAGCATTGGAGTGGTAGTACTGTTAAAACGCCAGATGGAGCAATACCTCTCGCTGAGAGAGATAAAGCAAACGTTGGAAAGTATGAAAACCTGCACTGTTGTCGCTATTCCGGATGTTGAGTACGAGCAGAATCTCGGAAACATGATACGTACGTGTTTAGGTCTAGGGGCAGATTTCCTTCTGGTCCCGAATAGGCAGCAAAAAGTATTTGGCTCTACCGTTACGAAAGTATCTATGGGATACAACTTCGTACTCCCGGTAGTTCGCGAAAATTTTTTATTGGCTATTGACGAGCTGAAAACGATTGGGTTTGAAGTGGTCGGAATTGATATGGGAGGTGAAAATATCCTAGATTTCCGCTATAATCCCAAGGCATGTTTTGTTATGGGCAGGGAGAGCACTGGTCTTACGGACACCGTAAGGAGTAAGTGTGATACGGTGCTTTCCATACCTATGAGTGATGTAGTAGAATCATTAAACGTCTCTACATCCTTAGGGATAGCACTATATGATAGAATGCATAAGTTGAACAAAGAAATTTGATACTTTAAAAAGTTAAAGTTAATGAAACTCAAAGAAAAATATGAAAAAGAAATAAAAGGTGAGCTCGTTAAGGAGTTGAACTTACAGAATTCTATGTCATGCCCTAAGCTTGTGAAGATCGTAGTGAATTCCGGATTAGGAGATGCACTCGAGGACAAAAAGATCATCGATCTTATGGTCGAGGACATCACTAACTTAACGGGACAGAAGGCTGTCATTGCACGGTCGAAATACGATATCTCGAACTTCGGACGATTGAAGAAGGGAGATCCGATTGGCGTCTACGTAACGCTAAGAGGAGAACGAATGTGGAGTTTCTTTGATAAACTTGTTTCTGTTGTTCTTCCCGGCGTAAGGGACTTTAGGGGTATCTCTAGAAAAGCATTTGATAAATCAGGTAACTATAGCTTGGGTTTTAAGGAACATTCAATTTTCATGGAAGTCGATCAAAATCGATTGGAAAAAGCAAGGGGAATTCAAGTCGTAATCCAAACCTCCGCAAAAACGGATGATGAGGGTTATGCCTTGTTGAAAAAGCTTGGAATGCCTTTTAGGGATTAATACGATATGTCTAAAAAGTCTAAATTAGTAAAATATACAAAGCAACTGGTTGCAGAAAAGAAATCAGTTAAGGTTAAGAACCGATGCCCATTATGCGGCAGGCCGCGCGCTTATATGCGAGAATTCGATATGTGCCGCATCTGCTTCAGGACGATGGCTCGAGAAGGACTTATACCTGGGGTAAAGAAATCAAGTTGGTAATCATGGCTAAGATAAAATTTACAAACGATATACTATCTGACTCTCTAACAAGAATTAGAAATAGTGTGCTTGCTAAGAAAGAGTCTGTGTTGCTTCCGAACACGAATTTGGTTCTGGAGCTGCTCAAGGTACTCTCTAACAGGCAATTCATCAACAGTTATACTATCAATGAAGACGGCGACGTCGTTGTCGAACTCAAGGTTGATGGTACCTACAAGTTTTCTGAGTTAATCAAGGTTTCGAAGCCTGGTGTAAGAAGATACGTTTCGGTAACTGAGTTGAGACCGGTAAAAGGTGGTAGAGGTTTAGCGATCTTGTCCACTTCCAAAGGTGTCATGTCAGGCGAGCAAGCTCGAAAGGAAGGCGTTGGAGGAGAATATTTGTGTAAAATTTGGTAATAAACATGTCTAAGATCGGAAAAAAAGAAATAGAAATCCCAAGTGACGTTACGGTTACCGTAGACAAATCTGTCGTTACGGTTAAGGGTCCAAAGGGAACACTCTCCTGCAATGTCGGTAATCATGCTATCGTAAGTATTGCCGATAATAAAGTATCAGTACAATCGACAGACCCTAAAAGCACTCAATTCCAGGGGTTGTACAGGACTCTAATCGCCAACTATGTAGAGGGCGTGAAGAATGGAGTCAGCAAGAAGCTCGAGTTCAACGGAATCGGTTACAAGGCAGCAGTTAACGGAGGAAATCTGGTTTTGAACGTTGGTTATTCCCACCCTGTCACGATTCAAAAGGTTGAGGGGGTCGAATTTGCAGTACAAGACAATATCATCACTGTTTCTGGTATCGATAAAGTGCTAGTCGGAGATATTGCAGCAAAAATTCGCGCTGTCCGACCGCCTGAGCCATACAAGGGTAAGGGTATTAAATATGTTGGTGAGTATATTATTAGAAAGGAAACAAAGTCAGCTTAAGCCATGGCAATGAATAGATCAAAAAGACATATGCGAATTCGAAAGAAGATCGCTGGCACGGATTCGAGGCCTAGACTCGCTGTATTCAGGAGCAACAAACATCTCCAAATTCAGCTTATCAATGACGAGGCGCATAAAACGCTTCTCGGAATGAGTACTAAAGTCGTCGCAAAGGACAAGGCAGCAAAGTCCGAACTCGCAAAATCTCTCGGAGCGGAATTTGCTAAAAAGGTTCTCGAACTTGAAAACGGAAAGTACAAGCAGGTAGTTTTCGACCGGGGCGGGTACAGATACCATGGCAGAGTTAAGGCGTTGGCTGAAAGTTTACGAGAAAACGGATTAGTATTTTAAAAGAAAATGAATAACAGGAATCAATACCAACAATCAAACAACAGGAGATTTCAAAATCCTAACCCTGCTGCAGGCCAACAAGTTACTGGCGGTCCGCAAGGCGACAAGAAGGAGCAGGAACTAGAGGCAGTAACGCTGCTTACGAGAAGAGTCGCGAAAGTCGTAAAGGGAGGTAAGAGAATGAAGTTTACCGCTCTTGTGGCTGTCGGTGATCGAGCAGGAAGAGTAGGTCTTGCGCTCGCAAAAGGACAGGATCCTCGGTCGGCAATCGAGAAGGCTTCTTCGAAGGCTAAAAAGAATCTCAAGAAGGTAAATCTGGTTAATAGCCATACCATCGCCTTCGATTTGATGGAGAAGTTTAAGAGCTCCCAAATTTTCTTCAAGCCTGCGACTGTTGGTACCGGAATCATCGCTTCGAACGCTATCCGACCTATCCTTGAACTTGCTGGTATCAAAGATATCTATACCAAAATTTACGGAACGAATAACAAAATTACCAATGCGTACTGCGTTATGAGTGCATTGGAGAAATTGAGCAACTAATTATGTTTACGAATAACTTAAAAAAGATTGTTACACGACGAAAGAAACGTGTTGGTCGAGGATATGGTTCAGGTGTTGGTGGCCATACGTCTGGCAGAGGCCAAAAGGGTCAAACTTCCCGAGCCGGCTACTCTAGGCCGAAAGGTTTCGAAGGAGGCCAAGCGAGGTTGAACAAACGAATTCCGGTGAAACGGGGTTTCAAAACAGTAGGTAGTAATAACGTTACTGCAGTTCGTATTACGAAGCTTCTTGATAAGAATCTTTTCCAGATAGATGCAGCAGCTCTTTCTTCAATCACGAGCTCGAAAAACACCAAACTTGTTGGATCGGGCAACTACGAGGGCTACGATCTCAAGAAAGTAGTCGTCAAGAACGAAGTAAGGATCTCAAGTTCTTTGAAAAAAGCTATCGTCGAAGCCGGCGGTACGGTTGAAGAATAATCTTCGGTTCATACTGATTTCGTATGGAATAACCTGTATAATGACATACAGGTTTTGAAATTTTCCTTCACACCTCAAACCAAGCGTTATTAGTTAGAACAAACATGAAAGCACTCTCAAAATTAAAAGCATACTACTCCAACAAGGAGATCTTACGTAGGTTGGGTATCACCCTGGTTATTCTTTTCATATTCAGGTTGTTGTCCAAAGTCCCGGCTCCAGGAGTAGAGGGAGATGCTCTCCAGAATCTTTTCGGCACTTCTCAGAATGGCTTCTTCAATATCGCCAATATCCTTGCGGGAGGTACGCTCACTCAGTTCTCCATAATCTCTGTCGGCCTTTTCGCATTCATTAGCGCATCTGTGATTTTCCAATTGCTCGGTCCAGTAGTCCCCCAAATCGACCAGCTGCAGAAAATGGGAGAGGTTGGTCAAAAGATCATCAACCAGTGGACAAGAATCCTCACAATCCCTCTCGCTGCTTTCCAATCGTTCGGTATCTACCTCCTCTTGAAGTCGCAAAACCTCATCCAACCGCTGAGCGTATACCGCATAATCTCGCTTATGTTCGTTTTGACCGCTGGAACCATGCTCCTCGTATGGCTTGCGGAGTACTGCTCTGAAGAAGGACTCGGAGGCAAACGCGGTGGTGGTATTTCTCTAATCATTACCGCCGGTATCCTTGCTTCCTTGCCCACATCTATTACCAGAGGCTTTTCCCAGATAACCACCAGCAACTTCCTTAAAAATTTCTGGATATCGCTTGGTGTAGAAACAATTATTTTCTTCGTCGTGCTTGCGCTATTCCTGCTGCTATTCTATCTAGGAAAGGTGTTGTTGAGGGCGAAACAGAGAAACATACTAATCGTCAATTCGATCATCTACTTGCTCCTCATCGCTTTGATCCCTGCGTTCGTCATTTTTGTCGTGAAGTTCGATAGCGCGTTTACCAACAGTATCCGAACCGTATGGAACACCTATACGGCCCGGTTAACAGATCCCGAGATCCGGTTTGGGTTCTACCTGGGTTTGACACTCCAGATCATCGCAGTCATCACGTTCTTCAACGAATCGTTCAGGAAAGTGCCGATCAAATTTATCAGCAGGATTCGTTCGAATGCTTCGCAAAATGCCGAGAACATCTCATACCTTCCTATCAAGATGTTGAGCGCAGGCGTTATGCCGATCATCTTCTCTTCGTCATTGCTTCTCTTGCCGCAGGTAGTGCATCGGTTCCTCGGTACTCAAATCGAGAGAAAGTGGCCCGCCTTCGGTCAGGCGCTGTCTTATGCGGCGAACAGCTGGCTCGATCAGCAGCAGAGCATCTACTACTTTATCCTTCATTTCATGCTTATCGTGCTATTCAGCATGTTCTTCATCACGGTCGTTATGCGGCCTGAGGATATCGCTGACGATCTCAAGAACAGAAAAACCTTCATACCAGGCGTACGCCCGGGAAAGGAAACAATCAAGTACCTGTCGGATGTTATCCTGAAAATTACTTTCTGGGGAGGCTTTATCCTTGCATTCATCTCTTCTATGCCGTTCCTCTTGGGGCTCTATAAGTCGACGCAACAGCTCGGTATCGAGGCGTTCATCGCCGGAGGCACGAGTGTCCTAATCGTAGTGCCGACGATACTCGCTGTTAAGATGCAGCTCGACGCGCTCGTGCTTACAAAAAATTACGAGCAATTCGAGGAAATCTAATCTATAATTATCAAGATTACGCGATGCCGGTCACGTACCGGCTTTCTTTATTATGAACAGGTCACAAATTATTAAATCCGACCAGGAGCTTGCGATTATGCGTGAAGGAGGCAAGATATTGGCCGAAATCGTTGAGATTCTGAAAAAAGAGGTTGTCGAAGGGAATACGTCTTTTGAAGTCGATAAGTACGCAAACTTCTTATGCAAACGATTCAACGTAAAGCCAGCTTTTTTGGGTTATAGGGGGTTCAAGTACACGATTTGCTCCAACCTGAATTCGATTGTTGTCCACGGGTATGCCACCAAGGATAAGTTTAAGAGCGGTGATATATTCGGGTTAGACATGGGCATTATTCATCACGGCCTCTATCTCGATATGTCCTATACGGTGCCCGTCGGCGATATCTCCCCTGAGGTGAAGGAATTTCTTGATAAGACGCATCAGTCCATGATGGGAGGAATCAAGGCGGCTAAAGCAGGAAATACGCTTGGCGACATCGCAGTTAGCATGCGAGGTAATCTACTCTCTGATAGCTTTTCCCTGATGGAAGATTTCGTGGGGCATGGTATTGGCCATAATTTGCACGAATACCCGGACGTGCACGCGCTGCATTTGAACGCCGGCGAGGGACTCAAGCTGGAAAAGGGGATGGTTTTGGCTATCGAGGCAATATCGGTCATGGGGCCCACAAACGCCTACGACGTGGCTGCGGACGGCTGGACAGTATACACGAAGGGAAAGAAATACCTTTCGGCCCTCTATGAACATACGGTCATTGTAGGGGATGATCCGGAGATTATTACCATACTGTAATAAGCCCACTGTACCGCCGAAATCCTTGAATAAGCCTCTCTCTTGCCATTATTAGCCCTATCAGGTATACTTCCCATAGAAGTTTTATACGGAAGGTGTAGCTTTTTCAAGCGATGATATCTTCTGAACCCAGTTTTGGCCGATTCTAGACGTCGGGCAAGTCTTATAATGTTGCTTAAATAGGCACTTTTCTGTATAATTCCCAGCAGTTACATGACAACGGATAAGGTTATACTTGACGGTATTATAAAGGAGTGTTTGCGCGGAACCGAGTTCCTGGTCGAGATCGATATCAATGGTACGAAGAAGAACATCGTTGGTTACATATCGGGCAAAATGCGTAAGCATTACATTAAGGTCGGTTTTGGTGATAAAGTTAAGATCGAGCTCAGTAAATACGATTTAAATCGTGGAAGAATAATTAAAAGAGTATGAAATCAAAAACAAGTGTAAAAACTAGATGCGAGTTCTGCTACGTCGTAAAACGCGAAGGTGTTTTGCGTGTTTATTGCAGAAGGAATAGGCGTCATAACCAAAGACAATGGAGAGGTTATGCGAAGAACATCAAACGTACTAAGAAAGCAAGATAATAATGGCAACGAACACTAAAATTCTAGGTATCACAATAAGCTCCTCGAAGGGTTTGCTTTATGCGCTTCAGGACATCTATGGTATCGGCAAAACGACAGCCGGCCAAATTCTCGCTAAGGTTAAAATCGAACCTTCGATGAAAGCAAAGGATCTCAGCGAAGAAGATTTCAGCAGAGTTCGTGCTGAAGTTGAGTCGGGCGCTTATGTACTCGAAGGAGACTTGAGACAAAAGGTATATCGGGATATTGCCCGATTGAAGACTATCAAGTCATATCGAGGTATTCGACATAGAGTCGGTTTGCCAGTCCGTGGCCAGAACACCAAGAAAAATGCGCGTACAAGAAAAGGCAAAGTTAAGATTGCGGTAGGCGGCTTAAATAAACCAGTATCCAAAAAGTAAAACGATCTTAGTATGGCAACGAAACAAACAACAACAAAGGCAACAGCAAAGGCTAAAGACGCTGTTAAGAAGGCTAAGAAGCAGAAGAAGACCATCTCCCGAGGAAGAATCTACCTGTATACCTCATACAACAATACGATCATCACCTTTACCGATGCAAATGGCGATGTACAAGCATGGAGCAGCGCAGGAATCGTCGGATTCAAGGGTTCCAGGAAAAGTACGCCGTATGCTGGTCAAAAGGCTGCAGAAGATCTCAACAACAAGATCGCTAAGTTCAGCCCGCAAGAAGTCGATGTCTACATCGAAGGAGCTGGAGCAGCAAAGCAGCTTGCTCTCAAGGAACTTGCTAACGGCGGTTACAAGATCTTGAGCTTAATCGACAATACTCCAATCAGAATGGGGGGAACGCCTCCAAGAAAGGCACCGAGAAAATAACGAGTCATGGCTAGAATTACTAAAAGCAAAACCAAATTGTGCAGAAGAGAGCGATATGATCTCTATCCACGCTTGGGTGATCAGTCTCAAGTCAATAAACGACTTGCAAAGAGGACTGCTCCCGGCGAGCATCCGATGTTCCCTAGACAGACACCGTATGCGAACCAGTTCCGAGAGAAGCAGAAGGTAAAGAGAATCTACGGCTTGCTTGAAAAGCAATTCGTTCGATTCTATTCGATTGCTTCAAAGCGAAAAGGCGAGACCGGTTTGGCTCTCCTCCAGCTACTCGAAATGAGACTTGATAACGTTCTTTTCCGTGCAGGAATGGCAAAGACCCGAGACCAAGCTAGACAATTGGTCAACCACGGTCACGTAGAGGTAAACGGCAAGAAACAGAGTATTCCCTCCTATATTGTCGAAATTGGTGATAAAATTAGCTTGAAAAGCAATATTTTCGATGCTGAATGGTACGGTGAGGTAAAGAAGCTGAGCGAGAACTATCATGTTCCGGCTTGGTTGGACAGAAAAGACGCAAATGCTGTCACGATTACGAACGTTCCGGTACGAGAAGATATTGATCCAGGTATTAACGAACAATATATAGTTGAGTTCTACTCAAAATAAAAAAATGTCATCGAGCAAATTAAAAATAGATAAAATTGAATCAAACGATAAGTACGCTAAGTATGAGCTGCTTCCGTTTGAAAGGGGATACGGCAATACATTCGCAGCTCCTATCCGAAGAATACTCTTATCCTCGATCAAGGGTACCTCAATTACTTCGGTCAAGATCAAGGGTGTTAGCCACGAGTTCTCTACCGTCAAAGGCATGAAGGATGACGTACTTAGGTTCGTTCTCAACCTTCAAAATGTCGTCTTCAAACTCGATGGTTCAGACAAGGAAAAGGTAACGCTCAAAGTTCATGGCAAAGGTGTCGTTACTGCAGGTGAACTTAAGGTTCCCGGAAACGTACAGGTTGTCAACCCGGATCTCGAAATAGCTGAACTTACCGATGACTCTGCTCAGCTGGATGTCGAGATCGTTGTAGAAGCCGGCTACGGATTCCAACTCGCAGACAATGAAGTTCGAAATGCATTACCTGGTACCATCCCGACAAACAAGAGCTTTTCTCCAGTCGAGAAGGTCAACTACAATATCGAATCAACCCGCGTCGCTCAGAGAACCGATTACGAGAAAATCGTTCTCGAGATCTGGACGAACGGCGGCGTAACACCTGACGCTGCACTTAAAGAGGCTATGGCTAAGTTCCTTGAAGAACTCACCGACTTGAATCAAGTTGTTCAAGAGTTTGAAGTTGAGGAAGCTGAAGCTAAGCCAAAGAAATCCAAAGTTAAGGAGGAAGTAGAGAATGAATAAGAAAAATAGCGTAAAACATCTAGGAAGACCAACCGACGAACGAAACGCTCTGGTAAAATCGCAGGTTAAGGATCTGTTGAGCCATGGTTACCTCAAGACCACAAAGTCGAGAGCGAGAGCAATTTCACAAAGAATTGACAGCTTGCTTGCATTTGTTGAGGAGAAGAACGTGAAGCAAGTAGAGGAATATCTCGGAAAGGGAGAGCTCTGCAACAAGGTCATGAGCCTTCCTACCAACGGAAAGAAATACGGGTTTACTTCCGTAACGACAATCAAGAACAGGGCTGGAGACAATGCCGAACTGGTTCTCGTCGAATTACTAGTGAAATAATCATGAAAACGACATCATTAAAACTGAAAGATTTGGACCGAAAATGGTACGTAATCGATTGTACCGATAAGATCATCGGTAGGGTCTCGACTGAGGTCGCAACCATCCTTCAAGGGAAACACAAGCCGAACTATGCTCCTAACCTCAACAACGGAGATTCGGTTATCCTCATCAATACATCGAAGATCAGGTGGACTGGCAACAAGGGCACCGACAAGATATACCGAAAGCACACCGGATTCCAAGGCGGTCTCAAGGAGCGAACGTTAGAATGGATGATGCAGAAGAACCCCAATGCAGTTCTCGAGGTCTCGATTTACAAGATGCTCCCCAAGAACAGGATGCGAGACGTTTATATGGCAAACTTGCACTGCTACACCGGTGCGGAGCACAAACATGAGGCTCAAAAACCAGTATTATTAGAAATCTAACACATGGCAAAGAAACAAGAAAACACGACGCAAGAAGTTTTGCAATTCGCTATCGGACGAAGGAAGCGAGCAGTCGCTAAAGTTCGAATGTACAGCGGCAAAGGCACAAGCATGATCAACGGCAAGAATGTTGAGGAATATGTTCCCTCGAAATCTCACCTTACCGAGTTTATGAAGCCGATGGCCGTCGCAGGTATGAGCGATGACCATTATTTTACCGCAAAGGTTGTCGGCGGTGGTATCGCAGGTCAGCTCGAAGCAGTACGAATGGGAGTTGCTCGATGCATCGCAAAGGTTAATGAAGATATGAAGAGCTCAATGCGAAAGAATGGTCTCTTGACCCGTGATTCGCGTGAGAAGGAAAGAAAAAAGGTTTACCACGTACGCGCTCGAAAGTCTCCACAGTTCTCGAAGCGTTAATCGACTTTTGCCGTTGTGGTTTTTTCTGGTAGAATTCAGAGAATTGTTCTTGAAAAAATATACTGTTATCCCTCAGTTGAGGCGATAACTTTGTCGAGGTAGCTCAGTTGGTAGAGCGAGGGACTGAAAATCCCTGCGTCGCGGGTTCAAGTCCCGCCCTTGACACCACAGATTGACTTATGTCAATCTGGTTCATCGACCTGTTAGACTATTAGTTCTGTAATGGTAACTAATGCAAAAAACGCGGGGGGCCAGTTTATTCATAATTAATCTGCTGCTATAATATCAAAGTTCGGGAGGGTGCTTAGCTCAGCTGGTTAGAGCGTCTCGTTTACACCGAGGATGTCGGGGGTTCGAATCCCTCAGCACCCACCACTACACTTTTTCCAGAATTGCTTCGCAATTACGTTTTCAATTACGCAAACTTAGCGCTTTTTTTTTTGGCTATTCACTTACTCCTCGGTCTCAGACACGCGAACCAACGCGACGAAATTATTCGGTACTGCAAGGGGAGGGCGCTGCTCAGGTAGAGTATACGAGAAGTTGGTAAGGAGCCATGTCTTTAAATCTTCGCTTCCCGGAAATGTTTGCCCGCTTAACATGGGCATAAATGTAAGGCCGGTTGAATCGGCGCGAAGATTCAGCCAGGTAGAACTATCGCTTTGTGCTATACGAAGCGAGTAGAGCAGATATTCCGGCAGCATCTCTGGTGCTTCGCCGTATGCCACCATGTTGTAATGTATTCCGAATGATAGTTCGACATCATCGTTTATTAAGCTTTTTAGATGATAAGCTTCTCGGTAACCGAGATATCTAACGGCAAATTCGCCGGTATGGCGGTTGCCACCGGAAGGGCCAGAATTTTCTTTCCATGCGATAATCGGGTGGCTCAGCTTCGTTCGCTGCCTCAGTTTGATAGATGATCTGCCAGACGTGATATCGAGGATATTACCTTCGAATGTTCCGATGTACGGACCGTTGGGAGTTGTCAGACGCAATCGTTCATGGAATTCGTCTATCACGACTTGTCCCAATTGGAGGAAGGTTCGCGTATCGATATCGGGAAACGAATCTAAATGTACTGCCATACATGAAGTATAGCATTTGCCTGACATGAAAATTTAGTCATGGAGCCCGTGGGATGTGATACTCGGCAGTTTCGCTACGGTTACTTATCCGCGAAATCTTTAGGTGGCTTCGCCGAAACGTTTTTAGATCCCTTAAGAGGGCTGGTAGCGTTCACATAATCCTGGTAACTGAGCTTCTCTATATCTTGGGCGAGCGCCTTGGTCTTAGGGCCATTCTGAGTTTGGTAATACTTCGAGAGCTTTTCGCTTACGGTAATGTTGTTCCAATAGAGATAGGTAACCGTAAGGGAGTAGATCGTCAAGAGAACAACGGCAATAATGAGAATGAGATCGAGATTAGTCGGCTTTGCCTTGTCTCCGGAACTGGTTCCGTTTGAGTCGTTGGAAAGTATGATCGGAGTTGCCGACGGGGTTTCTACCCGTGTCGTGTCTGTCTTGAGATCGAGCACGCTGTCAATTGTATTGCCTGCTTTGTCGAGTGCGGAAACCTTAACCGAGCTGACTCCCTGCTTAACCTTAAGGCCGGATTTCTGCTCGCCGAGATCTTGCCCATCGACGGTAACGGCATATTTCGAAATACCCGAGAGAGAATCGGACGATGCGAAGTAGAGACTGAAATCTCCGCTAGAAGCATCTTTTATTTTGGTTATCGTAAATGGATCGGGAGCTGCCGTATCGATATTGAATGCAAAATGGGCTGTCGCGCCCCAGCCGGTATTGTTCTTGCCCTTGATATGGAAATACGTCGAGCCGTCGGGATTGTTTGGATACGATTTAGTCGTTTCGTTGCCCTCCGCAGTATCGTCTGGGATAGTATCGGGCTTGGTATCCAATGCGTAGCTAAAGGCGGTGACGCCGTCCTGCTTTTCCCAGCTGACCGAGATATCCTTTGATTTATACCATTTGCTGAGGTCTGGGTGTGTGGAAGACGTAATCTTCGGAGCAACCGGGACGGGAGCCTGGGGAGGCGTCGTCGGGGTTGGAGTAGGGGCTACCTTCGAGGTGTACGTAACGGTATTGCTGCCGATTGAGATTTGGGTACCATTGCCGTCGGCTACCGCTAGGTTGCCGGACGCCGAAATCGTGCCCGTTCCCGGTGTCGAAGGAGCCTTCAGGGTGACGGTAAGCACGGCCTTGTTTGTTGTCGTTGCCCCCAGCAAGCCTCCAGAGTATGAAACTGAATTTCCTGATTGCGAAGGCCCGGACACCGTCGTCCACCCGCCCGCCGGTGATGCGCTCACATAGGTCATGTTGTTGAAGCTGACGTTCACGGATACCGCATTGACCGGGTCGGAGCTTTTAGCGGTTACGGTTACCGTAACGGTTTGCCCGGTAGAGACAGATCCGCCACCGCTGATCGAGAAGTTGCCGGACGCCGCTCGAGCGGGCTGGAAGAAAAAAATTGACGACAGGGTCGCAATGACCATCAATAGCAGCGAAGTTTTCAGAAAGCGAACCATTATTGTTTATACTTTAATATTTTCGGCGGTCATTTAAAAGCTTTTGTTCCAATTCTGGGCCAAAATGCTGAGGTCCGAAAGATCCACCTTGCCGTCACCGTTTGCGTCACCGCTTGCTGACGATTTGTTCCAGTTTTGGGCGAGTATGCTCAAGTCCGAGATATCGACCTTGCCGTTGGCATTGAAATCGGCTTTAGACTTCAGCAGTTGGACGCGCTCGTTGATGGTGAACTGCTTGGTTGCCTGTTTGGTGTTGCCGGCCTTATCAACCGCGGTTACCGTAATCGTGTGGGATCCATCGAGCAGCGAAGCGCTTGTGTAAGGTGATGTGACGTTCTGTACTGAGGCACCGTCGACTGCGATGTCGTACCGCAGCATCCCGGAATTATCGTCGGAAGTGGAGAAGGTCACAACCGCCTTCGACCCTTGCAGCGATACCGTGACGGCAAAATCGGCGGGAGCAACGGTGTCGATATTGAAGGCGAGCGTGCTGCTGTTCGTCGTATGGTTCGCAGCATCTTTCGCAACGACATACCAGGAATGGGTTCCTTGCGGGAGGTCGGAGCCGGGGGTGAACGTAGGGCTCGTTGCGCTGTTGGTAAGCGTCGCGCCATCGACGACTACCGAATACGTTAACGGAGAAACATCTGAGGGCGTATTCCACGTGAAGGGAGGGCGCGTGGTATTGATCGCCTGGTTCGCTGTCGGGTAGGAAAGGGTAAAGTTCCCCGGTGCCGTGTTGTCGACGGTTACCTGATAGCCGGCGGACGAGGTGACATTGCCTGCGAAATCCTCGACTCTAAGCGATACCTTATATTCGTCATCGGGGAGGTCGGACGTATTGAGCGAATAAAGGGTATTGCTGGTTACGCTCGTTCTTCCGGAGACCTGCTTGACGATATAGTTGTCAGAAACGCGGGTGAAGGAAATCATGTACATATAGAGATCGGCATCGCTAGCCGTACCGGTAACGTTGAACGAGCCGCTGATTGTCGAGGTGCCGGGGGCGGTGAGCGTTGCCGTCGGGGGGGTATTGTCCGAAGCGGGAGTAGATGCCTGGAGCGCTTTAAGCGCGTTGAGCCGCCCGTAGCCCGAAGAGTCGTCGAAGCCGGGGTTTCCGAGGTTATCGATATAGTTGGGGCTTGAGGGGTGGAGTAATGCGTAACGGATTTGCTTGGCAGTCCAGGCAGGGCCGTCCGACCGGTGAAGGTCGTAGATAAGTGCCGCGACGCCGGTAACGTGAGGTGCCGCCATGGAAGTTCCGTCCAAGCAGTTATACCGCTGCGATCCCGATAAACAGCCGGTGCTCGTCGAGAGGTAGGTGGAAAGGATATTAGAGCCGGGAGCCACGAGATCCATTTTCGGACCGGTATTCGAATAGCTTTGTGTTACATCGTTGTAATCGGTAGCGCCTACTGAAATTGAATTGTAGGAGCCGCCTGGATAAGAATCCGATGCGCTTGATCCATAATTTCCTGCCGCCGAGATAACCAAAACGTCATTAGCCCAAGCGTAGTCGATTGCATCCTGGAGTATCTGGGAATATCCCGGTCCTCCAAGGCTCATATTGATCAGTTTCGCGCCATTGTCGACCGCATAGTGGATAGCGAGGTAGATATCGGAGTCGTAAGCGCCGCCGGCGGAGCTGACTACTTTAAGGGGCATTATTTTGCAGGTCCAGCAGATTCCGGCCATACCGGTCGTGTTGTCGGTGACGGCGGCAATTGTCCCGGCGACATGCGTGCCGTGGCCGTTGGTGTCCTGTACGTTGTTGTTGTTGTCGGCAAAGTTCCAACCCTTTATGTCGTCGACGTAGCCGTTTCCCGAAGGCTTACCCGGCTGAGCGTCGTCTACATTCGAGGAACCTGAATTCTCGTAGGAATTGATCCAGATATTGCCCGTAAGATCGGGGTGGGTGAGATCGATGCCGGTATCGATTACGGCGACGATGGTGTTCGACGATCCCGTCGTTACTTCCCAACCGGAGTCTTTGGTTGCGGGAGGCGGAGTCGTATTGGGGCCGAGCTTGATCTTGCGCAGGTCCCATTGGTCGTATTGGCCGGATATAACGTTATTCTGGCTATTGTAGTATGCATCGTTCGGACCCGTAGTGAGACGGCGAACGGTATTGCGCTCGAGCTTCGTAATGTGGGGATTCGATTTGAGTGCCTGAAGCTGGTTGGAGTCTTTAACCTTAACCTTAATCCAATTTTTGCTTTCTACCTTTGCGGGCTTGTCGTCGACGGCAAGGTTCGAATCCTGGAGACGCTTGACGACTTCCTGCTTATCGGTCGATTCGTCGATACGGGCCACATATTCCTCGTCGATATGCTGCGCGGCAGCCCTGGCGGTATTGACCGCCTGTACTTGTTTTGTCGGAACCGAAATGTTGAAAAGGTACGTTAGGAGAACGAAGCAGGGGATGAGGCCAAGTTTTCGGATCGATATTCTCACGTTCTCTCGAATAATTTAGTTTAAAATAATTACCGCGTAAGTGTAAGGGGACTTACGAAACTTAACCCGATTATACAGTAAAGAAGGCTATAAGTTAAAGAATCGAGAGGATATCCCCAGGCTTGGAAACCAAGTACTCGGGGTTGGTTTTCTGGAGGGCTGCGATCGTGTTAGCTCCCCAGGATACGGCAATAGCCTTTGCTTTCGCCTTATGCGCCGCTACGACGTCGCGAATCTCGTCTCCGATGTAGAATGCCTCTCCGGCTTCCGCCTGATACTTCGAAATCAGCTTGTTGATCGACTTGGATTTCCCGAGCAGATTCGACGAGGTCGAAACAAAGTCGATATTGGTGATATTGTTCTTTTCCAGGAATTTGACGATGTTGTCTTTAGAATTGGAGCTCATGATACCGACGACATAGCCCTTAGCCTTTAATGAGCTGATGAGGTCCGGTATGCCGTTGAACGGCAGGAACGTCTCGATATTTTTCGAGATTTCCTCGCGAACCCGCTTTATAAGCTGGACGAGCTTCATCGGGGAAATGTTGTAAATCTTGATCGCCTCCTTGATGGTCTTATCCCTGAGTTTCTCGATTTCCTCGTCGGTTGCTCGTTTCAACCCGTTCTCAACTGCGATATCGTTAATAACCGAAAACAGGAACGGAACCGTATCGGCAATCGTTCCGTCGAAATCGAAAATGACGAGCTTTGACATAATCTTCACCTATTTTAGCGTAATTGAGCGATAAATGAACCCTCCGCAAGGGAAAGTCGTGGTATAATCATGGGCTATGAAAACGACAAGTTTTCACTCACCAATCATCCTCCCGACTCCCCGATCGTACATGGGGCTGTTGCCCGATGCCGAGAAGCCGACTATTTATTACCCGCATGACAGAAGAAAGATCGCGCTATTCGATCCGATCGACTTGACGCCCGCACGAGAACTGGTGGGCGATGAATCGTACGCTCTGTATATCGGGCCTTCGGTATCTCATTTTTCGGTCAACAAGGTAACGCGCGGAATCTCGACGCTTTTCGCAGCAGTCAACCAATCGCCGGATTTTTTCGGCAATACGAGCGGCGGTGAAAGCGTGCAGCTGGCCGCGAACATCGCGAGAGCCTGCATGAGCCCCTACGTCGATCGAATGGGGCGTATTCGAAGCATTGCGATTAACCCGAGAGTTCTGCAAGTCCATCAGCCGGTTTGGTTTGACGAACACCGCTATATCGCGGGAAACAAAGAAGACAAGCCGTTGCGTGGAGAGCTTATCGATGAATTGAGGACTTTCCTCTTCATAGCAGAGCTCGAAGGATAATCAGCGGATCTCATCGATAAATGCTTTGGCAGCTGCCGCAAAGTCGTTATCGCGTATCTCGGCGCCTATCTCGACGGTGCCGAACATAACGCCTGCATAAATGAAGTTGTTGGAGGTGGCTATCGTGATATTCCCCGTTTGGAGCATTTTCGCATGTACAAACCCTTTCGTAGAGTGGGTCACCGTGACCTTCGTGCCTTCAATCGACTTGATGAGCTTTTTGTACGTCACTCGATTGATTAGCGAGCCGTTGATATTTTTATGGTTCGCGTCGGGGAGCAAAATTTCCGCCCGTATGTTCCTCTCGCGAGTGGCGGCTATGAGCGCCTTGACGAGCTTCGGCTCGGGAGGAAGTTGCGTAACGATAATAATGTCGTTTCTTGTCGTGCCGATAATTTCGAGCGCGCGATCGTAAATCACCGATTTGAACTTAGCGCCACGATCGAAGTACAGCGTGCAAAACGGAGTCACCTTCAAGGACATATCCTCAAGCGGCATGTTCGTGTCGTTGAACCTCGCGAGCTTGAAAAGCCCGTCGACGATTGCTGGATGCGTAGCCTTCACCATGTAGTCGTTGCGGGCGCCGCCGTCCAAGTTCATCGCGCCGAAGTAGGCAACTTTCGAACCGTCCTTGCGGACTATCGTTATCAGTTTTCGGTGATCTCGTCCGGTGAAGGGAAGCACATACTTCGAAAAAAGACCGGGCTTGTTGTTGTACCGTATTGTTGCGCCCATTTCTTCCAGCTCGTCGAACATCTTATTGGTGAACTCCTGGAGCCGCTTCTCGGGATCGCGCTTGGATGGGCTGAGGGGAATATACAGCGTATCGAGGAGGACGTACCGGGAATACATCCCGTCGACGGATATTTTTAGTTTCGTGCCGTCCTGCAGCATCTTCTTGAAGAGCGGAAGCAGGCGTACGTTGACATTCTGATAGGTAAATCGGTAGAAGATGAGCTCTACCTCGAGCGGCCCTGATGAAAATTCCCTCGTCAGGTCGTCGATGAAGTAGGGATAATTGAGAAGAAATAGTCCGGTATCCATGAACGTTGTATTGTACAGAAGAGAAATAGAATGTGCGACATGCGCCTTCATCGGCGTCTGCTATAATCCCCTCAGCATGCACACGGTTCAATCAACTCTTGGAATACTTCAGGGGTACGTCGACAAGTTCCCCGGCCACCGCAAGTCGTATATCGAACATTGCCTCACGACGCCGCCGACTGAAACAATCGCAGGCCTCACGCATCTTTTGAAGCATCCCGGTGAAGTAGTTCCGCTCGTTGAATCGATGCAGGGAGATCTTGCAGTCCTGACCGGGCAGAAATCTTATGTGACCGGAAAGCGCTACGATGCGGCAGTCCCCCAAAGCGAAATGCCCGAGGCGAAGAATCCCGAAGAGTTCGTCTGCGCCTCGATTAATGCCGGATCCCTTACCAAAGGTCTTTATGAAGCGCTGGAAGTTAAAGAGGCGGTGCAAGGGGAGCGTGCCGAAAATCTTTGGAAGCTCGTAAACTGGCTTTCCGGAAAGGAAGGTCAAGCGCTCGACATTATATGCTTCCAGGACTTGCCCTTCGATGAATCGCTCTTCGCCCTTTTCGCAACGATGGGGTACGAAGTAATTGCGCAAAAATATATGGATCACCCCAATAGCCCTTACCCTTCAGCGGCGATGGCTACGCTGATCAACCGGAGGCGTGTTTCCCATCCGATAAAGTCGCTCTCAACGATGCCCCATTACCAGCATGACGCGGACGGAAGGACAAACGGCCCAGTAGATTGGCAAATGGCGAAGGGGAAGCATAATCCGAAAGCAGAACCGTACAACGCATTCTTCGCCGGTCAAACACTAATCTTGGAGCTCGATGCGGAAGGCCGAAGCGTAAAGGTTGGAAACGGATATATGTCGTACGTTAGCGGCTTGCCGCAGCGCAGGGTCAATATTCTGCGATCCATGCAAGCGATCGATTCCATATCTCCCGAATGCGACAGCCTCAGCGTCTTTTGCGGAGACATGAACATGTTCGGCCCCGATGTCGATTTCACCACCGATATATGGGGAGTCATCCCCTCGCACCCCCTCCTGTTTACCCTCTCGCTACCTTCGCATGTTGTCTTCAAGGAAAACTACCATAACCTCCGGGAAGTCGCGAGGCACGGGAAGGCCGCCCTTCGGCTCGGTAAGCCTTGGATCTTCAGGAATCTGGTCGACCCGAAATCGGTAAGGAATACCCTGCTTGTTGATGTCCCGGTTATCGGCAAAGTTCTCGGCTTGCTGGGGCGTAAAAAAGTGGGGTACGTCCTCGACGCAGTCTTCACCCCCATCGGCCAGCCGTCTACCGTAGAGGTACGAGAAAACGATTTCACCGACCACGATACCGTGGTCTTTTCGTTGCTCGCGGGAAAACGCGTTGCGAAAAAAGAGGCATACGATGCGTATGACAAGATCGACCGCAATTCCGTATTCGGGGATATGCTCTCGTATTGGCTAATCGGGAGTTTCTGCTATGCCGCGCTCCACTTCTTGGGGAATCGCCTTAAGTTTCCGAAGATCCGCCGGTCGAATTAATCGTCCTTGGCCTTGGATTTCTTGTTTTTGGAAATGATGCGATAAAGATTGGCGAGCTTGAGCGATGGCATTTGGAGCTGCGCTTGCGCTATCAGCACTTTCGAAAGGAAGAGGGTATTCGAGAATACGAGGTAGCGATCTTCCCAGTTCGGCCCGAACTTTTCCTTGAATTTGCCGAGCGTTTGGAAATTGTAGTACTTCTTGATAAGCCTGATGACCCTGGTGTGGATTTGGATATAAAGGTTGCCTTCCTCATCGCTGTTGATATTGTTGAATAGCACATTTCCCAAGCTAACCGTCGCGCATCCGTCTTTTTGGAACTGAAGGATCGATTGGGTAATGAGGTACTCCATCAGTCCGTTCGGTGCATCGGGAATTCGTCGCATTTGGTCAAGCGCCCAGCCCGTTGGCTCGAACATCGGTGTCCACGTCGTATATCCCAATACGGTGCCATCCTTATCCTGAACTACTGCTGTCGTCGTCATCCCGTTCCCCTGTATCGGACCGCCTCCCATCGTGAACATCATCTCGCCACCGAACTTTTGCGAGAGCCATGTATCGGAAATGTCCTGGCATTGCCTGAGGATCGAAGGATCGGAAATATGGCGGGTGAGCGTAAACTTCCAGCCGAGCGTATTGCCCTTATTGAGGGCTGTCCTCAAATCGGTTCGCGCCTTGCCGCTCGTCGTAAACGATGCAAGGTCGATAACCGCTTCTTGGCCGATCTTCATTTTCTTCAGCCCAAGCTGTTCGTACACGCCGATGTTCTTGGGGGATACCAGGTAGAACGAAGGGTCCCAGTCGTTAGTCCGGCACATCTCCAAAAAATCATGGACCGTATCGTCGAACAATTCGGGGTTGCCGATGGGGTCGCCGCATGTAATGGCGGTACCTTTGGCGACAGCGAACGGTATGACGCATTCCCTCGAGGGGTGGAAGAAGTAATGCTTGCTGGAAACGAGCGAATAGTACGCAAGGCTATTGGAGCCGAATTTCCGCACCAGCTCGCGTACCCTGAAGTATTCGAATGACGACGGAAGGTTCCTCAGTATTATCGGCTTGAACCACAAGAGAATGCTCGTCACCAATCCGAAGAATTGGATCAAGTACATGGAGTTCACGAACCAATGGGCGCGTTTCGTGAGCGGGGCAATCGAAAGGCTTTGGAATGTGAGCAGGCGTCCGATTTCGGAAATACCCTGCATGAGTGTCGGGTGCGGAAAAAACTGCGCGTTGAAAATCCAGTAGCCGAACATCCCGTAAACCGCAATGAAAATGAAGAGGTAAACGAAAATTTCCGTCCCGCCGGCCATTGATTCCGGATCGCTCAAGCTGTTGTAGTTTTTCTTGGTGAGCAAGAGTATCGAGGCGAGGCATATCGCGGCTGCGGCTTCCTCAACATCCAACCCTTTTACGATATGGAATGCCGCAGAAAGAATGAGAAGCCCGATCGTGAGAACCCAGGCAACTCTTTTTCTCGAAGCCAAATGGTAGGCAAGGAAAATGAGGAAGAATCCGGAGAGTACGGTTAGCATGCGCGAACCGAGCTGTACGTCGAGCGGAAAAACATCCTTGATGTATTGGATGCGCAGAGGAACTCGAACAAGGAGCGATGTAGAGATATTGAGCACACCGGTAAACGCGACGAGAAATGCGGAAATTTTTACCGAGAGCTT
>CAZVIJ010000022.1:21805-27004 GCA_964626735.1 uncultured Candidatus Saccharibacteria bacterium
ACGTTTCATATTAGCACAAGTTGGAGTGAGTCAAAGATTTACAGTCGGCTGTTTACAATGAGCGAGTATACGATGAGGATAAACAGCGTGCCGAGTATCATCGAGAGGAAAAATTGCAGCGCAAACCGGAAACGGACATGGATGTGAGAGCGGCCCGGCAAGGGTTTGCGTTCGGGAATTTCCTTGTTGTACAAGACTTCGCTGATCATGCTCGCCAGGTTTTGCGTTTTCTGCAGGTCGCTTTTCTTGAGCTTCTTGAGAATCGCCTTATTTGAATGGACCTCGCCGATTGTCAGGCCGGAAAGCGTGTCGGGCAGGAGCACATAATCGTTGTTGAGCACCAAGAAACTGAAATATTGATGCTTAGGTATTTCCGACTTGAGTGTGGAGTCATGGAGCGATAGGAAATAATCGTGCAATCGCTCGTCGGTGTTGACGACCGTTTCAAGCGTATCTTTCTTGGTAAGCTCGAAAATCGTAGCCTCCATATGACCGTTATTCCTGATATAGAGAAGGACGACGTTATCGCAGATATAGAGGTACCCGGGGTTGCTCGTCCGATTCGTCTCGTCATAAATGGCGAGCGGCACTTCGCGAATGAGATTTCCGCGAAAGAAATGGCTCGTCGACAGGTATCCGTGGAAGATGCCTGAGAGGATATTTGTATCGATAGCCTTGAGCTTCATGTTTTTCTAGTTGGGGGCGTGTATTTTGGAACACGTGGAGGCAGTGGGCTTGTCGGGAGCGAGGCACGAGTAGTCTCGCGTTTTTCCGATAGCCTGCGATTCGAACGCGAAACCGCGATTGCTTGTTACCGACGCGAGGTATTGCTTGATAGAACCGGTGAACGGAGCAGATTTCGCGTTTCCGCCGAACGGGTCAGTATACCATGTGGTTGGACCGCCGGAATTCTGAAGATCGGTTTGGTTAAAGTAAAACTCGCGGGTTACTCCGTTGAAGGGGGATCGGGGATCGTCGAAGGGGATCCGTTCGCTTGCTGCTATCGTGGAGCCGTCGCGGTAATCGGTGACTTCGTCGCATTCGCCGCCGCGCGCCCTATCGCCGTTCGATTCTTTCATGTAACAGACATCGATTGAGCGCCTGAGATTATCGGGCTGTGACGGATCGTAAAACCTGCTTGGCTTGAAAACGGCGAAATGCGGGTCGAAATACGCAAGCTGCCGGCCGTCTGATGTCGTCAAGTAGTTCGCGCTGATCCAATCTTCGTACAGCCCGTTGCTGAATAACGAGAATTTTCCGTCGGGGACGAGAATATATTCGTTTACCTTATTGATCGTAGGGATAAGCCGATCGCCTTTCGAGTAGGTATTGGGAGGTACGGGCGTGGCATTCGGCACCTTAATGATCTGCTGGCCGCCGGCGACCGTCCCGCCGTCAAATTCTCCCGCTTTGCCGAATGAAGCCATTTTGATTGACGCAATCTTCGTGCCGTCGGTGCATTGGGCGAAATACTCAATCTCGTGCAGATTGTTGACGAACGCATCTTTCGAATGCGTACCCTGATGTACTTTCATCAGGAAGTCGCAGTAAATATCGGTGGGAGCACGGTCGGAACCGCCATTCGTGACGCTTTTGTCCATCCGCACGTTGTTTTCCCACTCGATTTTATGGCCGACATGGTCTTCATGCCGCATCAAGCTTGGGTTGTAGGCGTCGAGCGCCTCATTCGCGAATCCGAACGGAATGCCGCCGTACGTTTGGTTGATCAACGTCATCAGGTTTGATCCTTTCGGATCCCGGCCATGCTCATGACCGAACGAGCAGCCCGTCTTCGCATCGACCGGAGGATGCCAAGTAGGATAGCGCTTTCCATCCGGACCGGTAACGAAATAGCTGTCATGGACGGCTTTGCTGCACGTGTCGTATTTTGTGTTCGGCGACCATAACCCCATCGCCATGCTTAAATTTACGCCTCCCGAAGAGCCCGTCGGCGAAGTCGTTGCGGAGGGCTTGGCTGTCGGAGAAACTGCGCTTGTCGGGGTAGGGAGGGGAGTTTGCGTCGGCTGGAGCGCGGTGGGAGTTGGCGTCGTGCCGTCAGTATTGGTGATGTACGTAATTTGGAGCTTGGGCGACTTGGCGGGAACGTAAAAGTTGTAGAAATACTTCCGCGCGTACGGACCGCTACTGCCCCTGATGATGAAAGAAACCATGGTGCGGTTACCCGAGTCGAAAAGTTCGCGAATCGATTTGGTAACGTCGATCGTTATGAGATCGTCTTTTTTCGTGGCGACATTTGTTTGCGTCTCAGGTGTGCTATCGAATGCAGAGGTCAGCATGCGCTGCGACGGCCGGTTCATATCGGAAAACGGTTCGGGAAATACCTTGCTTTCCCCGAAAGCCTTAACGGACATGTCGATCCATTGGTCTTTGGTGGAGGTCAGCAGGATTTTCGCGCCGGTTACCTTGATGTTGGCGGGAATGTTGAGGTTGGTGAATCGCAGTCCCAGATACGATGCATCGGCATGCTCTCCGTTGCCGATCCAATTGGCGCACGAAGAAGTGTTGCTCTTGCAACCCGGATCGGGACTTTCAAGCGCCTTGCTTCCGTCTTCGTTGGCTATATCGTTGGCGTTCTGGATGCTGTAGAGCTTGAACGGCGACGATGCTGCACCCGAACGGTCGTCGGTATTCGAGTGGTTCAGACGGTAAATCCCGAGCGTCAACGTCGTCGTCAACAGAAAGGTAAGGGCGAGGGCAGAGATCTTTTGGGCATTGGAAATTTCGAGAAATTTCCGTTTGAGATCATGCAGGTTCATTTTGTTTAACCCTATTGTATTATTTTTTGGGCCCAATATGAACCTGTAGCGGGTATGCCGAAGGTCTTCCGCTACGGTTCAGGTTTTGTTGGATTGCCCGGAGTATTAGCCCCGTCTTTTTTCGACTTTCTTGATAATGTACTTCACCAGCTCTTCGCCGATATCGATCTGCGCGAATTTCGAAGAAAGGGTAATTTGGGGAGCGACATTCACTTCCATAATATACCGTTTGCCCGTCTTGATATCCTCGATGATATCGACTCCGGCAAATTCTATGGACAACGCTTTTGCGGCATCGATTGCCATGGTCTTGAGTTCCTCGTCGATTTCCACCGGCTCGGCGAGATTGCCCTGGCCCATGTTCGCAACGACGCTATCCTCGTTGCGATGCTTCTTGAGCGCGACGACGATTTCGCCTCCAAGCACCACGACGCGGTAGTCGCCGTCATTCTCGATGCACTGCTGGATCATGTTGGGATAGAAGATTACCTTCTTGTAGACATCCTTAAGGTGGCGCACCAGTTCATCTTTCGAGTTGAACTTGTACACATCCCGTCCTCCCGAGCCGTCAGCCGGCTTCATGATTACCGGGTAGGGGAGGGTGTCTGCCGACTTAACAAGTTCCTCGGTCTTCATGAACATCCAGGTGGGGATGGTTGCGATTCCCGCTTTCGACAGGTTCCACTGGTCGGTGAATTTCGTGTACGTCGGATTCGGCCGAAGGTAAATTTCGTCGACGATAACCTTGCCGAGATCGTTGTGCAGGTAGTTCGCGAAGAGCGCCATCTGTCTCGAAACGCTGACTTTATCATGCGAATCCGGTTCGATCATTTTCGACACGCCTCGGAAAATATACGCATCCGGTTCATTGATATCGAACCCGTTCGCGTAAAACTCCAACTTGCCATCTACCAGCTTTGCGATAAGCTTTCCCTTCGGCAAGTTCGTGAACTCAACGCCCATCCTCCGTGCGGCTTCGCTTATCAAGCCGACGCTTCGTGAGTCTTCGCCTTTGTCCTTAGCTCCGAAAAGGCAGATTTTGATATTCTGTGACATATACAGGATTGTAGTACAAATGATGAAGTAGTGTCGATGAAAATCGGACGGTTGTACCTGTTATATTCCTACATGCTATACTACGGGCATGAAATTCTTAGCCGATCTCAAATGCGATAACCCATCGCCCTTGATTGCCGATGTTTTGGACGGCACCAGGCAATTAACGGGCGACTCTATCTATATCCCAGGAGAACGCTCCGTACGTATAGGGCCTGGCGTTTTCGTCCTCGTTTACGGCAAGGATCTCGACCTGCCCCCATTCGTAGCCGATCTGGCAAAGCACATTGTCAACCCTAAATCCCGTTCCGCGATAACCGGAATAATCGCCGGAGGGTTCATCAACGCAACCACATGGTGGACACCGTCCTCAGCAGCACCAGAACCCGACCATATTGTTCCGCGTTATACTGACGAGTACGTAGCTTACGCGGAATCAGCCCATAGGTTCGGCACTCCCGTAGTGGTCGGACAATTCCTCGAGAACGCGCACAATTCAGGGTGTCCGGCAATAGCATTGGCGATGTTCGGCAAGTTCGCATATGGCGCAGACTCGTTAAGAGGAGAAGCCAGGAGGCTGACCTCAGAAACGACCCGCTCGCAGATCGGCATGATGTTAGGCGCCGCCTTTAGGGATGTCTACGAAAATGATTTGATTACCCATTAAGCCGGATGAAGATCTTCGAAGACATAACCTGCGATCCGTATACCCCCGAGAAGTTAGATAACGCACGAGCGGATCTTTATTTCTATGGCGAACGCGTGCATTGGGCTGATGGATATCGGAATATGGGACCCGGTATTTTCTTCATCGTCTATGGGCCGTCGTTGGTAAGCCCTCACGTACTTCGGGAACTTTCGTTGGCATTCAGCTATCCCTTCAGTTCGTCGGGGGTCATGAGCTTTATCGCAGGGGAGCTGGCCAATTGCAGTGCCAAGTTGAGAGGCAGGGAAACGCCTCGGGTATACAAAGATGTCATCGTGCCAACGTTTACGGCAGAATTTCGAGCGATCGCCGAACTCAGTTCACAAGCAAACAGAAAGGTCGTCGCGGCACAGTTCCTTGCGAATCCGTATTATTGCGGTACTTGCGCAGTAGGCGTCGCCATGTTCGGCGCATTCGCACGGGATGCGGATGCCTTGCTTCGGGAATCGCGCGCGCTCGAATACGGGAACCAAAGAACTGAACTTGGTTTGCTAACGGGAGCAGCATTGGCGGATGTCGTCGAGAACGATCTCGCCCGTTCCGTGAAGGCCCAAGAATAAACAATAATCGAAACGGTTTACTACCTCGTTTATGATTGCGGTGCTACAATCGCACATATGAACGTTGGACTTTTCACTAGTCTCAAGATCGACCATGAGT
>CAZVIJ010000023.1:0-26405 GCA_964626735.1 uncultured Candidatus Saccharibacteria bacterium
GGTTAGTTGGTTAGTTGGTTAGTTGGTTAGTTGGTTAGTTGGTTAGTTGGTGGGGGGATGAAGAATGGCCAATTGGGTGATTGGCCATTGATGAGTGAAAATTGATGGTGGTTATTTTAGTGACGCTAAGTTTACCAGCTTCCTCCTCCGCCGCCGCCTCCACCGCCGCCGGAGAATCCGCCACCTCCACCGAATCCGCCGAAACTTCCACCGCCTCCTGAAGTACTCGGAGGAGTTGAGGTCATCGTCGAGGTGAAATTCGAACTCGCGTGATGTATCGAATTCACGAAATAGTACGTATTGAAATTGTTCCAATCTCCTTGATACCACTCCGGAGGTTGGGTATAGATATTTTTGAATTGATCGGCCCAGATATCCACGACGCCCAAAACCATTGCGTAGGGGAGCAGACGCTCGAATAACTCTGGTGTACGAGCCGGCGCGTTGAGATAGTTGATCCGGTCTTTCTCAGCCGTAGAAATATACATCTTGAGACCAAGTAGCTCTTCTTGAAGTTCCTTGCCTTTTTTCGTGAAGTTATTGAAGATAGCGACGAGAAATCCGCTCGGTATTACAAAGAAGAGTGATACGAGCAGGAGGGGAATCGATCGGGTAATCAAAATGCCCGCAACCGGTATGATCCATGTGGCATACGCGAGGAATAGAGGTAATCCGAAAAGTCCCGGTGTCCTCATAAAGTAGCCGTTATACTTTCCCCAGTTATAGATGCCTATCTGAGCCTGTTGAACGGCATCGTAGAAATTGTATTTCAGGCTGGAGAGCATTATTGTATCGCCCGCAGAGAAAATCTTGTTGTATATGATTTTATCTTCAACTGAAAGTTCATAAGGAACTCGAGGTTCCGTCTTCTTGAACGAATAATCGCCACCGCCCAAGTCTTCGATCTTCATCAACCCTTTGACGGCGAAGTTGATAATCGTGGCGGAAAGATCAATATTATCAGCAGATTCATCGATGATTACGCCTGCCTGAGCGGGAGTCAGGTTATTGGGAGCATCATAGCGAGGTGCAATGATCCCCCGAGTTCTTGGCGATCTACCATACAGCAGCCAGACAAGGAACATTGCCACAAAGGAAATTGCGGGCAATCCCAGGAACCAGTTGTTGATCGCAAAGTTGAAATACTCCTTTATGCCGCCGCCTACATTACTCCGATACATCGGTAGATCGGACTTGTCCAGATTTGCCAGAATGGTAAGACCTTCCCCGGGCTTGAGGTTTACTGCCGTTGCGCCAACGTGGTTTTGCGTATCGGTCTTGATTACGCATGCGCCGGTAGTCGAGCCTTTCGGCCCAGCGAAGCATTCCGCATCTTTGTAGATTTTTATGCCATGCGTTCGAACATCGATCGTCGTATGTTCGTTATCGACACCCCAGCCGTTGCCGGTACCGTTCCAATAGAGCTGATAATTGCCGTTGCCGTCCTCGGACAGGCCATTCTTCACATGATAGGAAATCCGATACGTAATTGGCCCGTTAACCGTCTTATACGAATCGCCGATAAGCAGGAACTTTACCCGTGCGGTAGCGCCATAGATCAGGTTGGAAAACGTCAGGTCCGTATAATATTGGGTAGAGTTTTCGACGACAGCAGGCTGGTCATTTTGCCAGACCTTAAGGGACGAAATATCAAGGCTCGAATCGGTAAACGATCCATCCGCAAGCTTCCGCTCGAAGTAGATGGGGATATATCGATAGATTCCGTGCTTGCTCAATACGAAGTCCGTATCGATGGTCTCCTCGACATCGAAGCTTCCGTCATCCTGCAAATCGATTTTGACGTTGTAGTTCTTGATCGAATAGGCGGGATCGACATGCACGTCGCTCCAGCCGGTGATAAAGAGCGGGTGTCGCGGTTTGCTAGATGACGAACTCGTAAAGACAAAGGCTGCCAGGACAATTACGGTGAATGTCACAAAGCAGCCCGCACACGTTTTTATTAGTTTTAGACAGCTAATTTGCATGGTAAGGTACTAGTTTTCTTATTCAAGATCTTAGAACTGTACCTTAACATTCTCTCGTTCCCCCTCGGCTGCCTCGAAGTACGGCTGTTCGGTGAAGCCGAACATTCCGGCGACTATGTTAGCAGGGAAGGTGACGACCCGATTGTTAAAGTCGCGCACCGATCCGTTGTAATATCTTCTCGAATTTTGGATATCTCCCTCGATTTGCTGGAGCGTTGATTGCAGGTTGAGGAAGTTCTCGTTTGCCTTTAGTTCAGGATAATTCTCAGCGACCGCAAACAGCGTCTTAAGGCTATTGGTAAGCATATCTGATACTTTAGCCTTCTCCTCCATAGAACCACCTGAAATCGATTGGGCCCTAAGCTTTGCGATGTCCTCGAAAATAGTGCTCTCATGTTTGGCATAGCCCTTGACTGTTTCGACGATATTGGGGATGAGGTCGAATCGCCGCTTGAGCTGTGTATCGATGTCTGCGGAAGCTTCCTTGATCTTCTGGCGTCCTTGCGCAAGCGAGTTGTAAATCCCGATTACGAAGAAAACGACAACAAGTAAAATGCCTCCTACAATTAATAGCGGTACCATAGTAACTTAATCATAGCACTCTAGACTCTCGATAACAATCTATAGCGAAATCCGAGTGCTATGTATCACAAAGTTAAACAATCGAGCCGCCGGACTCGACCGGTTCTTTAGATAGGTTATTCAACAGATTTTCCAACATCCCCTCGGCCTCAGCCCGAGCGATCATCTCGTTAGTCACCATGGCTCCTCGGTAACCGAGGACTTCATCGTTGCGGGCAAGAATGTTGGTCTTGAGATATTGGCCGACGGCCTTTGTTTTCTTGCCTTCCTCGACATTCGACTTCATCTCGTCGATCTTGCCGGAGATGCTGTTTTTTACGTTCGCCGCTTTCTCGCTGAAAACTTCCTGAGTTTCCTGATACTTGTCGCTCGCTGCTGCTTGAGCTTGACCGCTCTGTACGCTTTGCTTTGCCTCATTGAACTTATCGGCCGCGGCTTCTTTAGCTGCTTCCATTTTTGATCCGAGCTGGTTTGCCTTTTCGCGGATATCGGGTCGGTTGGCAAACTCCTCGGCCTTATCCATTGCCTCTCCTGCTTTCTCCTTCACTGCTTGGGCGGCATCGGATGCTTTCTCTTTGACGGCCTCGAATCCTTCCTTTGCCTTTTCTCCCGCTGCCGATGCGGTGCCTTGCGCTCCTTGGGCCTCAGCCTGAGCAGCGAAATATTCTTCTACCGCGTTCTTTACGATCATTGCATCTTCGCCGACCGTAACGACATCGCTGATGGCGAATGATTTCTTGCCGGACCGTACGGTCTGCACCGCTCCTTGATTTACTTCGAATTCTTCGACGTTACCGGTTGAAGGATCGAAATAGATATCGCTCACCGTACCCAATTCTGATCCGCCTTCGGTGACGACCTTGGATTTTGTAAGGTAGGTGCCTTCCTCTGCTATATTCGAAACTCGTCCCGGTACTTCGGATGCACTTTTGATGGCATTTTCGTCCTGTACCATGACGGCATCAGGCCCAATCGACCTGACATCGTTTATGAGAACTACTTTCGCTTCGCTAAACCAGCCGCCTTCGTCGACGAGAAGCGCCCTTACTTTATTCTCGCGAGGGTCATATACGACGTCGCGGACTTTATCGAGTTCCTTGCCGTCGCTGAGGGTTATTATTTTCTTTCCGATTGTATCTTTTGCTTTTTCCAACATGGTCGTGTGAATTACTGATGGTGAGGGTTACATATAGCTTACTGAACTTGGCCGGGAGTAGTCTTGATTGCTCCCTTCGTTCCTTTCTTCAACAGGGCATAGAGAAGTCCCAACACAAGCAGGGCTCCGATAATCAAGGGGATCCCAAGTTTTACGAAAGAATCGGCCTTTGCGGAAGTAGCCTTGAGCGCAGTTACTTCGTCTGCAGAAGTAAGCGTGACCGTCACATCGTCGTTCACCGCCAAATCCGAAAACGATGCGGACTTATTCGTATCGCGCTCGATTGCGACCGAATCGGGTATGGTGACGTCCTTGCTTTCGCTCCCGCTCATCACGGTTAGCTTTCGTCCTTCGATCTTGGTGACAGTGCCTTTAAGCTCGTGCGTCGTAAGCGTCGTCACGTCTGGTGATGGGGTAGGGCTCGACGTATAAGTCGTGCCGAGCACGTCTCCCGAAGTCGCCGTAACGAATGGCGTGTCCGAAACCGTCGGGACTAGCGTACCGATCGCAGTCGGAGTTGCGCCATCCTGCATATATCGTTCGTAGGTTCCTTGGGCATGCGCTGGCATGAGGAATCCCCCGAGTACAAACCCGAGAGTAATCGTGCGGGTTAGTGTTCCTGTAAGGTTTACCGTTTTCATACAGGTTAAGTGGCTCTTGATTACTGTATGAGTCCCGCTTTCCTCATCCGGTCGAGCACATCAGCCGCCTTATCTGTTATGAGGAAGATTTCCTGTACGGAGCGAGCAGATTTTGCGATGCATTTGAAACCGGATTGTGTCAGTACTTTAAATTCAAGTACTGGCTTGGGATAATTTCCCACGATCGGCTTGATACGCCCCGGTATGATACCCGTGATATCGGGATCTTTCGTTATCCGCTCAAGCAAGGGAATAATATCCTTAATCGTTGAGTGCTCCCGCTTCACGTTCTTGATACGTAATTTCATACCGCTAATGCCCTTTCCAATTCGCACTTGAAGGTTAATAGCAGTGGACTCGGCTCGTTATCATGGCGAAGTTCGCGGGCGAAATCGCGAATCTGCACCGGAGTATCGAAGTACGGTCCGTGAACAACGAGAGCGAGAAGAGGATTTCCCGTCTGTTCATGTTTTTTCCAGTGAAAGGCGCGAACCGCAAGAGGCGCTCCAGACTCTCGCTCTGAGATAGTACTCGCTTGGTGGCCCAATTCGATAAAATCGGGATACAATTCGGCAGCGTACCCTCCATCAATGATATGTGCTAACTGCCTTAAGTTTGCCCGAACAGTCTCCACCGTTCTATTCCGTTTTCCTGAACCGATTGAACCGACGAAACTGCGCAGGCTTCTATCGTTCCTCACCGCTGCGCCGGCAACAAAGAGGACGAGCGAGTTGGAATGCGGCCATCGCTTCGTAGAGGGAGGGACGACGACGCTCGAAACACGGTGTCTGTAATCCGCATCGGGAGTTAGGTTATCCACGAAATCCTCAGGCAAGGTGAACTTCATTGCGGGAGTATAGCATTTCGTACATTTCTGATTGATATATCAAGGTTATGAACGGCTATTGCTTCCCCCAAACTTATCCTACAATAGAGCATATGACTAGTCTTATACCGTCCCATGGCGAAAGTGGTGATATCACGAAACATCTCCCGTATACGATGATCGTTCAGGGATTCCCCATTGGCGATCATGGGTACAGGAGCGGGAGGATCAACGACGATTACGTCTACAATTCCTATCCACAAGCAAACGCGATACAGTCGCCGTACCGGATATCCTTCAGTACGACATCATCTGGTGGAGGCGCTGCAGAGATGGAGCCATTGTCTGAAGGAGAAATCAGCCCAAGAATCATGGTGCAAGACGAAATGACCGGCCTGATCTACTGGGCAAACGGTGGTAATGCTTTTCTGAACTCGAATATGCATTACGATATCCGTAACTTTGCGGGGCCCCAGTATACCCTGGCATTTCCGGTCGCTCATATCGCTCATGGTGAAATACGAAGCTGCGATGTGATTGCATGTTCGTTTGAAGGGGCAACGTTCGGATCGAGAGAACTCGGTTCAGCTCGTTTGACGGCAGCAGTTGCTAGAAATATCGCATACCGGCCTCAGTCGGTAACAATACCTGAACGCGACTTGATTCGCTTTGATCTCGATAGTTTGGAGATGGTCGATGAAGACAACTTCACATCGGCACAGACAGCCGTACCCGAGATCGATAGAAATCAATCCGATGAGATTCCGAAATTAGCGGATAGCCAGGTCGTTCAGCAAAATGAAGGCCCATTCTCGACGTATGCCGTGCATAACCGGGCAGATCAAGCGAACGACTACGAAGTGACGATCGTCCCAACGCTCGATCAGGACGATGAAGCCTTTGTGGCGCACACGCTAAATGGAGTGACGTACTGGGTTCCCGTTCGGGAAGTGAAGTACTCGGTATCAGCAAGCGCTCATACGAATTCCGATCTCAAGCTACCCGACTTGATGTCAAGAAAGCTTATGGGACTCCCTCCAGTGGAAGAGCCGTTGAGAAGACATGTCTATCGTCCGCTCGAACATGATTTCGCGTTTAAAGTGGTAAAGAAAGACGGATCGACCGAACATTATCTTGTAGACGTCAATTTAAATGCGCAGGGAGGACGACGGGAGGCAACGACGTATGTTTGGGAACTGCGGGAGAAGGGGGTCGTTGGTTAAAAATTGATAATTGATAATTGATAATTGAAATTCTCCCCGAACGATAACAGCATTAGTTAGTGATTCAGAGCTAATAGACTATCAGGTCGATTTGCGAATGACATAAGTCAGACATGCAGGTACGATAACGCTATCCGTACTGCGTTCAAGGGACCTTCGGCCATCACGACAAAATAGTACAACGTACTATTTTGTGGTCGGAGAGAGAGGACTCGTGAATCGTGCGCTGCTCCGCACGAGAGCGCGGTAGCGCAGGTTCGAGGCATCCTCTGCGACCACAGGAGAAAAACCAAATGGAAAATAAAGAGTCAATAGTGGTCGGAGAGAGAGGACTCGAACCTCCGGCCTCAGCTACCCGAAAGCTGCGCTCTAGCCAACTGAGCTACTCTCCGCGAAATCATGCCTTAGGGGAGAGGCATGATTTCGTCGTGTATACAATTTGAGCGATAGCTCGGAACGGGTTCTCGTTTGACGAATGTAGCCTCCGCAGGCGTTGATCTTTGGAATTTTACCCCCAACACCGTTAATTTACAATTACTTTCCTTACGAGATTATGGCAACAGACCAATATCACGAGCCAGTGAATGAGCTCACCGAAGAGGTGCGCACATTTGCGCGGATGACCCAAGGATTGATCGAAGAAGCAGAAGCGATCAATTGGTATGAACAAAGAATTTCTGTTGAAAAGGACAGCGATGCTCGAAAGATAATGCAGAACGCCCAGCATGAGGAATTTAAGCATTTCGGGATGGACCTTGAATTTCTACTGAGAAAGAAACCGGAATGGAGAAAGATGCTCTACGGCATTCTCTTCAAGGAAGGCGACATTGTAGAAAACGGTGATACGGCTGAAGAAAGTTAATTAAGTAAAAACTTCGGGATGAATGCGTGCACCGAGGAGTAATACTTCGCGAAGTCCTTTCCAAGCTTGTCTGAAAGCATTTCTGTTTCCCGAACCGCGAGTATCGCCAAATAGGGCATCAGGTACATGTCGCAAAGCACCGTGAAAAGAACCAGATACCAGACACCATGGTTTACGACCGTTAAGAGGCTGCCGAAAATAAAAAGGTAGTTGCCGGCATAAATGGGATGCCTCAGTTGCGAGTAGACTCCATGCTTGATCAAGTACGTGTCCCGTTTATGGTAACCGGGCCGCGTATGGTTCTGTCCCAAATCGGCTTTAGCCCGTGAGACTAAATACGCCCCTGCGGTTACGAACACAATCGCAAAAAAATCGACAGCATTGAGCGAAACAACTGTCGAGAGGACATACAGGAAAATTAGGAGCGGAGCTAAATTAGCGATTTTTAGGATCAAGAGCGTCGCAGAATTTGCGAGCGGCTTCATCGTCTGCTTATCCTCCAAATCGGAATTTGCGAAAGTATAGAGCAGAATTACCAAGAACATTACGAGTTTGTATACGATCGATGCCCCCATCAATCTATATTAACCTCTTTATCGAATTTGAAAAGGACGCTGTGGTACAATTGCCTTGCAAGTCAAATCGCATTACACTGATATATATGCCATCCTCGATAGAAGTACCTTCAACGCCTCCGGTCCCGAACAAGGCACAAGTACCTTCTGCGATCCACGGGTACGTAGGCTTGGAGACCAAGGTTCAGGAAGGGCTACGGGCCGATAGCCTCAGCGCCCCGATTGCCGGAGAGGATATCAGTCTGCCGGCACTCAAGCAGTATGCCCAAGCGTTTATCGAAAAGCCGACTCCCGTATCGATCGAAATAGATGCATTACTCTCGCTAAATGACGAAACGCCGCCGGAGGAGCTTGTTCGCAATTTGGGCGAACATGATAAACAACCGATGCTTCCTGCTCATGCGGTGCGGAATGCCGGCGAACGATTGTCGAGCTACTGGATACGCAAACGCGATTTGGAAGTATGGAGCGTCCAGCAGGGGATTGAAGACCTAACGGCAGAAAGAAAAGTACAACTCCTCGGAAGTCTCGGGATATCGATTGAGTTGAAAGATCCTCGGCTTGATGGGATAGAATTCCGCAAAGTCACCGACGGCATCGCGGTAATCCTTCCGAGCGAGCTGTGCGCGCGGATTGCCCTCGATGCTGTAGAAACAAGGAGCAATACGAAGGAAGTATCTGAAGAAAAGAAAACAGAATTCATAGACGAATGCGATATGTTTGCCTGCATCACCAGGGCAGACAAAAATCTTGCCGAATCGCTAAACGGATTTCCCGAAGGCGGCAAAGTAATAGTAGCAGCCCAAGGAGCAGCCGAAGAAGCAATAGAACACGAAGAGCTTCAGGAAAGCCTCGGCATCGAGATTGATCAGGCATACGCCGGCGATATGGTCTACCTGATAAACGACCTTACTCGATTAGGCATACCCAGGGAGAAGGCAAAGACTCGAGACTTCACCGAACAGGAATTAAAAAAGCTGGAAGGCTTCCGCACGCTGAGGGCAGGCATGTATGACCTCGCAGCCAGGATAAGCATGAACCAACTGTGGCCGGGTGGGTATGGGCAGTACGGCCTTACGAGGGAATGGGCCCGAAACAATCCTGACTTCGCCAAAACATTCTTCATGATAGAAAGCAGGCTTTGTCAGATATACCACCGCAAAGATTTGCGCGAACACCCAGAACTGAGGGCTGCCCTCGCAAGCGTGTTGAGGGGATACACGATCAATCCGGATGAATTGGTGAAAGTTCTTTATGCCGAAGACTGCACCGATACGCTGACGATAGATGACCTTAAGCAAATCGCTTCAATCAACGAGGAAAAGATGTTCCGCGACGAGCCGATACCGGTAGCTCCAGAAGGAGTACGGTACGTTTGGCACAAGCCGATCTTGAAGAGGAACGAAGTAGTAACGATCAATCAGAAGCAGTACACCGTAAGCGAGATCATCAATCTCTCTCCCGAAGGCGGATTCGTAGCGACGGCTACAACACCCGACGGCAAAACGGTGTTATTGAAAGTCTCCGGCAGTACAGCACCGGAAGAACTCGTTACCGGAGTAGAAAACGCGAAACTATTTTACTCCAAGCTTGTACAAAGTTTGCCGAATTCCGAAGGGAAACCGACGCTTTCACAAGCACCGCAACGGCTTGGGGAGCTGTACCAACATTTGCTGAAGGTCTTGGATGGAAATCCAGGAGCGCTCACCAAACAAAGCGAATCGTTCATCCATGAATATCTCAATAACGTCAACACAGTGCTAAAAAGAACATTCGGTGACAACTACCTCGGCAACTTCGAATTCAAGGATTACTCGGGTCCGGAATTAGCCAGGCAAGTTCTGGAAACCGTCTGCAAAGTATCAGACGGCTATCTGCCACAATCGCCAGAGAAGTACAACAAAAAGTGGTATCGCGGCATTGAGCTCGCGAGACAAGAAGCTTTCATCGAGTCGAACGCATTGGAAAAGTTGAAAGGACTGAGGAATTGCCAAGATCAAGCGAGCCTCGTTCCCGAAGTTATCGACTACGTTTCACAATTTATTCCTGCTCCGGAGCAGGGAAAAACGCTCGATTACATCTTCTCGACATCCGTTATCGTCATGGAATACGTTCCGGGTACAACGCTCGAGTCAGCGCTTACCGCGGCAAAAGACGATGCGCTCTTAGTGCTGATGACCGGTCCGGACGGCAAGGCGGCACCATTAACCGGCTTAATGCAGGACCACCTGCATTTCCTCGAAAGCCGACTATTCCTAACCTGCAGCATGATTACCGATGCCTACAATATGCATAAGCGGGGAGTCACCAATAGGGACCTCAAGCCGATGAACATCTTGTTCTCGCCACTATCGTTCTATACGAGATTCATAGATTTCGAGAAAGGGAATGTGGATGGAACCATGCGCCTCAATCGGTTGGCATCAAGGAAGTTGGAAGATATGCCGGTTTCCCATGCGTATACCGCACCGGAAGTGTATATCGATTATTCCGATAAGGACCTTATGGCTCGCTTGGGAATTTCCGAAGAAGAAGCGAAAGAGGAATTGGATATGGCGATAGCCGACCCGCTCGATAAGCAAGCCGATGTCTTTTCGCTCGGCATGATCATGGTGAGGATGATCACGCTCAAGAACCCCACGGTAGATATCCAGCTCATGCCGACGAACCAAGCGACGCGACAAGTCTTCTGGCAGGAGTTGGTGCAAATGATGAATACGGCAGTCCCGCCCGTGCCGAGCCGCATGCAGGATGTCATACGGAAAGCAGTTAATCCGCGTCGGAAAGGGAGATACCGTGACGCATACGAACTCTACGCGGAATTCGTTGAGGCCTGCAAAGTCTGCTACCCCGGGGTAATCGAACAGTATCTCTAGTACGTTAAAGCTCTAAAAAGTAATAGGTGTATTTGGGCTTGAACTTGTTTTTCTTGAAAAGCTTGGTCGATGGCGCGTTGAAATTCCAAATCTTGGCATTCAGCAGCTTTATGTTTTTTTCTGCGGCAAATTCCTTGGCTTTTTCGATAAGCATCGTGGCGATACCGCGATTTCGGTAGCGCGGAGCAACTACCAAATCATCCAAGTACAGGATATCACCGGTATACGAGTATTCTTTGCCGGCCTTTTCTATCTCCAGGCGAAGGCAGCCGACGACCTTTTCGCTAGTCTTCGCAATCAGCACTCGTTGGTTCTTATGCTTCAGAGCATCGGCAAAGTACTCGGAGACCTTGAACTTCTTGAAAGCCTCGACGTCAAGGATTTTGGGTTCACTATTGGCATGCATCAACCACATCGGTGCTATGAGCGATTCTAGTTGGGGAATATCCTTTGTTTCAAGTTCACGTATCTCGATCGTTTTTTTGCCGGTAGCCATGGCGATATTCTAGCACACCGGGCTTAACTCAATCGGTACTTCGCTTTGCGCCGGCTAACGTTGGCGTAATCTTCAAGCTACCCTGCTCACTTTCGAGTACCGGAGTAGGAAGCGCAGTGGGGGTAGGCGTCGATTTGGGGGTATTAGTAGATTTAGGAGCAGAAACATGCCGGTGCGTTATGGTCAGGTAGGGTTTTTTGTCGGATTCCCTTGAGGCAAATGCCAGCCTGTAGGAGGATTGGGGAATGATGGCGAATGACAATTCGTTAGGGACCGTGTCTTGGATGTATTTCGTAAAATCCGCTTCCGCCCAATCGTTTTTGAAGGAGCCGCTTATGTAGGCAACCGTCTGTTCGCTAAGCTTCGGTCGTGAGGCATATGTTGCCGAACCTTCAGACCAGACCGAGTTTGCAGTTACCTTGATATCCTGAAGCGTAGAGGTCGCTTCGGTCACCCATACGTGAAGCTGGACATGCTCGACCGAATTGATATCGACATTCTTAAGGTCGAATTTAAGGTATGCCACTTTCATGGGGTTACTATCGATAACAATTTCCTTTTCGGAACCGAAAGAAGCATCTGGCCGTTCCGAGTCGACATACGTATCGTCCTCAGGGTAAAGCGTCTCCACGGATTTTTCGGCGGATGCATTAGAACGGGGATCGATATTTGCATTATTGACCATCGAGTTCACTAGTAGGGCGCCGATACCGAGAATGCTGACGAGTCCGATAAATACGTACTTGTCGTTGAGCAAACCAAACCTTGTTGCATTCATGCGAGCAGCTTTCAACACAATATAACATTTTTTAATGTGCGATCACACACATTACGACAAGAAAATTTGTATAATCTTCACCTAAACATTCCCATGACGCTGCAAGAACACTTACAAACAATTGCACCCGGACAGGAGCTAACGTTTTCGCTTCCCTCGGATGACCTTACGATTGCGTGGGCGGAAGAACGGCTCGAAGTGCCGTTTCCCCCGGAACTAAAAGCAGTCCTCAAGGAATTCAACGGCTTAATAAAGGCATACACGGACATATTCTTCAGCGTCGACAGAATCGTAAAGGATAACCTGCTGCTGCGGACGAAAGAGACATTAAAACCGCTGTACATGAGATTCGATGAGCTTCTCTTCATCGGCGAAGCGGAAAACGGAAATCTTTTCGCGTTTTCGCGCAACATGGATGGGACATTCAAGACTGGTATCTTCGAGTGGAACCACGAAAACGATAATCGTATCCTCTACGCCGAACATCTCCAGGCGTATTTGGAAATGAGGGTACTGGAGCGGTAAGTTATTCTATTTCGTCTCCAGCGAAAACTAGCGAAGAGAGATTCGAGCCGAATGCTCTCCAAAAAGAAAGAATACCCACATATTGAAGCGGCCACGTCAGTACCACGAAAAGCGGAATACCAAGTACGGTAAAGCCCTCAAGCGGGTAATTCCCGTATCTCCAGAGGAAGACGCCGAGATTCTGGAACTCATTCGAAACGGCGCAAAACAATCCGATAACCAGAATCGAAATCAGCGGCGTGAGATAACCATGAAACGTATCCTTCAAAAGCGACGTACGCTTCTTCGTATACTCGACGTACTCGCAGATGCACATCAGGGAGACGAAGGCGAGCAGCCAGTACTGGTATGTTATATAGGGGGTCTTGAGCGTCGTTATATTGTACGTGAAATGGGTAAAGAGCCGTGTATTGTATAACGCTGCGATAGCCACATACAGCATACCGATGCAGCCGACGACAAAAAGCCCCTTGTACAAGGTCGGCTCGAATGAATAGTATTTGTAAACCCGCTTGGTACCCGGCGTGAAGTATTTGTCGATAATGAGCTTAACAGCTTCATACGTTACGACGAGGAACAAAAGATAGAATACCCAACCGCCAAGCAGGTAACCGAACACGATATAATCACTCGTCGACCAGTAGGGGAAATACCAAAAGCCGCCAAGCTCGCAGGTTAAAACCGAGAAAATTGTCCCCCCAACCAAGCACATATTGAAAAAGCTGCGTTTTTCTTTCGGGGATTTCATAATATCCCGAACGAGCGAATGACCGGTGATCCGAAGCACGACACCGTCTGCAATAATCAGGAGCCCAAGATAATACGAAGCGCCGAAGAAAAGTGAAGAAAGCTTCGTATGCTGCTCCAACGGTATCAAAAACCCGACGAACGAAATGAGCGTACACCATAACCCGAACCACAAATCGAATTTCCTGATGTGATGGTAAAGTGCCGAAAGCAGCCCAAGATTCGTAAACATTGGCAATCCAGTATAGGCAATTTAGCACGTGGTGCATATCTTCTGTGTTCCGTATGGATCAATACTTGTATACTCAATGCATGAAAACGCTCGAAGGCCAACAAGCATACGATTACTGGGATAATTTCTGGGACAAAATGGAGAAGGAGTTTTTCAAGGTTGAGGTCCTGCAATTTTATGGAGAAGATGAATCCGAGTCGTTGACCAAGTATCTCAACGGCGATGTCGAAGGGGCGCTTGCGATACTCAATGAAGAAGCGAAATCACTTTCCTGGGGAGAAGACAAGCCGAAAGTCAAGAAAACAAGAATACATATCGTTGAGCAGCCGCTTACACCATACATATTGTGGGAAATTGAAGTCTATCGGAGAAACAACATACCAAAAGTTGGGGAAGAAATATTCCTGGTGGACAAAAAGAAATTAACCGACGTCGAGCTGCCGGACGGGGATTTCATCATCTTCGATGGCAAGATGGTATCCCAAAACCACTATGACAATAACGGAAAAATGAAATCTATTGAATTCTTTGAAGAAACGGACGATATAACTAAATATCTCGAGTTGATGAAGGTCTTGCGAGAAAGGGCGGTGCCAATGGAAGAGTACCTTGCGGCGGAGTAGACTGCGTTATTGACCGCAACGCTAACTTTGATTCATAGCGCGTCGAGCTAAGTAAAGCCCTGCGATCATTCGGGAGTCGTTCAGCTCACCGCTATCGATCAGCGCCTCGAAATCCGCAAACGGATGCCGCACTACTTCAATGCCCTGAATCTCGTCGCCATCAAGCTTGGATTCCTTCAAGCCGCGAGCGAGATAAATATAGGTGCGTTGCGATAGGTAATTTGGGGTTGTGGTAACAACCGTTAACAGTTCCATAGATTCGGCCTTGTAGCCGATCTCTTCCTGCAATTCACGATTTCCCGTCTCGAGCGGATCCTCCCCCGGGTCGATCCTGCCCTTTGGCAAGGAAAGCTTAAGCTCGTGGGTTCCCGCGAAGTAGTCTCGGATGAGGACCAGATCGCCGTCATCGGTAACCGGTACGATCATCGCAGAATTCTTCTTTATGATTATTTCGAAGTTGGCTTCATTGCCGTTTGCAAACCGAAGCGCAACCTCACGCACGATGAATAACCTGGATGTATACAAATCCTTCTGGGACAAAATCGTTGGCATACGAAGATCATAACAAAACACCGACGAATCAGGTAAGTGCATAAAGGTTAACCTTCGTATCGGTACAGTACGACAGTTTTCTCTTTATCCTGCTCGCTCTGCCCTTCCAATATTGCATGTATCTTTTCCCATACCTTGATTTGGAAGGGTCCCGTGTCATCAAAGTTTTCGACAAGCCACTTCACGAAATCGTCATCCTTGAGAGCTGGGATCATTCCGTCGGAGAATAGCAGAACATAATCGCCCGGCTGTAGCTCAACAGTGTGAGATTGAAAAAAGTATTCCGCTTCAATCTCGCCCGTAAAGCAACCCCAACCCATTAGCTCATTATTCTCATCGAATGCGTTCTTGTTGTTCCGTAAGTAGGTGCACCAACACGGCTCCCAATACGATTCCTCCCACAACCTGCCTTTCAGTTCGTCAGGAACATACTCCGGGAACTTTCCGTCATGATGCAACAGCTCCATATATTTTTGGGATCTGACGATATGGAAATCCAAAGGTGCAACGTTATCGAGCGTACCTCCACGAAGAACGTTGACGTAGCAGTCTTCGAGACCGCCGTAAAACAAACGTCCGTTATATACGAATGCACCCATTCCGACTGTTTCGGCGACATCGTAATTGAGGGGGTCGCCGTACTGTTTACCGAGCGAAATGTTCAATGTTCGGATTTCAGCATTAACGTGCTTCAAGATATCGTGAACTGTCGATTCGGTAACGTCATTGTTTTCGATCGCGCTCCGTGCGTAATTCACGAACGAGTCGGTAAACGTCTTAGCGGCATCATAGCCGTGATCGTCATGGGGATACCGCTTCGTCTCGAGCACCAGTCGACGGATAGGGGAGTCGGCTACCGCGAAAATAGGCAAATTCTCAGCGACCGTATGGGCATCTCCGGTTCTCGTGAACGAGTACTTCCCGGAAGCATTTTCGTGATAAATAAATACTTTCATAGCGGTGTCATCCGGCAATCGCTCCATTCTCCACGGGCTTTTCCGGGACTGCGAGAACCGGCGTTATACCACTCGCATACCCGATATCGAATACCATTCCTTCGGAAAGTTCGCCCATCATTTTCCTCGGCTCGAGGTTCACGACGAACAAAGCCTGCTTCCCTTCGATCTCGGTAACATCATCCCGTTCCTTTTTCATGCCGACAAGTATGGTTCGCTTGAACGAACCGAAATCGACCGTTAGTCGAATAAGCTTATCCGATTCGGGCATATCTTCCACCTTCTCAATAGTCCCCACGCGAATATCGATCTTTTCGAGATCGTCAAATGTAATCGTCGGTTTTACCGGTACGTCTTTGAATGCCATACCTCATTATAATCCGTATGACGTTCATGATACAGGGTCATACTACTCTTCGCGAATGCGTTCCGGTCACGATACTGAGTGAATCCGCTACGGCCTGGTAGAGCGACGTCCGCTCTCGTTCAAGCATTTCGGTACCGGGGATTGGAGTAGGGGCAGTAATATACTGAAGAATACCAAGCGGCATTCTCTCGTGCAGCAAAGGCAAGTTAATCCACATCACAATCTCGTCGCGGGTTATTTCGCGTACCGTAGCCTGCATAACCTCGGGCATATCATCCAAGCGGTACATACCGTCTTGTGGCGCCAGTTCCACTTTTGCGAAGTACCTTCCTTCCGGTTGTAATGCGGCATTTACGGTTGTGACGACTAATGCCATGAAGCTTTCCGGTGAATCACCGAAAGTATCGCTTGGGACCTCCATTTCGAATGGAGTGTGATGTTTTATGCTCGAACCAAAATCCATAAGCAGATTATATCAACGGAATACATGTTTTTGATACTATCGATGTATGAGAAGCCTGAACCGCATACGGGAAGTTGATGAATACATAGCAAGCCTGCCGGAATGGCAACAAAGGGTATGCCGTACTATTCGCGAGCTAATCCACCGAGCGGATCCGGAAATAGAGGAAGTGATTAAGCGGCGAGTACAGCCTTACTTTGTGCATAAAGGTAACGTCGCTGCGCTGCTTGCAACGAAGTACCACGTAAATGTATTTATTTACGATCCCATAGCCCCCGATCCCGAAAACGTAATAAACCAAGGGCATAAAAACGCAACAGCCCGGTCTATACAGATATTCGAAAACACTACGATTAACGAAAAAGCATTTATGAATCTTATACAAGCAGTAGTAGCGAATAACGAAAATGGAGGCTGGCGAAAATTAAAGCCGAAATAAAGTATTGATGGCTAGTTTTATTCAAATGGCGGAGAGGGTGGGATTCGAACCCACGGTTCTTGCGAACAGACGCTTTCGAGACGTCCGCACTAGACCACTATGCGACCTCTCCGGAACAAAGAATTATAAACGGTAAAGCTTCTTTTGAAAACACTACTTCTTCAACACCTCAACCTCAGCCAAATCGAGCAGGGTAGGGTTCAAATCAGCTCTCTCTCCCGAATACATGAGGAATCCGACGCTCAAGAACTCCTTGCCGCTTTCCGTTTCGTCCTCGGGATAGTAGTCGGAAAACTCGACTTCGCCTTCGATTGACTTTATATCGCCGAACACCAGCTGTTTCACGTACTGGTAATCGTGCTGGTTCTTGAGGACATATTTCTTACCCTTGTAGACCAGCTCTTTCGCTTCGCCGACTTCATCGTCGGCTACGCTCTCTAGGCATCCAACCGGCATGGGATCGTAATACACCTCTTTTTCAGTAAGCAACAGGAGCACGAATGAGTTGTCGGTAAAGAAGACTTTAATATATTCATCGTCGCCCATATTGAGCGTCCGGTACAGCGCGATGCCCCTGATCGTCTTGATGTCGCCCTTGATCTTCAAATGGATATCTTCCTTGAATCCCAATAGCTTGTCCGTAAGCGTTTCGAAATCTGCCATATCCTATTCTAGCATTTACAGTTAGTCATGGTTACCTATACATAAGATATAGTCAGAAAGAATGAACTTTGTAATAATTCGGCATGTCAAACCTCGTATCTGTCGAAGCAAGAATCGGCGCTTCGCTCGCCGACAAGAAGGGAAATACTTTCGTACAATTCAAAGGAGTGCCAAAATCCGCAATATACCAACCGGGTACCGGCGCACTTGTCCTTCCGGGATTGCCGCTCGTTTCCGCAGACCTGAACCAAGTCATGAACCTCGATATGGGATGGTACCAAAGGGTGAAGGCTCTACAAGAGCGAGCGTCGATGGAACAGGTAAGCGTCGTCGCCTTGCTTGGCTACGATGCTGCCATACTTCCGCATCTTTCCAGAAATCAGCGTGAGCAGGCAGCAACGCTTGCGAAAATACTCGAAACGATGCTGTTCGAAAACGGCACGCCGATTGAACGCGTATTGATTGCCACGAATTCGATGCCGAACCTGAACGTCTTGTGGAACCCAGGCGACCATCGCCAAGTAGTGAACTTCCTCGAAGATGGGGAAGAGCTGGTCCGCTTCAGGTACGCTCCAAGTAACGGCGTATTGGCAGTCAGCCAGTTTGCGATAGCTACCAACCGATCTGCATTCCATTTGAGCGAGGGAACCGACTTGTACTGGAAGCAAGATACCGATCTGACCCAGACGCTCTAAACACGATGCGGCTTCTCGTCTCCGATCTGGCGCAGATTAACAGCGATAACTCAGCTGAATGCGCCGGATTAGATTCGCTTGGTTCGGAAGCAAACGATAGTATCGCCTGTTAATACTTCCTGGTTCGGTTCGAGGAAAATTCCGCATTCGGTACCCATGGTCGCTTCCTTGACCTCATCCTTGTTGTGTCGCAATGAAGTGATCTTTCCATCGAAAACCCGTTCGCCGCGTCGTAGCACATATGCGGCATACCCCTTGACGATCTTGTTTTTCGTAATCCTGCAGCCTGCTACGAACTTGCCGTTCGAGAGCTGGAACACTTGGATAACAGAAGCTTCGCCGATAATCTCCTCTTCCTCGGTCGGTTCGACCAATCCGATGAGTGCTCCTTCGATCTCTTCGACAAGCTCGTAAATGATTTTGTAGTCTCGGACGAGCACGCCGGAATCTTTAGCGGTCTTGTCCGCCTTTGGATCTACCGCAGTATTGAATGCAAGGACGATACCGCCGCGCGTCGAAGCGAGGGTGATATCGTTAAGGTTAACGACTCCCGTTCGCGCCTCGAGCGTATTGATGTTCGTTCCCGGAATGTCGATTTTGCTGAGGGAATGCTGGATAGCTTCAAGCGAGCCTTTGGTGTCCGCGACGATGATGACGTTGAGCTGCTTCGTCTCGGCTGTTTCCTCTTGAGCAAGCAAAATGTTTGCAAGGACGTTCTTGTTGAACTCTTCCTGCTTTTCTTCCTTTACTTCATTGACCGACTCCTTAGATGCCTCTCGCGCATCAGATTCATTTTCAAAAGTCCGCACGATCTCACCGACCTCAAGCACTTTCGGTATACCGACGAGCTTCACCGGAAGCGATTCGTAGGCGTAATCGACCGTCTTGTTCTGGTCATTGATGATCGCGCGAATCTTACCGTAGATTTTGCCGCCGACGCCAAATTCGCCTCGATTGACGATGCCGCCTTTCATGATGACGTTCGCCACGGGTCCGATTGCCTTATCGAGATACGACTCGAGCACGATCGACTCGGAGGTATGCTTGACGTTTGCCATATCGGAAAATTTATCGAGGCCGTTAAGCTCTGAAACGAGGTTAATGAGGTCGAGCAGCTTATCCACGTTTGTACCGAGCTTAGCCGAGACTTCAACGTAGGGGATATCGCCACCGTATCCTTCAACCAAGACGCCTTCGGTAGCGAGTTGCCGTTTCACACGCTCGATATCTGCGCCGGGCATATCGATTTTGTTGATTGCAATGATGAGTTGCGTGTTAATCTTTTTCCAAAGGGAGATGACTTCCTTGGTTTGCGGCATAACCGCATCGTCTGCGGCAACGACGAGGACAATGATATCCGTTATCTTAGCGCCTCGTTCGCGCATGGCGAAAAATGCCTCGTGGCCGGGGGTATCGATAAAGGTAATAGGACGATCGTCGAAGGTTATTTGGTACGAACTGACATGCTGCGTAATGCCGCCGAATTCGCGTGCAGCCACATTCGAATGTCGAATGTAATCGAGAAGCGTGGTCTTCCCGTGATCGACATGCCCCATGATCGTAACGACCGGCGCTCTAAATTTAGGTAACTCAATTTTCTGACTTTTGTTTTTCCCCATGAAATACGTTTAAAGGTTCTAGCGTGATTTTATCACAATCAAGCCTTAATCTAAACGTCCATGCGCGACCGGTTACACAATGGTCATTTCTTATGCTTTTTGCGATGCTTGCCTTTTCCCGACTTGTCCTTGCGTTTACCCGTCTTTTTTCCAAGACGAGCAAACTCGCGATCGAAATCGACCGAGCCGAAATTGGAGAACAGTCCCCCTAGCACGGCGGCGCTTACTTCGCGAGCACCGGAAGCACGAATCCCGTCATATGGCATCAGCTCCCATGTGACGGAATTGCGCTCACCAAGCGTAGCGATTACGACAAACTCTCTATCCGGCAGCACCTTCCCGTTCGATTCTGCATACCCGAACTCGAACGGCTCCCCGTCTTTCATCCGTTCGATAAGATATGAATATCCATATGAACCTTTTGGGAATCTATGGAAACTGCTGCGGGTTACGCGAAACGAATAGGCTTCTCCCGGTCCCGAGGTAGTGATGGTAACGCATGAATTCTTTATCATATCGGGACGTTCATGGTGCGCTTTTTTTCTGCTCTCACGTGCCGCCGGCTCTGCATACATCGATGGCGAGCATCGGTACCGTTCTTTCAAGCTCGGTGAAAAGGGGAGCTACGTATGGAAACGGGGTATCGATCCGATATTGCTTCATGACCGAAGTATACCACCTACCGGGTCGATGCAATCTTGTTTCGATACCAATCAAACGATGGTTTTTTGGTCCGTTTCAGAGACGTACGATCCACTGCCACGATCCCGAAATGCTGCGAACTGCCTTCAGCCCACTCGAAGCAATCCATCAGAGTAAAGTACATGAAACTGCGCACATCATGCCCATCTTTTCGCGCATTCTCCAAAACCTCAATATGCTTGTCCAAGAATTTGACCCGCTGCTCGTCATCCGTCGTCGAAATACCGATTTCGGTAATGAGGAAAGGCTTGCCTAACGATTTGAAATCTTCGAAACTTTTCTTGAGGTCATCGGGATACACTTCACCAACAATGTAATCGGTCCTCCAGCCATTCGGAGAAAATACAAAATCCGCGTTGAGACCCTGGAATAAGCTGAACAGTATCTTGATATAGATTCTCCCGTAGTACTGTATGCCTACAAAATCTACTTCGCGATACGGCTTTCTCGTCACCCTCCCTCCAAAACCGAGCGGAAAAACATACTTATTCTGTACCAAACAGTGCGTTACCGCCAACGTATGGACCCACATAAAAAACTTCGAGATCCTGCGTTTTACGAAACCTTTGTCGTGGGGCACCAGGTTCCGGTAATGCTCTGCGGTAGAGAGTTTATAGCCGAACGAACGCTTGGCGATATATTCCGCAACCATAAAATGCGCGCGGATCATATTCCTCGTTACCTTTAGCGCCATACCCAGATTGCGCATACGAGGTTCCCATCGTCCGAAGATGTATCCCATGAAGGCGTAGACGAAAATTTCGTTGATGGGAACAATGACATCAATAAGCCCATTGAACTCTTCCAGCATATCTTTGGAGAAGCGCTCGAAATGCGCAAGATTTTCCTTTTTTTCAAATCCTCCTAAATTCCTGTACCAACGGGGGGAAGAGAAGTGGTGAAGGCAAACGATAGTCGTTACGTTCCGGCGTTTTAGTTCACCGAACATGGTTTTGTACTGCTCGATAGCAGAACGGTCGTAACTGCCTTGTTTCGGTTCGATACGGCTCCATTCGAGGGTATACTTGTATGAAGTAACACCCAACGCTTCTATCAACGAGTAATCTTCTTCCCAACGGTTCCAGTGGTCGCAGGCTTCGCCGCACCAGTGGTCGGCTTCGTCGGGAAATATTTCTCGCTCGAAATCATGCCAATCCGAATCGGTATTGCCGCCCTCGATATGATACGAACTCGCTGAAATGCCCCACGAAAAACCGCCTTTGAAAGATGCCATCCGTACACTATAGCGAATTCGAGAGTTTTACATAATACAGGTAAAGGCTTACCATATGGTATGGAACCAACGGTAGCTCAACCAATGCAGCAACCAATCAATCTGGCCGCGCCGGAGAAACGAATCTTGGCGTGGATTATCGACATTATCGTGTATATGATTATCACGATTCCAACCTCCATCATACTTAATCTTCTTCTAGGGGTCGGCGTCTCTTCGCTTTCGCTTGTTACCGATACATCGAGCAGGATGCCGAATAACCCGTTCAACACTTCTGCCCTCACGAATGGGCTCACCAGCGGAACGGCGGTATTCGCCGGAATGATTGTCGCGCTCATCGTAGCAGCCATGGGTTTCGCGTACTATATCTATATCCCCTCGAAAATATGGAATGGTCAAACGCTCGGAAAGAAAATCGTTGACATACGAATCGTGCGATCTACCGGAAGCGATGCCGACATGAACGACATTCTCAGAAGGTACTCGTTGCCGCTGGGGCTCAGCTTTCTCTCGAGCATACCCTGCATGGGTATATTGCTCAAATGCGCTCATTTCATCGTATTTATCATCAATGTCGTAATGCTTTTCACCGATGAAAAGCGACAGACGCTGTACGACAAGGTAGGCAATACCATGGTCGTCGATGTCGTACCGACGGCAGTCGTTTCGCAATGACTCAAGCCGAAAACAACGTAATCCTAGCTTCCAAGCCTACGGAAGTTTTTAGCCTCCTGCGGTCGCATCCGCAGGTATCTCAATTTGTTAGGGAATTGTGGGTCCATAATTTCGACAACTACGGCTTCGGGTGGTTAGCGGAAAAATTATTCGAGGAGACTATCGCATCCCTAGATGATTTCGAAACATCTGCGGCACGTTTCAAGGAAATACTCAAAGAGCCAAGCTTCAAGAAGATGCTCAGGAAGCAGTGGAAAGAGCCGAAAATGGCTTTGAGCTACCGAATGCTCGAGCCGTTCATGAACGATACACGCTCTTTCCTGGACTTCGGCTGCGGAAGGCTTGCCTTGTTGCGGAAAATAGGGCAAATGTCCAGTGACGAGCTCATATTGTATGGCTTCGATCCGTATTCGGATCCAGAGCATCTGCCTCACGATCCGCGCATACATTTTTTTACCTCGCAAGAGGCGCTGTCAAAACTTAAGGATATCGATATGGCATATACCTCGTACGTATTCCATCATCTTGAGGAGCATATAATCCACCAATCCCTCGATACACTTCACAAACTCCTGAAACCGGGCGGTACCTTATTGGTGATTGAAGAAACATTCCCCGAAATAAACTCTGTCGAGCAGGATGAAGAAGCATTCGCCTTCGCAAAAGCCTCTGGTATAGATCTTGAGAAAAACTTGCGGGAAAAGTTTTTGGAACTTCCAACACAAGAGAAGTTACTTACCCTTTTTGTGAACGATGTTTTAATAAACATCAACAACTTGGGATATATGCCATGGACAAACCAGTACCGGTCCATGAACCAATGGACCGAGGTAATCTCATCGCATGGGTTTAATCTGCAGCAGCAACTCTACTTTGGAGTCTTTCGGGAAGGTCGATTGAAGCAGGGAATAACGTCCCTCCTGCGCTTTCGAAAAGATCCATAACTTCAGGCTGATGGAAGAGATCTTGCTCCGGAACTCCTGCTTGCAAAAGACGATCGAGAACCTCGTTCATAGCCTTCGCGTACTCTCAATCGCGTAAGATCTCCGGGGATGGAAACCTGCCGCGTTCGCGTGCGACGCCGGCCGTGATCGGGAGATGTTTAACAGGGTCACCGTCATAGCCGAGGATTCGGCACATCGATTTGGCATATACCGCATCGGCGACAAGCGCCCGCTGGAGCTCAGAGTCATCGCCGAGGAGCGTTTCAATTTTCGACCTCCTTAGGTCGAAACCGATAGCAGCCAAACCGGCTATGGTCGTGTATGTTGAACTCTCGCTCGTTCCAATTTCCTGTTGGCCGAAAGAGATTTCATACTTCGTAAGATGATCGGGAATGAAGCCGAGGGTTAATGTCTTGAACAAATCCCTCATAACCTGCGCGATCGTCTCCGATTGAACTATCAATGCATGGGAGCTTTTGCCGTCATATCTCCCGACGACTTTCGGCACAACTATTTCTGCACCATGCACGCCGTTATTGATAAATGTCGGAGTCGTGGAGTAGAGAGGAACAGCTCTCATATAATTGGGATGTCCTGGCTTTTCTGGTACGAGCCTGCCTCTCCCGAGACGCAACTCGCTATCGATGTACACGCCGCACAATTGCATTTCAATAGCTTGCTGCGAACGAAACGGCGATAGATCGCGATTCTGGCCAATATACCGAGCGGTACGAGCCATCCTCATCTGACTCAGGGGGTCTACCTCATCATCAGCAATTAAGTTAGTGTTTTCGACTACACCATACGTTTGCACGATAGGTGAGCTTTCCAACAAATAAAGCATTCCTTCATTATACCATACGCCTTCTTAAGCCCTGCTCAAGGGGCGGTTTAAATTGTCAATGGTCAATGGTCGGTTGTTTATCGGGGTGTAAAAAAACTATGCCTTTAGGCATAGTTTTCAATCGAACGATCGACACTTCAAAACGATGTGTGCTCTCGTTATTTGGCGACAGAGACTGCGCGGGTTTCGCGGATGACCGTAACTTTGACCGTACCCGGATATGCTTGGGTCGTCTGTATTTCCTTAGCGATATCGTTAGCGAGTAGGGTGATGGTATCGTCGCCGGCCATTACCGGATCGACAAAGACGCGAACCTCACGGCCGGCGTCCATCGCGTATGCTTCCTTAACCCCCGAGTGCTGCTTCGCAACTTCTTCGAGAGCCTTGATTCTCTTGACGTAATCCTCATGCGAACCGTATCGAGCCCCTGGCCTTCCGCCGGAGTTTGCATCGGCGATATAGATAAGCGCGGACTCCATGCAGGAGGGATCCTTGGCCATATGATGCGCGTACATCGCGTTAATGACATCTTCCTTAAGCCCAAGCTTGCGGCCGATCTCTTCGCCGAGCTCCATGTGGTTTCCTTCCTTGTCCTGCGAAGCGACTTTACCGATGTCGTGCCACAAAGCGCACTCCTTAGCCAAATTGACATCGAGCCCCAATTCGTTGGCTGCCTTCTCGGTAAAGTTGACGACTTCAAGTACATGAGTCGCTAAACACTGGCCGTAACTGAACCGGTACTTCATTCGTCCCAGGAACTTGAGATGCTCAAGCGGCAGGCTGGGGAATCCTGCCTTGAAAGCAATTTCCTCGCCATCCTTGATTATCTGCTTCGAAAGCTCGACGCGAGCCTTTTGCACGAACTCTTCGATTCGTGCGGGATGAATCCTTCCGTCCTTCACCAATCGCTCGAGGGTAATCTTCGCAAGCTCACGCCTCAACGGGTCGAAGCACGAAAGAACGACGTACGAATCGGATTCGTCCATGATGAGCTCGACACCGGTCAGCTTCTCGAACATCTTGATATTGCGTCCTTCCTTGCCGATTATCTTGCCTTTGATGTCTTCTCCCGAAACGGGGAAGATAGTGGTCGTAAATTCCGAAACGTAATCCGTTCCTGCCGAAGTCATTGCATCGATGAGGATTTCCTTAGCGATTATTTCCTGTTCCTTTTCGAGCCGTTCCTTGTGGTCTCTGATTGCAAGGGCGAAATCCTTCTCCATGAAGACCTTCATTTCCTGCATGAGTTTAGACTTCGCTTCGTCACGGGTAAGCCCCGCGACTTCCGAGAGCTTTTCTGCGATCTTTTCCCGTTCTTGTCGAAGAACGTCCTTATCCTTCTCCAAGTCGGATCGAAGAACGTCAAGCTTCTTTTCCTTATCGAGAAGCTGGTCAGACTTTGATGCCAAGACCTTATCCCGTTCGAGAATCGCCTTTTCGACGTCGACGAGCTCCTTCTTCTTATCGAGCGCTTCTTTCTGCGCTTTTTGGATTATCTGCCGGGATTGGTTTTCGGCGGCATCAATCTTACGCTTTGAAATATTATCGAGAAGACGTACCTTTTCTTCATCAGATAGGGTAGTAGCCTTCTTTTCCGCCTCGGAGCGCGAATTTTCTTCTTTCTTAAATTGGAGGAAAAAGTACACTGCTGCGCCGAGAGCGCCAAACAAACCAAGTAATAAAATAATAATTATGGCTGCCATAGTCGTACAATAAACTAACTACAAACTAGGCTTTTTATTGTCGGGACTACTTGAGTTCCGAACGTCCAGGCGCGACATCTCGGGCCTGATGTTCTTTTGTCGCAATTACTGTAATACTAACGAAATCCATTATTTTCAATCGCATAATTAACCGAAGTTCTTACAAGCTATACTCAGTAGGTCCTAAATAGAAAACCTCTTGTTCAGAATATTATACATCATTTGGATAAATAGCAATGGATGGGCAAAAACGAGGCTATCAACGCGAAATTTGCTCTTTGATTCTCTGCCATGTCGGGAAATCCACTAGGTGGAACATGATCGCGATGCAAATGATACACACGGAGAACTGAATCAAAATCCCCCAAACTGACCGATCGGTATTCTTGAGCCGCTTGCCGATCGTATGGATGGTATGCGTC
>CAZVIJ010000024.1:0-25720 GCA_964626735.1 uncultured Candidatus Saccharibacteria bacterium
ATCATGACTTCTATAAACGCTGCTGGGTATGGGGAGATCATGCTGACCCCAAATCAAATTGCCGATTTCACGGATAACGAGCTGGTCGTTAAAGTCGACGTAACGACGCTGAGAACTTCCGAACGCGATTGGTGGGATCTTTGGGTAACACCGTACGATAAAAATCTCCAGCTACCCTTCAACGAAGGAACGGTAGATCTCGTGGGAGTTCCCGAGCAGGCGGTAACAATTTCGCTCGGCAGCGCCAACGGCAATGGTTCAGGATTCAAGCCAACGGTCTACAGCAATTTCAAGGAAACTAACGATTTTCCACCGTTCAGCAACGCATTCAATTGGTACACGGGCTACGAGTCGTTCATGACTCCGTCACCAAAGCAGCGAACGACGTTCGAACTGCACCTCTCCCGCAACCACGTCAAGTTCGGCATACCGGCTGGCCAGCTCGACGTTAACGGCAAGCCTATTAATGGAGGCAATGCGTTTTGGTGGGTCGATAAGGATATAGCCCCCCTCGCATGGACTAAGGGTATCGTACAGTTCGGACACCACTCGTATAATCCGACAAAAGACTGTACCCCCGACCAGTCGGGGAAGACATGTACGCCTAACACTTGGCATTGGGACAATATCTCAATTTCCCATAGCACCCCGTTCCAAATTATCAAAGCAGACAAGCGTACCATCCCGGGCAACGGAACGATCACGTTCAACGCCCCAGCGCCCGCGAATTCGAATGTGCGGTTCGCAGCTAACGGTACCGTCCAAGTTAGTTTCGATAACGGAGCAACCTATAAGCCTGCTCGACGCCAGCCTTCATCTGAAATAGCAGACGGATCAGACGCAAACGGCCATGTAGCCAATTACTGGATGCCGATCCCTGAAGGCACCAAGATCATGCTGGTGAAAACAACGAGCGAATCATGGTTCAGCGGTCCGTACGATACCCGCGACTTTGCGATTTGGAGCACAACCGCCTCAACGAACACCCCGACGGGTACACCGTCTCCTTTGGTCTCAGCGACGGCTACGACAACGAGTCTGCCGACCGCTACACCGACGACACCGGCGACGAAGACACCAACTCCTACTGCATCCCCGACACCGACAACTTCCGGAACGCGAACAACCCAAGGATCCCGCATCCCTTGGAAAGGGCAGTCATGGTACCTCAGCGGCGCAAATATACCCTGGTATAACTGGGGCTGCGACTTCGGCTGCAACGGTAATGGTGGAGTTACATCGACGAAAACCTCGCTTTCTCCGACGCTATCCAACTTCAGCGCTACCGGCAACCATGTGATCAGGTGGTGGATGTTCCCAGGAGATCCGTGGCAGATTACTCGCGATTCGTCGGGCGCTCCCGTTACGGTAAATACAGCAGTGTTCGCGGATATCGACGCAGCACTCTCGCTCGCGACCCAATACGACCTGTATATAAATTTCGTATTCTTTTCGTCTCCTTCAGCGATACCGCAATCCTGGATCAACGACGCCGCGACAAGAACCAAGTTGGCAAATGCGCTCAAGCCTCTGGTACTTAAATACAAGGATAATCCGAGAATTTTCTCGTGGGAGATTATAAATGAGCCGGAGTGGGATATTTGGAACCAGAAAGCCGACGAGGCGAATACGGTAGCTGCGGTAAAGGCAATCACCGATATGATTCATGCTACGAGCCCTTCCCAGCTGGTCACCATCGGCAATGCGATGCTCGACGGTATCCCCATGTGGAAGAGCGTAGGACTCGATTATTACTCGCCGCACTGGTACGACGGCATGGCAAGCGGCGATTGGTGCGCACGGTGCACCGATTATGCGAGCGTCGTATCTCGGTACGGCATAGCCAAGCCGGTCGTCATCGGCGAATTTTACGCGGGTAGTGATGCAGATCCGCTCGGCAAGCTTAACGATTTCTATAGCAAGGGATACGCGGGGGCTTGGGCATGGTCGCTATTCCCCGAGAAGACTTCGGATAAAATGAGCATAGACCTTAATTCCTACAAAATTTTCGCATCAGCCCGATCAGATGTCGGTCCAAAAAATGTTGCTACGACAACACCGACCGTTGCCTCAACGCCGACCACAACGGTGAATCCGACGATAATTCCTACGCTTACGCCGAGTACGCCACCTAAGATAACCGCATCCCCGAGCCCGACGCCAACGGCAACCCCCGTTCCGTTAAACAATTGGAGCTACGCGTATTACAACAACACGACGCTCTCCGGCACTCCGTCGAAGAGTGGAGAAGTAGCGTCGCTAAACTTCAACTGGGGCTACGGTAGTCCGGTTAGCGGTACGGTCCCGAAAGACAACTTCTCCGCCGAATACTCAAGGCTGCAATATTTCGACAAGGGTACCTACAACTTCCAATTCAAGCACGACGATGGCATCCGAGTCTATATAGACGGAACGCTCGTGTGGGAGAATTGGCGCGATCAGTCTGCAAAGACGTTGTACACCATGCCGTATACGTTCGGATCGGACGGTTTCCATACGATCAAGGTACAGTACTACGAGCATAAAGGACGGGCGAGTTTGTATTTCGCCTGGTCGAAACAATAGTCGGCAACTATCGACAAGTACATGTGCGTCGCCACATGTACTTTTTCTTTTTTCATACGTAATATAGCGTATGCTCGCATCATCCGAACATATCCGATTGGCCGATCGGGGAGAAGATCAATTCGAAAGAATACGGCTATTGGAAAGCGGCGTATTGGAACGGTGGGCAGGGGAACGACTTGCACTTCGTCGTACGATGGCGAAACTGCCATTCGAATTTAATGCCCGTTGGCAAATAAAAAATGCGATCAAACGAGATCTCCGGCGTGCATCGCCATACGGTGTACTGCCAACCGATATAGTAGGGCCGATGATTGAAGAACGATTGCAGCGGCTCGAAGAAAAAACAAAAAGCGGGGAGCCGATAACGACCATTTCCGTACAAGGCAAAGATACCTTAACTGGCGATGACTTCACGACCGAGCTCATAGTCGAGCGGGACGCAGAAACGAAAAATATCATTAAAGTCACCGCGCAAGAAATTGGGAACAATGATCATGTTATCTCGCGATCCTCGATCGATTTAGCCTCGAAAACAACTTCACTCACGTTAGACTTCCCCGGAAACCGATACGCTTCGCGAGACGCGAATCCCCGTATCCATAACGCGAGCTTACCCGAGGCGAGCGCTACGACTTTTAATCTTCTCGCCGATTACGTTCTTTCGCAAACAGACGAGTCCGGCCAAACCGATTAATTTTCTTAGGCAAATAAAAAAGACCTCGAACGAGGTCTTTTATTGTTTCGACAGTATGCATCAAACGACAGTCACGACGACAAGCGGTTTCTTTTCGTACTGCCGCATCAGTTCATCTTCAATCACGCGGTCTACCGCCATCATTACCGACTCCTTCGAGCGGTCCTTCAGGCCGTTGACGACATCTTGGATGATCCTCGGCAATGTCTTGACCATGTATTCATCGTTGTTCTGAACGAAGAATCCCTTATGGTCTACGACCAAATCGTCGGCGGAGAACTCTGGATTTTCGATATTCTTCATTGTTATGATCACGACACCTTCATCTTGCAAGAGTTTCCGTTCGTTGATAATTTCCGACTCGAAGTCGCCGACGCGGTTTCCTTCAACCCACAACGGAGTCGAAGTAATTTGGTCGACGATTTCCCATCCGTCTTTCCACAATTCGATAACGGACCCATCGCGAGCGATGATGATATTTTGATCCTGGTATCCGAGCCCCTTAGCGGTATCTTTATGCGCCGCCAACATAGAAGGCTCGCCATGGATAGGCATGAAGAATTTCGGTTTAACCAACTGGAGCATAAGCTTGTGGTCTTCCTGGAATCCGTGTCCCGAAGCGTGCAGGGTAAGGAAGTCGTTGATCAATACCCGGCAGCCTCTCATGGTAATGAGGTTGATAAGGTGATCGATCTTCCCTTCGTTGCCGGGAATTCTCGATGAAGAGAATACGACGGTATCGCTTGCCTTAAGCTGGACTTTCTTGTGCTCGCCGAGCGCCATACGCATGAGGGCGGCATTCGGTTCGCCTTGCGAGCCGGTCGTCAAGATAACGATCTGGTTGTCTGGAATTCGGTTTATATCCTCAAACGGCACGAATATCGAGTTGTTGACGTCGATCAAGCCGAGCTTATGGGAGATTCGAACGACCGTTTCGAGCGACCGCCCGAGTACCGCGACTTTCTTGTTGTTCTTTGCCGCAATCTCGACGACCTGCCTAATACGATTTACCATCGTGGAGAACATGCCGATAATGATTCGACCTTGCGATTCCCGAAGGATATCATCGATGTCCTTAGCGATATCGCTTTCGGATTCGGACCAGCCTTTCTTCTTCGCATTCGTCGATTCGTCGAGCAGCAAGAGCACTCCTTCGTCTCCGAGCTTTCCCAATCGGGAATAATCTGATGGAGATTCTTTGTACGGTGAGCTGTCGAACTTGTAATCGGAAGGCGTAACGATTCTTCCAACAGGCGTATCGATAACGACTCCGAAGTTATGGGGAATCGTATGGGTCATCTTGAAGTGCGAAAGATGGAACTTGCCGAGGTAGTAATTGCTATCGCCGTCGATGACCTCGATCTTCAGCTGATCAGCATGGGGCGTTTCCTTCATTTTCTCCTTGATGAGCTCTGCAGCCAATGCAGGCGCATAGATGGTCGGATAACCGATCTTGTCGTAAATATGGTGTATGCCGCCGATATGATCGGTATGGCCATGGGTAATGACGAGGCCTCGAATCTTATCCTTCTTGTCGTAGACATACTCGAGGTTCGGAACGAGGGCGTCGACGCCGGTCAAAAGCTCGCCGGGAAATCCGAGCCCCGCATCCAAAATGATAATATCATCCTCATACTCGAATACGGTGCAGTTGGTACCGACCATTTCGACACCACTGATCGGAATTACGCGAACGCGTTTTCCACCAGAAGTATCAGCAAACTGGTAGTTTTGCCGACCGCCCCAATTGAGCGAATTCGCGGTAAAGTAAATTTCGGCGGGCTTCGTTCGCGAAAAATTTCTGTTTCCGCTGAAACTCCTGTTGCCTCGGTTTCTGCCCCTGTTGCGACCGCCGCGAGAACCTCTATTTCGGTTACCGTCGCGTTTTTGGCCGCCTTGGCCGCCTTGACCTCCTTGGCCTTGCATTCCCCCTTGCTGCATTCCGCCGCTTGGCTGGTTTTGGCCTTGGCTTTGTGGCCGATTGCCGCTATATCGACGTCTGAACCTTCGAGGCTTATTGCCACCCTGGGACGTCGTAGCGTTTCCTGGATTAGTTCCATTTCCGCCCGAAGGAGGAGTAGGTGTGTAAGATGATGGCTCCTGGTTTGAAGCACCAGAAGTCGCATTGTCGTTTTGAAACGATCTTCTATTAAACAATTCTATTTCTTTCTTTTAATTATGTATTACAAACGGCATCAAATTGCCGCGGATGTCATTAGTTCCCCCGTGCAATGACAGCACGTTTACCGGGAGCTAATTACGTTGCTGAACATGTCTAACGAGTTAGACTGCAGCGTGTCATTTATACAGACCTTTCAATTGTATAGATTAATAAACTCAATACAACGGTAGGTCTTGATTTTTTGACGAAAATTTCGCTGTGATTTACAGCGTAACCAATGGATGGCGTTTCCTCAAACTCAACCACGTTCATCAAATAACCGATAAATTCAATTCGATTATATCACAGGATTGCTAAATTACATCAAGCACGTGCGAGAAGCGAAGAGTAAACGTCGAAGAGGGGCAGGTCTGTTTGCAAGACTTCATGCCGTAAATGGCTGTTGTTGTCTACGATAACGTGTCGGTAAACCTTCATGAAAAGGTCCGCCGTGCGAGACGCGTAGTACTCCTGATGTCCTTCGACTACGCTCGCTGAAGCAGTATAAATACGATAAATTTTGCTTTCGCCGCTGACCGGCGTCGGATCGATATATATGCCAGCCAACGCTTCATCACCGTAGAGAACTGCCATCGTCAATTCTGAGGGGCTCGAGTAATTCACGGAAAATTTTCTGGAAAGCCGAGCAGGGACCGAAGGAAAAGGATAATAGCTAAGCGCTTCGGCAACGGGTATACCCGGATCGATATAATATGGCCGCATAGGCAATATTATTCGGGGTACTGCTCCAAGACTGACCGGTTCGGGAACCGTGAGTACCTCGCTATCGAGAACGACAGGGTTCGGGTTAAGCTCTAGCTCGGCTAGAGCGGGATTCTGTACGAAAAAAACACGCATACGGCATTATACCATTCGTGAATCGCTGCGATCCAAATTCAAAACTTAACGTTTTCGAACGCCTCGTTCGTGGAAAGGGTGGGAATAACCCGCTTATCAGGCGTTGGCACGGTTGATGCTCCGTCTGCGCCTGAAGCACCAGATTTCTCGACTTTCGACCCAGTATTTGCCAGGAATACGAAAACGATAACGAGTACCAGAACAGTGCCCAAAAACAGGATCGTAAGATTTCTGTTTTTCCCATTCATTAGCTTATGGTACGACTTCTACAGAAAAATACCACTTCACCTGTCACCGACAAGTACATACGATAGTGTATAATCGAAATCACATGACTGACACAACTCCACTTCGAATGTCGGAACAATCCGAAACTGGAACATCCGCACAAGCGGTCTCCAATCCTCAATTAATACTTCCGGCAGTAATTGACAATTCGTTTCTGGCCCGGCTCAACTCTATACCGGCAATTAGATACGGGAAGTGGTTTATTTTCGCACTAATGCTTGCGGCTTGCGGCGCAACTACAACCGGCCCAAGCAATCAGCAAATGACTGAAGCTGCCACAGCGGGATCATCAACCTCAGTAGCGGCTCAAGCCCCAACTACGGCACGGGCAACCGATGCGGCTACGACAGTCGCGAGCCCGAGTAATGCAACAGCTGCTCCAGTTGGCACGGCAGTTGCGACTTCAGCTCCTGGTGCAGGCGAACCTCCAAAAGATGAGCATCAAACGCAGTACGGTGAAAATCCATTCGTCGGTATTAAGCTCTATGATGACCCGTATACCCTTGCCAAACAGGCAGTGGCAAGACTGAAGGAATTGGACCCTACGGCAGCTGAAAAAATTGAGCAAATTGCATCCCAACCTCAGGCAATCTGGCTTGGCGAATGGAGCGGAAATATTAAGGACGCCGCAAGCAATATTGCCGAGAGCGCACGTCAACAGGATGCTGTACCGCTCGTCGTGCTCTACAACATTAACGATAGAGATAATGGCGGTAACTCAAGCGGCGGGGCTAAGTCCGAATCCGAGTACTTAGCATGGATACGAGATTTCGTCGAAGGGACGAATGGAAAGAAATTCATCGTAGTTCTTGAGCCGGACGCGATTGGGATGTCTGCAGCTAAAGACGAAGCCTCGAAACTAGCAAGACTGGCTTTCATCAGGAAAGCCGTTGAGGAACTGAAGAAAAATTCCAATATCAAAATTTACCTCGCTATAAGCACGTGGGTAGCTCCAGAAGAGCAGGCTACGCGTCTCTCGGCTGCGGGATACGATTTGGCGAATGGTGTAGCTATAAATGTTTCAGGGTACGATAGCAACCAAGTAATAAACGATTATTTGGCATCTCTTCAATCCCATATGTCACGCCCCCTGAAGGCAATTGTTGATACTTCAAGGAACAAGAACGGTGCTAGCAAAACCCCATCAACGACCTGGTGCAACTATGCAGAAGCCGGGTTAGGGGATAAACCTCAAGCGATAACGGATCATCCGCTCGTGCAAGCATTCGTCTGGCTGAAGAAACCTGGCGAATCAGACGGTGATCGCCAAAACGACAATTGCACTAACATTGATACCGTGCCTGCAGGACAGTGGAGCGATAAGATTGCTTTGTCTTTGGTTGATAAGGGGAAGTAACATCTACTTCCACAGCTCGAAATTCATTCGCTTGAATTTGTGCCGGTTGTACTTTCGTATTTCCAGCAGGAGCTGTGCTCCTTGTCCTTGCCGAGTGTAGATCAACTGCCCGCCACCCACGTACTCCGACCAATTCTTGGCGAAGATTTCTGCGCGCTCTTTATTGACGGAAAGCACGTTGGGTACTGGATGGTACGCATCTTTTTCCTGATTCATGAACGAAAAGAATTCCCGCAGCATCCACCAAAACGGCGTGTAAAACCCTAATTTGATATCTTTCTCGCTTCTCGAAACCAAATAACGCTGGTCTATCACCGGTGCCAGCAGTTCCTTCAGGCAGTTCGAAAATAACGCAGCGTCGTTCGTCGTCGCGTAATCCAGATAGAGATCATAGTATCCGACCTCATCTTTCACAGCCCTCACATTATCGACCGATTGGCTTTGCTCGACGAGCTTAGCTTCGCGCAAGCTTTTCAGCAGCGCTTTTCCGATGTCGAGCAAAAACGAGTCGATGGGCAAATCGATAAACGCTCTTCTGAAATATTTGTAAATCTGCTTGCCTGAGAAAAATGCAACCGCCGCGACATATATCGCGAACAGAATTGCTGCGGCAGTGGAGTTCGAGACGAATACGAAGAATTGCTTGAATATTATGAAATAGCCAATGGTCGTGAAGGCAATGGCTGAAACAATCGAGTTGAAAATTGCCTTCAGGGAATCCCGCAGGGTATAAACCGTCTTGAATTTCAGATCTTGGGGATCAAGTTTCGTCGCCGTAAATTCGAAATTCGAATACTCCTTGCCGATCTCCCATGCGTTGTAGATCGCAGGCCTCTGCCCGGATTTCTTAAGCATATGCCGATTGATAATTCCGTACTGAACGCGCTTAAAGCTTTTGGTAGACACCTCGAGCGCCAACAAAGGATCGACATGGTAGAAACCGCGAATAATTTGCCCATTCGAACCTAATCCGTAAAACGTACTCTGCTTCTTGATAAATCTTTGGAGGTCTTGGTCTCCCTTTTCGTAACCTGGATCGATACAGACGACATCCCAATTGTTAGCGACTTTGAAGGGACGCTGCGGATCCAGCCTGATCGACCTGCCGCGAAGCTGATTCACCGTCATGCTCGTGGTAGCGGATGTCAAATCGATAAGCGTATTGAGGCTTAGACTATCCCATCCTTCGCCAAGCAATCCTCTCGTACCCACGATGCATTTCACGATCCCTTGTTCGAACAATGCCGTTGCCATGCGAACATAGGTATTTGACCTCCAATCGGGTCCGCTACCGACGAGCTCAACAACTTTGGGGTAATCGGTGTTCTTCGACTCCAACGCGAAGTTCAGGCGATGCTCGTCACGCCATGTTTCCATCGCCCGCAAAATTACCGCCGAATCGTCGACATCGTAAAACACCCGCGTGCCGGTTAGAAGGATCGGTTCGAGCACCGTAGTCTTTTCGTCCTCGACAATATACCGAAACGCCCGAATCGCACCTCCCGATTCCTGATCGAGAATTCCCGTCAATGCTTTCTCGATGGTAGCGCTCTGCTTTTCGAAGTCAGTGATCACGACGGCTCGAATACCGTCTTTCATCGTCTCCATCTCCTTACGAAGGATCGTAATGACGGCCTCGTTTTTGCTTTCGGTATAGGCAAGGACTTTATCGATCGGAGATCGCTGCGAACGCATACCTTTTTCCGTCAAGACGAAGCCGAAGCTGCGCACGACGCCGATAATGTCAGTTAGCTCATCCTGATGTTTCTTCTGATCACTCAACTTCAAGAAGTTGAGGCAATAATCGTTAAGGAGAAATATCCAATCGTCGAGTTCCATTTCCTGATCCATCTCCTCGATGACGACAATATCGTCGGGAATCTGCGTATTGGTATCTTGCTTAAGGTATTTCACGCCTGCTATCGCCAAAAATGGGTGATTATCGAAATAGCTTTTCCATTCCGCTTGCTCGCCTGCGCTAGTAACTCGCTCGACTATCCGTCGAATTACCCAATTCCTGAAATCCTCCTCTTGCCCCATCGTTGCGATCAGGTTCTTGAATCGATCTTGCACGGTATCGATAAATACTTTCTCCTTGCGAGTAGGTGTACAGAAGTAAACAAGATCCTGGTAAGGTGCCAGATTGCCTTCTTTTACGACAGCAGGAGTGGGTATTTCGAAATCGATATCTCCCATAATCGAAAGATAATTCTCAAACTCCTCTGGATTCGCAGATATCGGTGGAGTAGCAGTGAGCCCGATGATTTGTATATCGGGAACTCGCCGTATGAGTTCGTGGATGACCATCGCCCAGTAATCGAGAAGATGGTGCGATTCATCAAGTACGATTACCTTTACGCCGTATTGGACGAGATCATCAATCAATTTCCGGGCGTTCTCGTGTAGGAAGGATGTATTGTCGAAATTCGGGTCTTTCAGGAATTTGGTTTTCAGCTTTTTGTAGTACTTTGCGACTTCACGTTTGTACGTCGCAGGATTGTTGGCCTTTAGCGTCTGTACTCGATTTTCTGCTTCTTGATCGATTCCGACTATACTGTCGAGCAAAAGTTGCGACTTCCATTCTTGGATCGCTGCTTCCTCAACAAACGATAGGTTTTCCGACGGGGTAGAGACTAACTGGTAGGTAAAAGAGTTTATCGGCCTTAGATTTTTAGGATCAATGCTGACGATATCATCGAGCGTGAAATCAGCTCCTTCGGGGATAAAACCCGCGACTTTCTCTTTCCACTGGAGTTGAATGGTTGAGGTCGGCGCAAAAATTACGGCAGGCTTACCGAAGCGGTGGATCAATTCAATGCCGACAATCGTTTTTCCTGCTCCGGGTGGCGCCACGATATGGTATCGGTGGTCTTTTACTGCATTAGCCTCAATACTTTGCAAAATAAGCTTCTGGTACTTCCGAAACGGGAACTGGTACGACAACTTCCCCAAAACTGATTGATCCATGTAATCCATTCTACCGTAGTTTCGCCGATTGCGTTATACGCTATAATCATCGGATGGATTACGGCAAGGAACCTGTCTATATTTCGGCACTCGGACTTTCTGCACACTTCGGTGACAGGGAGATATTCGACAACGTTTCCCTGTCGATACATAAAGGCGAACGAGTGGGCCTTCTGGGTCGCAATGGAACAGGGAAATCGACGCTCCTGAAAATTCTGTCGGAAAGCCTGGTTCCCGACGCAGGCCGAGTCGAGAAACGACGTGGGCTGGTTGTCGGCTATCTATCGCAAGAGTTTAGGTTCAATCAGGAGCAAACGATTGAGGAACTCCTCTTTGGCGAAACGGATGCGCAACCGGACAGCAAGGCACAAGATTATTTGCGAGAGCTCCATGTCCCACAGCTTCATAAACGAATTTCCGAATTGTCGGGTGGAGAAAAGCGAAGAGTAGCATTATGCAAAGAGATTCTTTCGGATCCAGATCTTTTGCTGCTCGACGAGCCCACCAATCACTTGGATACCGATACCATACATTGGCTAGAGAGCTTCCTAAAAGTCTTTAATGGAGCCTCTATCTTCGTCACCCACGACCGTTACTTTCTCGATCAGGTTTGTACGAGAATACTTGAACTATCTAACAAGAAAATCTTCTCCCACCCGGGAAACTACGAAAAGTACCTTGAGAATAAGACTGAACGGCTTGAAATTGCTGAGCGAAGCGAGCAAAACCGGCTCAAATTCTTGCAGCGGGAGCTTGAATGGGTTCGAAGGGGACCACAGGGCAGAACAACGAAGGCAAAAGGGAGAATTCAACGGTACGAAAAGCGAGCGATTGAAGAAGGTCCGGAACGCGATTTGAATATAGATTTGTTGATTCCGCATCCTCCCATGCTGAGCGATCGCATTCTCTACGTAAAAAACGTAACATTCGAGCGAGACGGGAAGAAGCTATTCGAGAACGTACAGGTTTCTTTCGAGCCTGGAATGCGACTCGGTATCATTGGAAAGAATGGTGCAGGAAAATCTACGCTTATCAAAATAATCCTCGGGCAACTGGAGCCTACCAGGGGAACCGTCGATGTTGCTTCGCGAACCATAATCAACCACATCGATCAAGAAAAGCTTGTCGTCGACGAGGATGCAACGATATTTCAAGAAATCGGAGGCGGGTATCAAACGATCCCCTTCGGCGAACAAACGATACCGGTTCGAACCTATCTCAAAAGATTCCTCTTTCCAGAAGAAAGAATTCGGTCTCAAATCCGGAATCTCTCGGGAGGCGAACGTAGCAGGCTGTTGCTCGCAAAGATCCTGAAAAATGGCGGCAACTTCATTATCCTCGATGAGCCGTCGAACGACCTGGATCTGCCATCGCTCCACATACTTGAAGAGGCACTGGTCAACTTCCCGGGCTGTGTCATTCTCGTCAGCCATGACCGCTTTTTCTTGAACCGGGTATGCACGGATATTCTTGCGATTGAGGGTGAAGGTAAGGTTACCCTTTCGGCGGGCGATTACGATTTTTACATTAAGAAACGTGATGAAGCATTGGCCAGTTCGATGAAAACGGCTAGTACCGTACAACTCCCATTATCACCCGAAGTCGGGAAAAAACCCAATCTGCGGGAATTGAAAGAGCTTCAACGGATTGAACGGCAAATTACTTCTGCTGAGCAGGAAATCAAGAAAATCGAAGAACAGTTTTTTGAGCCGGAATTGTACATAAAGGATCCCGAGCGGTTTGGAAAATTGACTGAAATGCTACAGAAGCAGAAAGATAAATTGAATGGGCTATATGAAGTTTGGGAACGGATGAGTAATTAGGGGATTACTATTTAAAATGAAATTGATATTAATGACCAAAAGCTGTGCTTTTGGTGACGAGGGGGGGACTTGAACCCCCACGCCGTATTTATTAAGCGCTACCACCTCAAGGTAGTGTGTCTACCAATTCCACCACCTCGCCTCCTTCGTTCGACGATTCAAGAAAACACTGAGTAGCGAACGTTCCTTATAAAGGACACCGTATTTTATTGGGAAAACCAAAACTTGTCCAGTAGTGTACTGTTGAAGGGGAAGGTGTATTCTTGAACGTGAACAAGGGTGTCAACAATCAGCCGAATTCTCAGATTGGTGATGAATTTCAGCTGATACAGGAAAGGGATCGATTTTATCGTAGCGAAGCTATTTTCCAAGCTGGGGTTGCCTTCGGTTTCCCTGCGTTGGAAGCAGAGACGGGGTTGAACGAAATACTGTCTCGATCAGATGAATCTACGATATGTCAGCTTGCATACGTTGTTCCCGAGGTTGTCGCAAGCAAGAAAGATGCTTGGGGTAATACCGACAGGGCACGAACGATGCCCGATCTCGATAATAAACCCGTAGTCGAGGCACTCGTATCTCGAATGGACCATGACGGCGAAGCTGCGTACTTTTACCAAGACCAGCATTATTTAACCCTCCTTTTTTCCTTTAATGAAGAACCTAATCCATTTCTGGAAGGTATGCAGTCCGCGGTGAAAGCCCAAAGCTTCTTGAAAGACGGGCGAAGGCTCAGCATTCTCAAGCAAATGAAGTCGGTACGCGACTCATTTCCTTCTCCGGTCGATTTCGAAGTTTACTTTCTGGACCGGGTTATGCCCGACATAATTCCTCATCACCTGCTAAGGAGGATTTCTGCCGAGGATCTAAGCCAACGCGAGGAAAACGTGAATGGATTGATACGTGAATTCTACGATGTCATCGGTATCGTATACGGGGAGCAGGGAGAGATGCTCAAATCCTTACGGATCATGCAGCTCGATAACCTCTTCCGGTCGGAGATCGGGCCTTTGCATAAATTTGGACACTTACCCTTCGGTCGGGCAAATTATCTATTTAGGGCAAATGTCCTTGATGAACAGCATGCAAGGATATATCGGGATACGGCGCCCGCTCAAGCGCACGTTAAAGTCCCAAGCGAAGAAGATTACAAAAGTCTCCCCGATCCGATCCGAGTGTCGACGCTTACCCAATACGAATTCGACTTCGTGAAAGCCTTGGGCAGAATCGATCCAACCAGGTTTGATGACATTCAGGAGATCTTCGAACAAACTACGTACGTTCCTAATCTCGATGACGATGAATACAATACAGTATTTTCAGACGACATCTTCGGGGCATCTGACGAACTAGGCAAAATAATGACCGATCTCGTTCGGAAAGGATTCGTTCCTAACTATGCACATCCCGAAGTATTGAGGAACTTCATGGATATGCTCTACCACCATGAGTATGAGATCCGCCATCACGGCCTTGAGGAGGATGAAATTACCTACAAAAGACAACTAAGAACGATACTCCTGTTAGCGAACGGAACAACATTTAGTGATGCATTTCGAGCAAGCGACCTTATTAATTCTGATCAAATGGGTGACGTAGTGCAAGACGTTTTGGAAAAGTACCCGACAATTATTGATTTCATGGATATAGTAGGAAATAAAGTGAATGGTATCGTCTGGACGGCTAGCAGTATGATAGCAGACGAGAAATTACTATACGATTTGGCTGTAAACCTGTACGGCAAAGAAAAAATGCAACAAGGTTCACTGTATCTGGTCGCCTGCAGCTTGAAGGCTCGCGCCTTACGCAGATTCGCATCGCTGAAAGGATTGGTTCAGAGCGTGGGGCGGGGAATCCGCAAATCTTTCGCGAGACTCGATTCGAGGCTTACGAAGCGCCCTCAAGCAAAAACAACGAAACTATCCTCTAGCGAATCAAGTAACCAGCCTTCCTCTGCGTCTGGATAACGTTCTTCGATAGGCCATTCAGCTCAAGAACTTTCCGTATTTCCTCGATGAGCTTGGCGATATACTGGATTGAGAACTTATCGGCTGCCCGTTCCGAGTAAAGCGCTTCGGAAAGCTCGTCGACCGAACAAACGACTCCTTTATTCCTAACCAAGTAGGAAAGGACTACGAAAGCATTCTTCGCAAGACCATGTATACGCGTTCCGTTTATGACGATGACGCCGCTATCGTCGATATGCGCATCATGGCTAAACGATAGCCCCAATTTCTTGAGATACCGATCCGACTTCTCGTACAAGGCGCTATTCACCGAAGTATTCTTCAAATGACGAAAGAGGGATACGTACGGTCGCTTCTCAAGATACTTCCTGAGGGGAGTTCTCGTCATGATGTAATCGACAATCGCTTCGCGTTCATTCCAGGCGATGTTGCCCTCGGGATGTACATACTTCATGTCGATATACGCATACACGAGAATCTTGATCAAATGTGACATATCAGCGTCGTGGCGAAGAGTCATTTTGATGGTGTTTTCGCCTTTCAAATACACAAAGCTTCCCCGGGTGCCGAATCGAACGGGGTGAATGATTATGGTAAACGAACCAAAGGGAGCATCGGTTAGCGAACGTTCCAGATAGTCGAATATCTCGTCTTTAATTTCCATAAACTCGCTCAACCACGGTATTTCCTCGTACGTAAACGGGGGAAACTTGGAGATGAGCTTCTTCGAAACTGGTATCGAAAGGAAGTCTGTTTCGTACGTAACTTCATTCGAGACGATCGATTCGGTAACTTTTCGGAATTCGCTATCGAGCAAGACTTCGGGGAGATACGGGAAATACACTGCATTCGGTATTTTCTCCATCATATGATCGAACACCAAGAAGCTTTGACGTTGAAACCACTTTCGATTGAGAACGCACATGAGATACGCGTAATAACCCGGAATCCAATCTGATCCCGTGCGTATTTCGATTGTAAGACCGTTCCGCTTCATCCAAAGGCCTATTTTACATCACAAAATCCATTTGCGGTAATTTCTTCGCGACAAAAATACTATAATTCAATGATGGACATGTTCGCGACAGCACCCCGCAAGCTCGTATTCCTGGACACCGAGTCGACAGGCTTAAGCCCCTATAAAGATAAGCTTATCGAGATTGGTTTCATTGTTTACGAAAACGGCCAGGTAAAGCGGACTTTCTCGACACTCCTCAATCCGGGAAAGCCGATACCGTGGTTTATCACGAAAATTACCGGAATCGATGATTTCATGGTCAAGGGAAAACCGAAGTTCCACGAAATAAGCGATGAACTACTCGAGACACTTAACGAGTCTATTCTTGTCGCTCATAATGCGCGTTTTGACTATAGTTTCCTCCAAAATGAATTTCTCAATATCGGAGTCGATTTCACGACTGACCATATGTGTACCGTTAAGCTTTCGAAACTATTGCATCCGACGAGAAAGAAACATACGCTCGACGAATTCATAGCCGAATTCAACCTAAATTGCGAGAACCGCCACAGAGCCCTGGACGATGCAGAAATCTTATATCAAGTATATGAAATCCTGCGTAAACAAATGGGACAAGAAAGGCTAGAAGAGATAATGGAACAAATAATAAAGCGAAAGTAGAGGTCAGGTTTCAATGTTCAATTGACAATTATCAATTTGAATGGGGGAAAGTTAATGATTTTGATTTTAGGAAATCATTGAAGGGTTGGTTCAGGGAGTAATTGAGGGAAGAAATAAGGATTTAGCAAAGGAGAAGATTTAAAGATTTTGCAAAAAAGAAAATTTAAAGATTTAATAAAAAGGAAGATTTAAAGATTAATATCAATATGAATATTCAAATTAATTTATTAATATTCATATCAATATTAATATTAATTTTATCTGGTGACGGGAGGGGGACTCGAACCCCCAAGGTATTGCTACCACTAGTACCTGAAACTAGCGCGTCTACCAGTTTCGCCATCCCGCCAAAAGGCCTATCATGACAGAACCATTTAGTCATAATGACCGATGGTCCCTAGAGCGCTAGCTCTGATAGTGCTCTCGTTGGAAGAAATTAATCTTCCAAGAACTATACCCCAACCTCTCCAATCCTGCAATTCCCGTAGTTTGATACTCGTTCTGCAATAGGTATAATTTTCCAATGAAAATTACGTTTTGGGGGTCGTCACACTTTAGCGCCGTTGTACTTGCGGAACTGCATCAAAAAGCTATGGAAGGGAAGCTCGAACTTCTCTGCGTTATTACGCAACCGGCGAAACCTACTGGCCGGAATCAAGAGCTCACCATGAACCCCGTTGGCGAGTACTGTACTGAACACGGAATCAAGATGCTCACGCCCAATAAGCTCAACGAAGATTTCTTGGACAGCCTCCCTGACGCTGATCTGGCATTCGTTGCGGCGTACGGAAAACTACTGAAGGAAAATATACTTCAATCGACGGAATACGGATTTCTCAATTTCCACGGCTCCGTCCTGCCGAAATACCGAGGTGCCGTTCCGGTCCAGATGACCATTCTCAATCAAGAAGAATCGAGCGGCGTTACCATACAGAAAATGGGAACGGGAATGGACGACGGCCCGATATTATGCGCTCGCGAATTCGCCGTGGAGCCAAATAGTACTACCGGCGAGCTAATGGAAAAGTTGGCGCACCTTTCGGCGACGATGATAGATTCAGAATTCGGGTATATTTTCAGTCCGGAAAACTGGAACCTTGAAGCACAAGATGAATCGCAGGCCACTTACTGCTACCTCAAGGACTTTACGAAAGAAACGGTGCAAATCTCGTATGATGACGGCATTACCAAGGCTCATGGGAAAATCATGTCTGCAAATCCTGATCCTAAGGCGTGGGCTCCTCATATCGAAATGAAAGGGAAGACTAACCAAGTCAATTTTATCCGCTCAGACATAACGACGAAAATACTGCATTCACCGGCGTTTGAGAGAAAAGGGCAGCTTGCCCTGCATAAAATCAATAAGAAACTCTATCTCGAATTACGAGATGGGTATCTGGAAATTCTTCAGATTCAACCGCAAGGTAAGGGAGTACTGGCAGCAGCCCAGTTCCTTAGCGGCTACTTGAATCGGTAGACATATCGTATTCATTGATTCGATCGGCTCTATCTCGGAAATAACGATCTTGCCATGAGGTGAACGCGAATAGGCAGAGAAAGCATACAATGCAGAGCGCTCCAATCGATCCGAGCACGATGAGCACGATTTTCAAAATATTACGGTTCGTTGATGTTGTATCCATGTTAAATTCCTGCGATCCAAATACCGATGGCAGTGAGAAGCGCGCTGATGATCCAGAACCTCATTACGGTTTTTTCTTCGGACCAGCCTTTGCGTTCGAAATGGTAGTGTATAGGTATTACTTTGAAAAGCTTCCTGCCCGTGAGACGAAGCCAAAATGCCTGAATAATCCTTGAGATTATTCCGTCAAATAGGAACAAGCCCCCTATGATCAGGAGCGTAAATTCGCGGTGGGTAACGATAGCGATAACTGAGAGCAGCGTCCCTAATCCGAGGCTCCCCACGTCGGCCATCTGCACGCGTGCCGGCTTGACATTGAAGTAGAGGTAGGCGACAAGACTCCCGCAGACTGTCGAGCAAAGGTAGGCGATATGTCGATACCCGGGATTGATTAAAAAACCATACGGGTCTACCGATTGGGAGAAGTTGAACGCGATAACTGCGTAACCCGCGAATGCGGTCAGCAGTAATCCTCCGCTAAGCCCGTCCATGCCGTCTGAAATGTTAACGGCATTCGTCATCGTCATGATAACGAGGGTTATGAACGGAACCATCAGCCATCCGATATTGACGCTACTCGTCTCGATATTGACCGAAAATCCCGGCAGGAACTCGATGATGTCGCGAATCGTATGGAACCTCAGGATATACGGTATCCAAACATCGCTCCATCCGACCTTATGGTAAATCCATAGACCGACTGTAATTCCGATAAAAGCCTGGAGCAGCAATTTTTCATGCACCTGAAGGCCGGATTTCGGTCGTGATCCGATGAACAAAAAAAAGCGCTTGAAAGCGGCCCAGGGAATGGTGACACGATAATAAAGCCGTTTCCAAAACGATTTATGCACCTTTGCGAGCTTGATATGGAGCTTAAGCGGCTTCGGCTGCTTTCGCTCTTCGCCGAAAATGTTGAGCAGGTCGTCCACGCCACCAATGCTGCATGAAAATAAGAGCGCTCCAATCGGAAGCCAAGTAAAGTTTCGTTCCCAATTGAAGATAAACGTAACTGCAAATACCGTTATGATCACGATCAAGCCTCCCATGATGGGCGTGCCGATCTTTCCTTTCTCCTCATCGAGCTTGCCGATAATATCTCCCTTGGAGGTCCTCTTTATGTTCATCGAATAGAGGAATTGGATAATGATTGGTGCAATGGCGAACGCAACGAAAGCGGAGGCTATGAAGTATATCAGGGACTTGGAAAGAGTGTTTCCGTAAGGCAAAAAATTAAATAGTTCCTGGATAGGACTCATAAACAATGATAAATGACATATATAAAAGAGTAAAGGAAATTACTTGTTTCCCAAAAACTTTCCAGTAGGGTTGATCAAGAATTTTCTGAGGCCACGCCGTCCGATAATAGCATCGTACACCATGTCCTTACGATGAGTAATCGTGAATTTCGTATCGACTTTGAGGCCCGACATGATGAACGGTATTTTAAGTACGGGTCGCAAATCAAGCCCGGTACTCTGTTTTACGAGTGCTACGTTAACAATATCCTTATGGTCCTCGAACTTCCGCTGCGCCAACAATTTTATTTTTCTTCCTTCGCGCAGGTTCGAAAAAGGATGGTCCTTGCTGAACTCCTCGAACTCATTGAGAGCTTCATTATAGCCGAGCTCCTTTGCCATCGTCGTATCGAGCGACGACCATAGCGCCCCCGAATCGTTCTTTACCTTTATCTTATGGGAAAGGCCGTCTTTCCCCAAAATCTCAGCATATTCGATAAAACCAACCAGCTGCTTTCCCGATAGCGATTCGATCTCTTCTTCGACCTCTCCTCCGAATAGATTCTTGGCAACCTTAATTCCACGTTCTACCGATTTAATCTGCAGGCCGGTAACGCGCTCGAGTCGTCCCTTGAGCCCGTCGTTATTGGCAATTTGGATACCCAATCCTGGTCGGGCATTTAACTCAAGTACCAGTGGGCCTTTAACACGGTCGATAACCAAGTCTACTCCCAAAAAACCAAGACCTGAGTAAACCTGTGTCCGCACCGCGATATCGAGAATCTTGTTCCAGAAGGGGATCTTGATACCGCGCAAGCCGACGCCGAAATCGGGATGCGTTTCTATGAAGTTATCGTGGTGAACGGCAGTCGTCGTAATGCCGCTCGAAATATCGATACCGCATCCGATACCGCCGGCGTGAAGGTTTGCTTTACCGTCGCTTTCGCGTGTCGGAAGTCGCAACATAGCCATGACCGGAACTTGGTTATACACGATGATGCGTATGTCGGGAATGCCTCGGTACGAATACTTCTTGAAATCGGGATGCATGAGGACGCGCTCTTCGAAGAAAGCGACGTCGGGTTCATTTTTCAACGAAAAGTTGCCTTCGAGTATGCCTTGAATATGGGTCCGCAAATCTTTCTCGGTGTATCTCGTCTTGTCGGCCTTTACCCAATTGTTATATTTGTCTTTCGAAAAGAACACGATAATACCCTCGCCGCCGAATCCCTTTTTGGGCTTGACGACGACGCTGCCGGGAAGCTTCTGGAAGTTAAATCGTTCGAGTTCCTTGAACGACCGTATTTTCCCGATTAGCGCAGGTGTCTGAATGCCGTTATCGCTGAGAATCTTTTTCGTGAGCAGCTTATCGTCGGCGATTCGCTTCGCGCCCTTCGAATTGTACTGCCTGATGTACTTGAGATTTCTCTCATTGATACCGAGGATCGCGTTTGAACTTTTGAAGACTTCCAACATAGAATATTAATCGCTGCTTTCGGAAAGGTCCTTAAACCTGAGGAGCTCCGAAAGCCTCATGCCTTTATACAACCCGAAAAATAACGTGCCGAGCATAAACAAAATCGAGAAGTAGGGGTAATTCATCATGATCCGCTCCGACACATCCCACGAGATAATCAGTCCGAGCAGAAGAGCAAGCATAAGCGAGCTCGCGAAGAGAGATCGGGAAGTCTTGATACCCTTTTGCGTTTGATTGCTTGCGAAGTGTTCGCTCATGAAAACCGCGATAATGATGGCGAACGGAGAAACTTGGGAGAGTTTCAGTTCATCGAGGAAATTCGAATATGCGCTCAAGAGGAGCAGTATGATCAGAAGAGAAATGCTGATCAGGCTGATGACCAAGGAAACGCGGGCAAAATAATGGAGCCCGAGTCTGATGGTTAATCGCTTTATGAAATAGGTAAAGGAATAGACGAAGATGAGAATGAGAAGTCCCATGAGCATCGAGAAGAACGAGTACTGCCTCAAAATGAATCCGATGACGAACGACATGCTCACCACCTCAAAGATACCGAGGGTCTTTAACCCAAGTATATGGCGGGAGAACGTAACAACCATAACGACGAAGGGGACTGCGAGCAGAAAAAAAATAAGGTCCGAAGGCAACCCATTCGAGATGATCGGTTGAATTATAGAATTCATAAAATATTTTATCAGGAAAAGTATAAAAAAAGCTATCAAAAAATGCTAAAGAGAATTATACAAACACGAAGTTGATTCAATCTATAAGAATGATATAATGAAACCCTGATAAAACATAAAAGTAATGTCCTCTGCTACAAGTTCGCCCGATTTCTACCATTCATTAGCTCACTACTATAAGCCCGATCAACCAAACGATACTGACCTGTATAGGAAAACCTTGCTTCTCATCGCGGCTGAACTTGCCGTGTACTTCGACCATCCTATTTATTGGGATAAAGAATCCGACGATCCGAACCCGCACGTTACCTTGAACAACAACGTATGGCTCAATCCACACGACCTTAACGGGCCTATCTCAGTAGACGAGAGGAAAAGGGTTGTACAGATCATTAACGCAGCGATGAAGAACGGGAACCTGCCTGATGCCCACGACGCTATCGCATTGCAGCCATCAATGAAGATGGAAATGCTCACGGTACAGGAAGATACGCAGGTCATCGATTACGAGCAGCTTCTCGCTCGAGTAAATACCCTTGATCCGCTGACTGAGGAAGAAACAGAGCAGGCGATCCGTGTTCTCCTGAATCCGAGAAACGATCTCAACGAGCAAGAGAGGATGCTCATTGAGTTCTATTTGGCTACGCTCGACCTAACATCGCTCGACCACAGCCTCGAATATCCCTTGAGAGATACGAGGAAGATCGCGGAACTGATGGGTCACATCGAAAATACGACAGCGTACGAGCGCCTTCGGCTCATACACCTACTGAAGCATGACCAGCTTACTCCAGAACAACGTGCTAACAAGAACGTCGACGATTACGAACGCCACATTAAGCTCCAAATGGCGATGACGCTCGCGATGGTTGGTTTCATATACGCATCGACCGCGCTCGACACATTCAAGCTGTCAAAGTTGAAGACGAGCGATAACGAACCGATACCCGACAACCGGGTCGACCAGAGTACCGTCAACGCAGATGCAGCCCGCTCGGAAATGCGCAAGTTCTTCGAATCCTACTTGATGCCGTATATTATCGCTTGCGCACCCGTCGGCCTAATAAAGGATAAGAACTACGAGTTTATCATTAACCTTCCCTCTCGGGGAATAGGATTGATTCTCAACTTGCCCGCGAGCACCTGGATATCTTTCGCCCAAAGTTGGCAGACTGGAATCAGAGGCCTTTATGCCGAAGCGAACCGTCAGCTGATCGATGACGTTATTAACTACGAACATCTAACTGAAGAAGATATCCTCTTCATTCAAAGTTGGATACGCGACGGATACCCGTTCGAAACCATCTATCCTATGATCCGTTCTTTGATGTATCACGAAGGAAATACCTTACCGGAGCAATGGGAAATTCTTGCACCGCTCGACATCTTCAGCTTGCAGCCGGCAGAATCCGAGGCCATCTTCGGCCAGTCCATCAAACATTACATTTTAAGAATGGCTCTCGAAATACCGCTAAATCCGAAGCATACGCAAGAGGAACTGGCGCAATTCGTGCGGTTCGCAAGGCGATACGGATACCACTTTTCATGGATCAAGCCGTACGGAATCGATTATGGTGCCGATATCGACATGAGTCAGCAAGCATACGCCTCTTTAGCAGAAGAATACGTTAGAACTCTAGAGTCTAGGTATATGGCAGAACTCGGGCCATTCAGACCGATGCTCAATAGGTTGCGCTCGATGGTAAGAAGAGATAAGCGAAAGAAAATACCTTCGCAAGCGATACGAGTTCAAGAAAACCAAGAGCCGTCTACGCTGCTATAATGCCCTTGGAATCGACAGCAAACACCTCATCCTTAGTCACGATCAATGGATTAATCTCCATCTCGGAAATCTCCGGGAAATTTTCCGCTAGATTAGCGAACTTGGTGATTACGTTGTACAAGGCATTCAAATTCATTTTTTCACCACCTCTAAAGCCGTTCAGGAGCTTGAAAACTTTGGAGTTAGCCACCAACAGTTCGGCATCAAGATGATCGAGAGGCAGGAGCTTGAGGTTCCGATCCTGTATGACCTCTGCCATAGTTCCGCCGGCTCCGAACATCAGGACATGCCCGAACGTCTTATCCTGCTTAACGCCCAGTATTATCTCAACGCCGCCCGTAATCTGTTTTTGGATCTGGATCGATACCGTCTGCTTCAGCTCGTTGTCCAACTTGTTGATACGCTGTTTCATCTCGCCGAGGGCTTTTTCTAGCTTGTATCGATTGCTGATATTGGTCACGACTCCGCCGACATCAGTCTTATGGACAAGCTTATTCGACGAAACTTTAAGCACGACCGGCCAACCGTAATCTTCGGTAAACTTCAGGGCTCCTTCGAATGAAACTACCGTATCGGTGGGAGGAGTAGGGATATTCCAAGACTTCATGATCTCGTTGGCCTCAAAGTTGTTCAATGCGATCTGTCCTGATGCATTGGCGTGGTTCTTGGTCTTCACAATTTCGATTACTTCCGAAACGACCGTGGGGTTTGCAAGATCTGTATCGTACGGTTCAGATACCTTAGATAGCTTCTTGAGCCTCAAAAGCCTCGAGTCCCTGTTTTTCTTCCAAGCCCACATATTGCCGAGCACCCGTATCGCACGCTCGGGATACCGGAAATTCGGTATCTTGTACATATTCAGAATCTTTTCTCCTTTCTCGATGCTCGTTCCGCCCATGAAGGCGCAAAGAATCGGCTTATTGTGTATCTCGGAAAGCCTCCCGATATACTCCGCCGTCAAGTAGATCTGCGTCATGACTTGGGGGGTGAGGATTACAACCATCGCGTCGACATTCTTTTGGGCGAGCACGATATCGATGGCGCTTCCGTACCGGGTAGCGAGCGCATCGCCCAAGACATCGATCGGGTTCATGAAATTCGATGATCGGGGAAGGTGAGCCATGAGCCTCTCTTTGGTCTTGTCGGAGATTTGTGCAAGTTTAAGGCCGTACTGTTCGACGAAATCGGTGCTCATTACGGCAGGGCCTCCGGCATTGGAGACGATAGCGACATTCGGTCCTTCAGGGGCTTTCTCCCAAGCGAAGGCTTTAGCCATATCGAAGAAATCCTCAAGACCTTCGCACCGTATGACTCCTGATTGCTCAAGCGCCGCGTCGAGTACGGAATCTTCCCCGGCGATAGATCCGGTATGGGATTGCATTGCCTGTTGCGCATGCTTCGATTTGCCGGGTTTGAGCACGAACAGGGGATGGTGAAGGCTTAGTTGCGAGGTAAGGTTGATGAAGTCGCCGCCATCGGCAATAGATTCAAGGTACATTCCGATCGGAATGACTCGGGAAAGCCGCTTATCCTCTAGGGCGAGGCGTACTTCGGGCTTGTCGGGGAGTTGGGTATGGAGCCAATAATTGAGCAGATCGTTCTCGGTTACGTTTGCCTTATTACCGAGGGTAACGAAGTCGCAAAAACCGATATTGGAATGTTCTGCCCAATCGAACACGCTCGAGGCGATAGCTCCCGACTGGGATAGGAACCTCAGATTGCCTATCTTTTTATGGACTTTGCTGAAGGTCGCGTTGAGATCATGCAGGTTGTTGATGAATCCAAGGCAATTGGGCCCCAAGACCTTGATATCGTGCTCTTCAGCTATTTTTACCAATTGGCTTTCCAGCGCTTCGCCCTCATGCCCAATTTCCTTAAAGCCCGCAGAAAAAACGACGACATTCTTGATCCCGCGGTCAGCTATTTCCTTCATGCAATCCAATACTCCGGCAGCTGGAATGGAGATGATCGCGAGTTCCGGCACTTTGGGGGTATCCGAAATTTTCTTGTAGCAGGTAAGCTTGAGGATAGAGTCGTAATTAGGATTTATCGGATAGATATCACCTTTGAACCCTGAGTCTATGACGTTCTTCAAAACGATGTAGCCGAGCTTTTGTTCCGTTTGCGATGCGCCGATTATGGCTATAGAATCGGGATTGAGCAGTTTCGTGATATCATTGTGCATGGGCAATTTTCGTTTTCAGTTTAGTGAATTTTGCCTGTTTAGCAAAAGTTGTCTTGATAATAAAACGTTATAGGGTTTACATATGATATATTCTTGCTATAATAGCTGTCGTATAACGAATTTATATCATTGTCGAGCCATAAGAATCGTAATGTGATATTACAAGACTTAAAAGGCAATAAGGTATAAAATACATATATCAATGTTAATCAAACTCAACAAAACCAAAAGCTGGAGATTACTTCGGTTGAGAAACCTTTCTTACAAGGGCTTAACGATGCTCTTCATCTTCACGCTCGGTGTAGTTTTTGCAGTTTATAATATTGTCCCCGCAGTACACACAAAAATTTATGCCGATACTCAGGAGAAGTACGCATCACTTGTAATCGTCGATGG
>CAZVIJ010000025.1:0-6700 GCA_964626735.1 uncultured Candidatus Saccharibacteria bacterium
TCGTGCTTTTCGTGACATATTTCCTTGGTGCCGGAGCTCTGTACTTGCAAAATATGGTATCTCTCGATAACGGCATTAGGGATTTAAAGTCCGAAATCCAGCTTACCCAATCCAGCGCGCGCAATAGTTTCTTTTCGCCACGAGCTGATGGTACGAAACCGAATACATTTTCGAATAGGCAGGTTAGCCTTGGATGGCTCGTAACGATGCAGAATAACGCTGCGAATAATGGGATCGTCATCACGAAACGCGCTCTTTATTTTAACCCTCCCTCGGATTACGATCTCGTCAATCTACGTAATGAAATATTTTCCATAAAGCAGAAGAAAAACTTACACTGTCAAGGTAACACGGTTTACTATTCCGCTGCTCCCGCTCCTGGATCCGTCACCTCCTCGGGTTCCCCACTGAGAGCTATGTTAGGACCTACACAAAGCGATATCTTGTGCTCTTCTGGAGGAGCAGACTATGTTGCGCCAATAACCAAAGGAGGATTAGTTCTCACTGCTCCCAATCCACCCAATCCTGCAATACATAGCTGCTATGATGGCGCATCCGTTAATATATTTTTTAGCGCAGGATACGGCGAACCGGTTATAGGAACGATTACCAATACATGCCAGGTACAAATAAAGAGCGTGAGTAATTTTTCTACGAACTATCGTGCTTTAATGATAAAAAATGACACGGGAACAATATATACTTGCGGAACTAGCTGTTAATAGATAATCTGAACAATAAAAGTGAGAAGGATATTTAGCGGAAAATTCAATGTAAAGCGTTCAGGCATGGGGCTTGTAGAAGTTGTCGTTGCAATCGGTATTAGCGTTATTACTCTCACAGGGGCTGTCAAATTCAGCTCTGCACTCGCCCAAAGGTCGCAAAAGTCATTTGTCGAGGTTTCTGCATCCCAACTTCATACGATAATGAACGAAGAGGTTTGGCTACTTGAACTTACCATGAAAAAAGACAAAGCTGCGGGCTTTACTTCAATATTTCCCAATGATACCGAATGGAATAATTTCTGCAGCACTTCTAATTCCTTTTACCGCTCATTCAAACTTTCAATTCCCTCATTCTCTCCGGGAACGATTAGCACTATTTCGGTACAACCTCAATTGATAGTGGCTAGCGATAATCCTCAGGTTAAAGCAGTAGAAGGCAATAACTATACATTCTACAACATGTTTGCAGCAAGCAACCTTCAAGGATATGGAGCGTTCAGCAAAAACAGCCAACAGGTAAATATAACGTTCTATAAAAATGTCGTTAAGTCACAAAACGATATCTCGATAACGACGGTTGTGAACTACAATATTTTTAATACTGACTACTTTACTCCACCTCAAGATATCCATATGTTATATGATTTAGTTTGCAAATGAGAACGCTCGTGAAAAAAAATAAAAGCGTCAGGAAGCTGTCAGCTGGTTTCACGCTTGCAGAAATGCTCGTTTCGATTGCAATCTTTGCGATTATGTCAGTTTTGATGTCAAATATTGTATTAGATATTGCTAAGTTCTCGATCGACTCTGAAAGGAGGACAGATCTGCTGACTGAACTTGATAGCACTGCAAATGTCGTAAAAAATGATATGCGTGGAGCTAAAGCAATCGGGATATGTACTAATATGGAAAAAGTGTATCGAACCTCTACCGAGTATTCTCCGAACAAATCGTTCGTCCTGACTACATCTCAGAACGCGTTACAATGGGAGGAAGTCGTGTTGTCAGCAACAACGCCGATCACATGTACGTTGGTGTCAGGCTCAACCCCTATCGTTATTAACTCGCCTAGCTCTGGTGGATATTCAGGATCGTTTACGATCAAGAACTTTGATATCTCAATGAGTACTGACGGGAATACTGCCAATCTCAATACCCTATTCTACTTTCATCTCCAAGTTTGCGATCCTGACGACGGAAGGAAAACTTACGTATTCGACTGCAATCGGAATTTATATAATTACGTCTTTGGCGTAAGTACTAGAAATATAAGCTGAAATGAATTCAAAAATGTTCAAAAAGAAGTCAGGTCAGGCACTGCTTGTTGTGCTGGTTATTAGCACCCTGACACTACTCATCTTGATGGGAGTTGCAAACCGGTTACTACAAAATCAAACAAGTGTCAGGAAATCGGAACAATTCGATACTGCAGTGGCGGCAAGCGAAAATGCATTGAACGAAATCATTAAAGTTGTCGGCAATGATACCTGCGCACCAAACTTCAATCAAACAGAGTATGTCAAGTTCAATTGTCCACCGGTCGATAATCTAGGCGTTGAAGTTTTTGCGCGTGTTCCAAAGGATATTTATGTCCACACTGACGTCAACTCCCCTATTTCTCTTGTGCTGACTGGTAGCCAGTATGGTACCAATGGAACTAATTCGATGGGAGTAAAGATCACGTGCAAAAATCCTTCGAACATAGCTCTTGACCCTGTCAATCCCCAAAATATTAAGTTTGTCGTTACCCGCGTCTACACTGACGCTAGCGGCGATTACCAAATAACGAAGGGGGTTTCTAATTGCCAAGCAGCGAACGCGAATAGCTCCAGCTATGTGAATGGAGACTGGAATAATAATGGCGATGATGGGAATATAAATTTCTATTCCTCGACGCAAGGATTTTCGGGAAATACTCAATTCTCTAATGTGAAGCTGATTCGGGTGCGCTTACTTGATGGTTCTCCGGATGTCATGATGTCGGTCGAAAACAAGAATATCGATCCGAACACGGGAGCTCCGCATACCGACGGCAGTACGGGTCGATTCGAGTTCATCGTGGTGGGCCTTGGAGACAAGGGGAAGGCCAACAACGGACTTGGGAGCGACAATATCGTTAAGTTTGAAAAACCGCGAGGAGACTACAATTACGTTCCGTCCGGATTTGACTTCGTCTATTTCGGCGAAGATTGAACGATCACTGATTTACATCGCAACCGGATAGTGATAATTTGGTTAAATCCAATTCAAAATGAACGATCAAACGAATGCTAAAAATATCCTCCTAGTCGATGATGAAGTTGGTATTATAGAACTTTATTCCGAAGTCCTTCGGGAAGCTGGTTTTGTCGTCGATACCGCAAGCAACGGAAATGAATGTCTACAGAAAGCTGAAGAAAAGGCATACGACCTTGTCCTCCTCGATATCATGATGAACAACGGGCCTGATGGTCTGGAATGCTTGAAACTAATCAAGAGCTCGCCGGATAAGTATAAGAAGCCGATAATCGTTATGCTTACGAATCTCGCGATAACGAATAATGTTAAGGATGCCTATGATTATGGTGCAGAGGGCTATTTGATAAAGCTTACGCTTTCGAACGAGCAGCTTGTCAAGAAAGTTAAGGGGTTTTTAAATGGATTCAGTGAATAAATGGTAATCGCCAGAAGGATAAAAAAATACGCTCCGCGAATAGGAAAAGTTATTTTAGTATTCCTTCTTATCGTTGCCTCAGTGCTTGGATCATTCGTTGTTCTACGCAACGACAAAAAGATCAGCAATGAAGCAGAAGCAGTTTCTACGACGCTTGGATTGCAAGAATCGCTCGACACTGATGTCGATCCTGGATCGGGGTACGTTTCATTGTACAAGAAAGAACATTCATCACAGTCCGATGGCGTTTACGAGCGCTTCCCCTATCAATTTTTGACAGCAGCAGGAAAGGCAGCAGCAGCTACGGTCCAATTCGGCTCGTCGTCAACCACCGGGTCACCCCAAAAGGGAGCTAATCAAGCAGCAGGTATTCAAACCTTCTATAAAGGAGACGCAAACTACTGGAAAAATCTGCTCGTCAATGCTCCATCATGGTCGGGAGCCCAATACAATACCGATCTCGAATCTAACAACCTTGGCACGAGAGGATATTTCTTTGTTACGAACATGACCGGCAACAGCATCGATTGCTCGAGACAGTTTCCGTTGAGAAAGAACGTCGTGACGAACGGCAATGTACAAACCGTCAGTCCAACTTCAAATATACCTATTTACTACCGCTTCGCTCGAGGTCGGGTTCAAGACATGTTCTCGGCAGGCGGTTACGTTGTTGCTCTCGTTGAGTCAAGAATCTATTACGATAATGTTTGTTCGTACTACTCTTATAAACGAGGTAATAACTGCGATACCTCCGGCCTGAGCGATCAACATGCCGACAATGTCTCTATCGCCCTCAATTTTGTCGTCGTGTACAACCCCAATACGAGAACATGGTCGACGGTCCATATTATGAATCCGATTTACAAGACGGCATTCTTCCCGGTAGGCTCAAGCGGACGATACGATATTGTCGGTTGGGGTTTTTCAAGGGGAACCATGGGGCCTTCAGTTTCGATCGGTAACCCTACTGGCGTGAGGCAATGCGATGGCGCCCAATACGATAGTTGGGAATCTCCCGAGTCGTATGATAAGGATTACGGCGGCAGTGGTTTATATGCGTCGGTAATGGGAATAAGCGATGTCTTCGGAGCTCGCACGTTTCATTATGGAAGGCTATATATTAAGGATGATTCAAGAACCCTATCCGATGACGCCGTTCTAACCTTCGACCAATTCAAGCCGGTTTACCTCCGTGATCCATCTGATGGGGGCAACAAGCTTTTCATCGGCGTTACTTCAAGCTATAAGTATCGCAGGGCGGGTGATCGCGGCTATATATTGCGATTCAGTTCCGCAGATCGGGTCGACTGGCTGGGTGACGAAAATTCAGCGCCGCAAAATCAATGGACCGATTACAAGCTCAGGAGAATTCAAGCCGGACAATCGAATGTGAACGACGATGTTTACTACCGAATGTGGAAGATCAATTCCAACAATACCGGCGGCGATTGCGTTTACCCAATCAATCAAGTCAATGCAACTAACCCCGCTTACTGGAATACGAATCACGTCCATTACACGACGGTATTCGGCGATACGCTCAATGAGACTGCGCAAGAAAATTGTATTGGCCAGCTGACTGTAACCGGCGGACAGCTGTATATGCAGGTTCCGCTGCTTTTGAGGGTTTCAAAAAACACCGATTGCAGCGCTGCAGGGTATGATTTCTCCGCAATCAGGGCGACTGCGTTTCCTGGGCTCGTTCAGTCGGGCGGTAATTGGGTAGACCCTGTAAAGCCTGGAACCGTGTTTTATACGAATTTCGCAGCTAACCCCAATTTCTTCAAGGTCTGGCAACATGATATCGATGGAGATGGTTCCTCTGGCGGTAATTCACTCAATTACCGAATGTTAAGCATCGGATCCGGCAGACGATGGATGCCGGTTCAAAATGATGGAAATATCGTGATGAATCCGGGCAACTGGACTTCCACCTCTACCTACTCGGATCTGGGCGTCACTCGCGCAATATGTTTCCCGAATAATTCGCAATCGAACCTACCGCTCCCCTCACCGCTTTCGATACCGATTAAGCCGTTCGGTTCATCGAATTACCTTTTGTACGATCGTGCACAAAATCCGACCACCGGCTTTATGGCATGCGGTGGTGGCGTCTGCGATCAACTATCGGCAACACAATCGTACAATTTCAAGATAAATCGTGGAACGATAAACGTGTCTATCATGGCAGGCTCGTTCCAGAGCGCTACGACAAACGTCGTCGCTGTCGCCGATGATGTGTCTGCTGATCATATGATCTTTATCGGTTTCGAAGGTGGTGAGCCGATCTGCTTGGCGATGACGGTCAGCACCGGAAATCTCTACAACAAACAGTCCGTAAACGTAACCGTAACATTACAAGGGAGTCAATATAACGGTCAGACGGGAAGGCTCTACATCTACCTTGGAGCTGCCAATACCGGGGTTCCCGCGATTACAACCGGCGCGTTCAATAGTTCCGGGGTTTCTGTTACGACGCTCCAGTACGGAAACTTTCCAGCCGTCACGAATCCTACGACGTATACGATCCATATCGTTCCTCCGACGGGAACGAAGGAGTCAACCTGCATGGCTAACGTAACAGTTTATCCTTCATCAAACGTATACAACGGGACGATGTCTTGTACCCAAAACGCGCCCTACTCCACGAATATCGTAGTAAATGCGCGAAGCAATTCGGGATATGTAAATTATTACCGCGCGTACGTAATTCCAAAATCTGCGGCTCCTGCTGCTACTATTCCGCAAGGGACGGCAGGAAGTGCGTCTGCGCTCGTGTTCGATAGCAATTCTAATACCCCGTTTGCGACAAACTCCGCTGGTTACTCTGTCGTTAATGGCGGAATTGCTTCGGCTTTTGCCGGCGGCATATACTACACGACATGGAATGTACGTCTCAATCTTCCATACAATCAAGCATCGAAGCAATTCTATCTAAACGGCGGCTTCACGGTGTATATCATGCTTCAGGAAAATCCTTCCGGAATCAACAACGTAAATGCCGCTGGCGGCGTACCACTCGCTAATGTAGCTCAATTCGCAAGCTACGATCCTATCGAAGGATGCGCAAATCCCTCATTCGGTACTCAAGGCGGCGATGTTAGAACGAACGAACCGGGTGCTTCAGGGCTCACATTTACCGGCAATACGGTAGGCTACGGCACATCGTTCAATAAATACTGGCAAAATACATCAGCAGACAAGAAAAACGCGCAAGCATACCCGAATCCCATCAAGCCGATATCCGACTTTACGTTCGAGTATCCTACCGCCGATGTAAATCAAGCGCATGGATTCGAGTAGTGGTTTGAATTCGCCCGGA
>CAZVIJ010000025.1:6710-22919 GCA_964626735.1 uncultured Candidatus Saccharibacteria bacterium
TAAATCAAGCCCCATGCTCCACCCGTCTCGCCCCTGTTGCCAATCCATCGGTTGGCGATGTATGCCCGAAAGCAAGTTCTACCGGCTTGAAGCTCGATACCGTTCTACAATCGCTTGACGGGTCTATAAGCGGCAGTCCCAACTTTAAAACACTCAATGCGACGATCGATCCATCGCTTGCCGCAACTACTCCGCTCAATCTTTCGCTTGCAACGAGCGGTACTAATTCCTTAGCGACGCTGAATGGCGGATTACCGGTTACCGAGCAAAATGTTTTGGTCATTATCACGAATTACACGACGGTTAATGTATCCGACTCCTTAACCCTTACGACTCCCCAGAACGTAATTATATGGTGCAAGACGCAATCCTGTTCCATGAATGTCGGTAGCCTGGGGAATGTCGATGGAGGTCCAACTTCATGGAATGCAACGACGAATCGACTTGCGTACAACCGGACTCCTATACTCGCCTCGCGTAATAAAGCCAGAATGTATTTGAACTATGCTCAAGGCGACCCGGCTCGCTATTTCCCGGTTGCAGGCAGCGTTACAACAACCCAAACAGGTACGACTCCGCAAGCGCGTACGATAAATCTCGTTGCTGGTGCTGGGTGCGATGCATCCGTAAACGTTGCTGGTTGCTATACCAACTACTTCGCGGGGGCGTTCCTCACCGACGGATTCGTGAGGACGAGCAAGTCGCATAAGACAGATGTGGTCAAAGGATTCATCTTATCGAACGGCATTATCGCTAACTCGCAAAATGGGCAGAAAAGAAATTTATACTTCAAGGACTTCCCTTTCCCTTTCCTGTATATCGATTTCGACTCCCAATATATGGTTAAGTTCACAGGGCTACTCTATCAACCAGCATCAGACGTCAAACGAGAGTATATCGGTCTGTAAAGTTTATTGACGTACATCCATGAAAACAGTAACCTGATGTAGAAATATTATGTCGCTGCCCAAATTTTTCGGATTAGATATTGGAAACCACTCCATCAAGGCGATCCGCCTTGGCGGTTCGCTCGATAATCCAAAACTGATCGGATACGCCTACGGTTCGACTCCTATGGGTATCCTCCTCTCCGAAAGCGAAGAAAACCAAAAGCGGCTTGCTTCTCAAATACACGACATTATTAAATCTTCAAACTTAACCGGCATAAAGAATGTCGTTTTTGCCGTGCCGGAAAGTCATGTATATCGGAGGCTCATGACTCTCCCCTTTATCGATGACGAATCTCTCCAGAACGCTATTTATTGGGAAGTAAAAAAGTACCTCACCACTCCGATACAGGAAGTTACGCTTGGCACTATCATCATCGGTGAAAAGATGCAGAATGATACGCGCGTCGCTGATGTATTGGCTATCGCTGTTAAGAATACGTACTTGGACCGGTATATAAAAGTTCTTGAAGCAGCCGGGCTCGAACCTATCGCGGCGGAAACCGAGGCGATCGCAACGGTACGCGCAATCGCACCAATGGCAAAAGACATAACTTCTAGCTATCTTATTGTCGACTTTGGTTCGAACAGTACTGATGTAAGCGTTGCTTTCAAAGATAAGCTAATCTACTCCGATTCCATTTCGTACGGTTCAGACAGCATCACGAAAGCAGTATCCCAAACGTTCTCCATGGATCTCGTTAAAGCCGAAGAGTACAAGAAGACCTATGGTATGGATATGACTCACTTTGGAGGAAAGCTGGCAAATGTTATCAATCCGGTTGTCGATTTGATTTTGGTGGATGTGCGCCGATCACTCGAATATTTCAGAAGAGAGTTCAGCGAAATTGCTCCGAGCAAGCTTTTCATTACGGGAGAGGCTGCGAATATGCCTGGTTTGGTCAAGTACGTTTCCGATAAGCTTCAAATTACTGTCGAACTTGCGAATGCGTGGAAGGCTGTTCAAGTACCCGAAAAAGATGCCGGGTTCCTCAAGAAAAATGCCTCTGCATATACCGTCGCGATAGGTTTGGCGAAAAAGACAGATTTTTAAAATGCAGACTCAAGAGATTAAAAGCAGGCCGTTCAATCTTATCGGCAATAATGTGAGGTTGAAGCAAACGGTTAAGCAAGAAAAAGACTGGTATGTAATGCTCAATATATTGGTACTCTCTATCGTGATCTGTTTGTCGGCCTTTGCGTGGGTTGTTAACGTTACGGTCAGTTCTAATATCGATAAAAAGGCAGATGCTCTCGCGCAAAATATCAATGCGAACCTCAATACCTCTGCCAAGAATCTTATACGCTCGAAAATCGGCGCACTTGACGATAAGTTCACCATATACCAAGATTTCCAAAAACAGAATTTCGACGTGAATAAGTTTTACATTAAAACGACTTCACTGTATCCGGGATTGAAAATTTACCGGTTCGTCGTTCAGCCGAATGTCGACAATATCGATATCGACCTCATAATTCCGACCAAGGGATATAACGAGATTACGAAATTCCTTGCAGCACTCGAGAAAGATGACGTGTACCAGCATGCGGTTATTAAGAGCATTTCTTTTACGCTTCCTGATGATAGCGGGTCAGGGCCTTCGGTTACCCCAACGGGTTCCTCTTCTAAGCCAACGCCTATCCCAACCGTTTCTTCACCCCATACCATGATCGACAAAATCGATAAGTCGGACGTATTCGTCACGCAAGTCAGCTTATCAATCGACAAGCCATATATAACACAAACGACGCCAACTCCGTAATGGAACAACAGGATCAAAAATTTAACGAGGCAGTCCAAGCCGCTGTTCCAGCTCAGGAATCAACGAACCAACCTTCTACTCCGCCTCTCAAGGAAGAGAAAAAAGGAAAAGGAGAGAAGAAAAAGAAAAACGTGGTGAGGAGCAAGATGCGCCAGAATAAACTCTTCTTTTACGGCTTTCCTATCTTGGTGCTTGCTTGCGTATTCGGCGGATTGGTCTATTTTATACTCCCGTGCGTTCAAGTCGTTCTCAATTCGGGTTCTAAAAACCAAATTCTCGACAAGAATACCGAAGTCGTCGATAGGAGCGTCCAAAATCTCAAAGCGGCGTATAACGATGAGAATGTTATTAAAGGCTACGATCTCGCTTTAACTGAATTTATTCCCGAGAACCCCAAGGTTGGAGATGTCATTAATGTCATCCAAACGAAAGCGAAAGATTTCAATCTCGAAAGCCAAATTGGAGTTACCAAAAACGATTCCAAAACTACCATCGATAAATTGGCTAAGAAAAATCAAGATGATAAGCCGTTATTTCAAAGCATTACGTCAGGCGAAATCGGTTTCCAACCAAAGTCGCTCAATAAAAATACCGATGCGGTTCTTATTTCTATCGAAGTGTCATTGAAAGGTGATAGAAAATCATTTCTGAGTTTCGTCCAAGGTATACAAGGGATCAAACCGCTCATTAATTTGGTATCGGTAGAATACTCGGAAAGCAAGGACAATGTCGAGAATCCGGATGTTAACGGACTTGTTCGATTCGAAGCGTATGCGCTCAAGCTCGATACCAATTCTGCAAAAGTCGAGCAAAGCAAGCCGCTAACGAAAGACGACAACGCACTCTTTCAGGAAATGCGTGAAGAACGGTTCCTGTGGAATAAAGCAATCGGCGAAAAGATCGAGAATCTTTCGGTTACCCCCACTCCGTCTGAGTAGCAACTATTCGAAATCGCCTTGGCATGAGGCGTATAGACTGTATTTCCTGTCCAAATAATGTAAAATAGCTGGATTCACCTATGGCTGTTAAACAAGATACTAGTAATTATGATGCTTCCAAAATTACCGTCCTTGAGGGGTTGGAAGCCGTCCGAAAGAGACCAGGCATGTACATCGGTGGCACCGGTCTCGATGGTCTATGGCAGCTCGTCAAAGAAATCACCGACAATGCTATTGATGAGGCGCTTGCGGGGTATTGCGACACGATAAAACTTACCGTTCTCGCTGATGGTGCAATTAGCATCGAAGACAACGGTCGAGGCATCCCGATCGACATCCATCCTAAGACAAACAAGACCGCACTCGAAACAGTCTTGACCATGCTTCATGCGGGTGGAAAGTTCGGCGACGGCGGATACAAGGTCTCCGGAGGCTTACACGGCGTCGGATTGACCGTAACGAATGCACTTTCGGAATGGATGACCGTCGAAGTTTGGAAAAACGGAAAAGCACACAAGATAGGTTTGCAGCGAGGAGTCGTTACCGAGCAGTTCAAGGTAGTCGGAAATACCGACAAGCGAGGAACGAGGGTCACCTTCAAGCCCGATGACGAAATTTTCGAAAGCACTAATTGGGATTACAAGAAAATTGTATCCCGAATGAGGCAGAAAGCTTACCTCGTTGGATCTCTAAAATTCGTCCTCCGCGATGAACGGCAAGAAGATCCCCACGATTACCAGCTTTTTTTCGAAGGAGGTATCAAGTCGTATATTAAGAGTCTCGTTTTGGGAGAGAGGATTATTGGCGATGAAGTATTCCACGTGAAGAAGCAGTTCGAGACGACGGAAGTTGAAGTCGGCCTCGCCTACACTGATACAATCGACAATAACATTACGGCGTTCGCGAACTTGGTCGTAAACCCTGAAGGCGGTACCCATCTCACTGGATTCAAAACCTCGCTTACGAAAACGATCAACGACTACGCACGACAATATCAGCTTCTGAAGGAGAAAGACGAGAATCTTAGTGGAGACGATGTGCTGGAAGGACTGACTGCAGTTATCTCGGTAAAAATTGAAGACCCTCAGTTTGAAGGTCAAACGAAGATTAAGCTCAATAACACGGAAGTTGCAGGTCATGTAAGGGCAGTATTCAACGAAGGGCTCATGGCCTGGTTTGAGGAAAATCCCAAGACCGCTCGGGCAATAATCGACAAGTGTATCCTCTCGCTCAAAGCCCGAAAGGCTGCAAAGGCTGCCCGTGAGAGCGTCGTCAGGAAAGGACTGCTCGATAGCGCAGGCCTTCCCGGCAAGCTAGCGGATTGTACTTCGAGAGATCCGGAGCAATCGGAACTATTCCTCGTTGAGGGCGACTCCGCAGGAGGATCGGCAAAGCAAGGACGAGACCGCTATACCCAAGCAGTTCTCCCCCTTCGCGGTAAACCGATCAATACCGAAAAGTATCGAATCGATAAGGTGCTCGCAAACGATATCTTAAAGCAGCTTGTTCAGGCGTTAGGGTGCGGTATCGGCGAAACGCTCAATATAAGCAAGCTCCGATACCATAAAATCATCATATTGGCCGATGCCGATGTCGATGGTTCACATATCTCTACCCTGTTGCTCACGTTCTTCTTTAGGCAATTCAAGGAGCTTATCTTGAAAGGCTACATTTACATCGCGCAACCTCCACTCTATAGAATTACGGTGGGCAAGGCCGAGTATTACTGGGTTAAGGACGATGCCGAAAAAGAGAAAACGATCGCAGAGCTTGCCAAAAAGAATAAGAAAGTGACGAATCTCCAGCGTTTCAAAGGTCTCGGTGAAATGAATCCGGAGCAACTCCTCGAAACTACGATGGATCACAAGAACCGGATCTTGCGACAGGTCAACATCGAAGATGCCGAGGACGCAGATCGAACATTCCAGATGCTTATGGGGGTCGAAGTAGCACCGCGTAAGCGATTCATCCAAATGCATGCGAAGCAGGCAACGCTCGATTTGTAGCCGCTTCTTGTTGCATTAACGGATTACGTCTATAATTTGCTGTTAGCATGAACAGAATCTTCTATCGAATCAACAATTTCCTCATTCTGTTCATCCTTGGCTTTATCGGCTTCCTTGCATTGGCGCGGCAGAATACAGCCCACTCCGAGCTCAACCTTTTCGACAAATACTTCGTATCGCAGGCAGCCGTAACCCCCTCACCTACGCCATCCGGCCCGAATAGCCTTACCGTAATAAACAAGCGTGCCGACGTAACCATCAAAGGAGCTCCCTTTAAAGTCGATTTCGTCAGCGACGGAAACAGCGATGACGCTACCGATGAGCAGAAGTCGAAGTTTTACGGTAAACCTCCCCAATTACAGCCGATTCCCATTCCTCTCGAATTTCAGATAGCGCAAGACGCGAATGGAAAGCAGCAGGCATACGTCGAGATGGTCGGCGAAATCGTTTACGGAGCCATCAATTCGCCAACAGCTCCTACAAGCGCGACGTGCAACGAAGCGGATGCAAACGATCCCGCGAAGCGCAATGATGATCAATGTCTGTATTTCGTAAAGACGGCTAACGTATACGCGCATGCGCTCAAGAACCGAGTCTTGAAGAATAATGCCGGGGCTATTGAGCAAAAACAGGGGGCGAACATTATCGATATCTTCAAAAACATCATTAATACGCTATTCAATACGAACGGCGGTTTGCCGGTCTCCGGCATCCCCGATCAAGGACGAACTGCGATCGGAACCATCAGTTTTTGGGCAGATGACGAGATTCAGCAGCTAGCGCCCGTTAACACGAAAGCTATATTCGATGCGGAAGTTGGAGTAACTTCCCAAGCGGTAATCAGGGATACCGACTATTTCTTGAGCGACGTTTCCAATACGATCATGATCGAATACCCGACGAAGCTCAATATTTACAATTCGAAAGTAATCGGTTCGGGAAATATTACCGACGCGTGGACGAAACCGGACGGCGCCTACACGACGCAAACGCCTATCGAGAGGCTGATCTCGAATTGGTTCGACGAAAGCGATAAGCAGCCTCAATATCAAAGGAAAATATCGGCGCATGCCCCCCTTCGTGAATTGGACGAGACGACGAAGTTCAGCGCATCGTACAGCTTCTGCAAAGGGCTTGATACCGAAGGGTTGAATATCCTGAGCGGGCTGGATCCTAACGCAGTCCCCAACCCGTTCGGAACCGGGCCTGGCGGCAAGACAGCGCCTTCATACTATAGCTGCTCTCCGATACCAGGTACGCAAATTTATCCATGCGGCGAATCCGATCAACATCGTTGGTGGAGCAACTTCGAAGCGAGGTCTAAGCAGGAAAAGCAGTGTCTTACGGGCGTATCCATGTACCAGCCGGAGAAGACGACGGCGTGCGCAGAATACTTGGGCAAGAATCCCGGATCCGGTTGCCAAGAGTTTTCCGTATCCGAAGACAAGCTGCACTTCTCCATGGTTCAGAGCACTATTCCGATCGGCTTCGGCGCATTCTTCTTGAACGGCAACCTCAATAACATGACGCCAAATGTAAAGGGGCCGTTTCTCAATTACCTTTCGCCATATTTTTGCGCTAAGCTTAATATTGCGTATGAGGTCAAGAAGGGCAAATCCTATATCTACGATGTTGGAGGTCGCGGCGAAACTTCATTCAATTCCGATAAGGGCGTAAACGATTCCGCCAAGATTAACAACCAATACTGCGTGGTAGGCAGCTTGCTCAGCAATTTCTCTTGGGTACTCTCCCAACAGCAGAACAATACGGGTACCGATAACATGGGTAAGATCAATCTCGATCGCGATACCTTGACGTGCGACAAGAAAGAAGTGGCTCTCTTCGGAGCGTCGAAAGTTGAGGCGAATATTCAAACTCCTCAAGAAAAGCTTTTGTATATTACCGAAGATAATGCTCGCGGCAAGCTCGATTCCGAAGATGTGCTTCTTAACTGGGACTATCAACCGTACAACCTCAATTACATTATCAACGATCCGATCGTAAAAAACTTGCCGTTTTTCAAATACCGCGATTGGGATCTGAAGGTAGTGGTGAACCCCAATACTAAAACCCCGGAATACGTTTTGTTCGTAACTCAGCCTAAAGAGAAGGACGCAAAAAAGTCCATGGTCTTCTGCCGTCTTTTCTTGGATGTACCTGTAGGGACACAAAAAGGATGGTGCAAGCTCGTTGCCGACGGCGAATGGATTTTACCGGGAAAGACGACGATGACTACCGTCGATGGGGTTGATGTATTAACCACAGTTTATTACGACGAAGTTGAGGACAAAGATACCGACGACGAACGGCCAAAGCACCTCAAGTATCGCTATATCGTTGTCAACGACAAGGACAATATCAACTCGGACTCTACCATCATCACCGATAAGAAAGAGCTGAGCGAGTATGCACAATACGATGTCGTCCAGCTAAGGAACGGCAAAACCGGAATCGCATTAAGCGAGTATGTTCGGGGCGGTGGTTTGACAAGCATACGGTTTATGCAGCTTGATGCCGCCACCTACCTCCATCGCGCGTACTTGACGGTATACGGCGAAGGCTCAACGGTTAATCCCCAAGACCAGAATTTCAAGACACTGATGGATCGGCAGCGGGCTGAACTTGTTGCTGAAAAGCCGCTTACTCTATCCGGTAATCTTTGCGAAATCAGGAACTTCTGTGCCCTCCTCGATACCAAGCAAGGCTGGCCGAATGTTCGTATCGCGTACGACAACTACAGCAACCCCAGCGATCCCGGATACAGCGAAAATCTCTTTGTCGTAACCGCCGTCGGGGGCTTGGGTGCAATCTACAATTTGGGCTCTATGGCAAACGGTAGTGCCGTTCAGCAAATTATGATTTTCGGTTATCAGAAGACTTCATTCGCATTCGCGCAGGACAGGGACTACTTGTCGATCGTAAAGTACAACGCACTCGAGAAAAGCTTCAATATGTTCTTCAAGTCTTCGGCATTCTACCTCAAAGTTGTTGCTCCGACCGATTACAACGATACCGACCTTAAGGGAAATCTCATCAAGAATACTCCTACCGACCCCAATTGCTCGAGCAATTGCGAAATGGCGACATTCTCAGAGGCTGTCAACAGGAGCTGCAAGGATCCTAGCTGCATGGTTTCTCTCCAATACGAATTTAATCCCCAAAACTTCAAGCACGATTGCAGCGACTACTTCGGTTCAGGCGCATGCGGCTATGCCCCGCTCTCGGAGCTCGGCAAGCCAGAAGTATTCGATTTCACAATCCGTGGAGGTAAAGTATATTCGTACTATACGTATAAAAAGCTATCGAAAACTATTCTCGCATCACCCGACATGCTCTGGTCGTACAACGGCGTTTATTCCAAGATGGGCGATGGCAACGAATATTCGAATGCATACGTGCCAGTAACTGAGGGAGAAAGCGGTAAAGCTACCATCTCGAAAGTCGTGCCCATTCGATTTTTCAATAGGGCTAATGGAGGACTTAAAGCAGGCAAATCAGAATCCGAAAAGACCGAACTCGTGGACCATAACGGCAACGTGGTCGAAAACCCTTATGTAATGCAGCCTAGCAAGGCAGATTGCTTGAGGAATTTCGATGATAACGTTACCGGAATCGATTTGTATTTCAAGCAGACCGGTATCGAAAAGGTAATCTTGAATCCCGTCAAGCTTCCGCCATCGCAGCAAAGCTCGAATGGCGGCATGACGAACGCGAATAGCGGTGACTACTGCGAAGAATCATGGTGCGTACACGATGATTTCAAGCTTGTCGGCAACGAAAACTTCATGAAAGGCAAGGTCGATCTGCAAACCGAGATTAACGTAATCACCGAGTTTGCAACGCGAGAACGTCCAGGATACGGTGACTACCGCCCGTCCGTGACTCAGATGTGCACCGCTGCCGCGGAATACGGCATACCGTGCGCTTTGCTTGCCGGCATTTGGCACCAGGAGACATCGATGTCGCTTGCGGATCTCGCTGGGCACTTCGGATGCGGGTTATCGAGTTACGCGCACGACTTTACAACACAGCTCAATTGCGCCATCTGCACGATCAAGAATTGGTCCGATCGATACGATCAGGCTGGAGGCAATATGACGTACGGCCCGTACAAAGGCGCGCTATACACTCCCAACAACGGTAAATCGGAGAAAGAATCCATGGGTATCTGCAAACCCGCAACCCGGTTCTCGGCGATATTCCAGAAGTACACCCCTAACGACAAACGTATCAATATCGACAATGCTTGCAATCTTGGTCAGGTGATGCGATCCGATCACGACCAGTACTGTAGCGGCGACGGGTATAGCTCGAAAAAGCTTGCAGAACTTGGTCTTACGATGGATCAAGCGCTTCAAGGTCTAGCGCCATGGCCAAAGGGCGAGACAACGGGAAGCACAAGGAACAATATGCGCAACGTGATAGATGCCCTTAATGCAGCCCTTCCCCCTGCCCTCCAAATGAAGACCGATACATCGTGTTACCCATCGCCAACTACTCCGGGATCCAACGATAGCATCGATCCGACCGCTTCAAATGCCGAGGTTCTGAAGAATTACGATATTGACCAGCAGCATGTCGGCAAAGTAGTTTTGGACTTCACTAATTGGAGTACGAACGCAGAGGCAGCACATGCCCTCATGGCAATCGACGGCCAAGTTTTGTGGACTACGGACAAGGACGGCAATAAAGTGTGGCTGTCGCAAGGTATGAGAAAACTCCAGGTGATTGAGCCGGGCCAAACGTACGACTTCAACACCATGGTGCTCGGAGGCGACAGCTACTTTGCTCAGCAAAAATATGCTGATCAGTTCTTGGATAACAGAGCGGAATATGCTCGTGCCAACGGTTACCTGCTTAGCAAGGGATGTAGCCTTCCGGGGTGCGGGTGGTGCGAGCTTGCGACAGCAGTCGCGAAAGCTGCGAGAAAAGCGAACTACCTTAAGAATCCGAACCAACGGAATCACCAGGATGGTGCAAACGGTCGCGACTACTGGACGGGAGACATCAAGTACGCAGAACACACCGATATTCCCGGTCCCGATATCTTCAACGCGATCGCTCCCCGTGCCGAAGACCATCTTCCCTCTCAACCGGATTGGGTACAGTCATTCCAAGCTATCGGCAGCGACGGCAAGCCCGTTACCATACGGAGATCAAATGAGTACGTCGGCCAGTTCATCCCAGGAAGTTCGATGAGCGTATTCAACAGCACAGATAAAACGATGTTCGTTCAGGTCGTGCAGCCGGACAGGAATACTAAGAAATTCGAATTCCAAGTGTTCTTCGGTACGAAAAAGACTACTGCGCCTCAGCCGAGCAGCCAAACTAAGACCAACAGCGTACCGGTCGCGATGCACGCCGATGTCGTGAAGAAATATTACGATTAATCAGGAAGCTTGTACCAAAGGCCGAAGACTAAGAAGAAGAGCTCAATGAAAAGGAAGCTTCCCAGGAACTTCAGAAGATTATAACCGCTGTATGTCGTGAGAATATCCTGCAGGTCAAGATATAACCCTAAGGGTAATGCATTCGTCAATTGCCATACCATGCAGCAGCCGACAGTCGCAAAGACAATTGCCGCCAAAAACGGAAAAATTATGTAGCTTTTACGATGGAAAAGCAGGATTGCCACGAAAGCTGAACCGAATCCCATGAGGGAATAGAGGAAAATTGCATCTGAACGTTTGTCCGCCAGCCTAGGGTCAAATACATAGAGTTCGTTTTTGCTGTCCCCTTTTATGACTCTAAGGCTTCTTGCCAATTCCTCCGCTTGTCCGTCTTCCTTAACGGAGGGATTCGCGAGGAACGTTTCTGAAAGTTGAAGTTTTGGGGCAGGTACGACACTAATATATCCCCAGAAGAGGATGTACGACGTGAGGAGGAATAGGATCGTAGCATAAAAGAACTTCATCGGAGCATTATATCACCGGACTATACTATATGTCATAACTTATTGGTATGATACTTCTTCCACATCCCTCGTCACGCTCACCCAAATTTTGCCCGGATTGAACGTAAATTCTTTTCCCGTCTCCTTGTCGTAGTACCGTGTCCTTTTGCCGGTAGAGTCGTCTTTTTTCCATGTTACCTCGTAAGCCTTGCCGTTCATGAAGATCGTTGCATCACCGGTCCCATCTGTATACGCGATTGAGCGTAACTTATCGTCAACATTGAGCTTGTACTTGATTTTTTGGACGATAATGGTGTTCGTCCAAACGTTTTCTTTCGTAGCATGGTCGATGAGGGCTTTCTTGTCGATTTTTCGCGTGTACTTGTTAGACGAAGCGTCATAGGTCCAATCGGCATCGAATCCCCTGTTAGGCGTGAATTTGTACTTGATGGATGTCGCGTCTTTCCCGGTTTCGATAGGAGTATCTTGATACTTCCACATCCAATCAAACTTGTAGTCGGGTTCCCACTTCTGGTCTTCGTAGCCTACTGCCTTGGCCTTATCGTACAGCGTCTTGGTGAAATGGTACTTGCATGAATATCCTACTACGCCTTTTTTAAAGCATGCTTCGTCATAAAGCTCGTTGAACGTTGTATTCATGTTGCCTTTGTAGAAGAAAATGCTTTTGAGCTTCTCGTCGAGTATTCTTTGTATTGCATTCGTCTTCGGCTCGGCAGGCGTATAGGCGCCTCCGACATGATAAAACATTATGTCGTTGTACTCGGTAATATTGTCGAGAAAAACCATCCGTACGCTTCGTACCGGCATAACCCTGAAATTCGACTGGTCGGAATAGTAGATTCCCATGAACCTCGTCCATCCCCCTTCAACGATAGCTTCGTATACTATATCTGCCCTGTTTACGTTTTCCTGGACAATGCGTGCCGGTTCGCTGTTATCTATCATTATCGCTAACGGCCTATGTTCAAGCGATTTAAGAGCGCTCTCTTCCATAACCACTCCATTGAGAGGATTGCGGTATATGACTGGAATTGCGGTAGGCGTCGGTGTCGGTATGGTATTCGACGCGAGCGGTGTGTTTTCAGATGCAGAACGTTCTGCACCGCGAGTCGACATACTCGAGCTGGATTTGACGTACAGCGAGCCACCGACAATGCTCACCAAGAGCAGCAAAACCGCGGAGCCGATAAGAATATTCTTTTTATCGAAAAACTTCTTTCTCTTCCCTTGAATTTCGCTCAAGCTGATTTGGCTGGTTTCCTTTTGTTCCATGGACAGATTCATCGACATACTACCATTATTGGCTACCAATACGAATAGGCCTATAGGAGGAACGGCTGCTGGTGTCGTGAGCTTGTATACAGTAAAAATATAAGATATGATCCGGGTATTTCGTATCTTATATCTCCTTGTTCGTGAAGGGGCTATATAGTATTATAGATATCAAGGATAGGTTACTATGAGAAAAATATTCGTTACTCTACTCATTATTCTCACGCTCTTCGGTGTCGGGGCCGCACGCATTTTCAACTGGTCGTTGTTTAAGGAAAGCAAAAGCTTCTACGACTTCACCCTGTACAAGGAGTATGGGGATGTCTTCTACAAGAAATCTGGCGGCTCATACGAAAAGTTATCCAGCGACGAAATAAGTCTAGAGAATAGAACCTATATCAGAACCGAAAATGGCACGGCCCACGCTATCTTGCCTGACAACTCGGTTATTTCCATCGGACCTAACACAGAGCTGCAAGTCAATTTCGAAGGGAATAACACGAGAATTCTCCAATTCCTGGGTAATACCTGGCATCGGGTGCAAAAACTCGGAAACCTCAGGCATTACGATGTCGAGACATCGGATATGCTGGCCTCCGTCCGGGGAACGATTTTCAGCATCGAGGTACACGGTTACGGTGACAACCAAGTCGCTGAAGGTTATGTCATCGACAGCAAGGTTTCCGTAAGCCAGCTTGCTTGGGAGCAAAACAATAAGGTCGCTAAAGATACCGCCGATCTCGTTACCGGCAAATACACGCTGATTTCTAAATACACCAAGGATTCAAAGGTAACGGTCACTGATATACCCGAAGGAACCAGGTCTTCAAACTGGTACAAACGAAACTTGATTCTGGACGAGCGCTTCAAGAGGCAAAGCCAAAACCCCGCAGAATTCATCAAGTCGCTTAAGGACGATGAGCAGCTTATGTTCTTGCGCGATACCTATACCCCCGATAGCTCTTTTACCGAATTGTTTAAGGCTAGTCTCAATGCTTCCGATGCGCTTACCTTCAAGGCATATTTCACTAACCTCGATAACAGTTCGAATAAGGGCTCGATTTGTACTTTCGTCAACTCGGCAGAGTTTCGGTCGTATCTTTCTACGCTCGATACGCTCAAGTCGAAGGATGAGCAGAATTACTACTTTAAGACTGCGTACACCCACTGGCTTATCAACGCTTGCAAAGACGGTTCGTTGACCGACGAGGAAATAAAGGGTATCTCCAACTTCTCCTCTCTGTTTATGAACGATTTCAAGCAATACTACGAGGGCACTTCAACAGCTCAACGTTTCGGATCGCCCGCAGCGGGAACGAAACCTCCCAAGCCTTCAAATGCCGACCAGAATCCCTTCAGCATCGATAACCAGGTTCGCATCGACTTCAATCCCCAGCCGATCAAGAGTACCCCCAGCCCGACACTGGAAACGCCGACAGTTGAACCCACTTCGACTCCCGAGCCTACACCGACGCCGGACTCTAATCTCGCGGGCGATACCGTTACCCCTACTCCCACCCTAACCGAGCCCCCGATAGAGCCCACTCCTACTGATGGTATAGGACAAACTCCTTGATTTTAGTGGTATAATCATCAGAATAAACTGAAGCTCCTGCAGGAATTTAATTATGAAGTTTTACCAGAATAAGAAGTTCTACGATAGCGTACGGTTCTACGTACTCAATTTGATACTTCTTGTATTGGTGTTATGGGTTCTCTCAATCCCCTACTTTTTCCAGATCAATAATCTTTTCCTGGACCAGTTGCAGGGTGAAGTCGATCCGCGCAAAGACATACTGATCGTTGGAATCGACGATAAAAGCCTGCAGGAAATAGGAGCTTGGCCGTGGGACAGAAGCATTTATGCCCAATTCCTGAGTAACCTGAAGAAAAGCGAGCCGAATACCGTCGGGTTTGATATCCTTTTCTTCGAAGATCGGGCTGGCGACGAAAAGTTTGCCGAAGAGTTGAAGGAGACGAAGTTCCCGATTATTTTCGGCAGTAAGCTGGTAGACAACCAAGTGCTCGAGAGCAAGTTCAAAGGTCCAAATATTTCCAACGGCTTTGTTAACCTTGAGGCAGATAGCGATGGCAAGATTCGCCAGACCCGAGTCGCGACCAAGATCGATTCGGTGTGCAAGCCGAGCTTCTCGTTACGAATAATCGAGAAATACTTGAGGACGTCCGATATTAATTCCTGCAACGGTGAAGTAAAGATACGGTCCAATGTCGCGAAGACAAGTCCTCGTAACGACTTGATTTTCAGCTACTCAAAATCTCCCTTTGAAGTTATCAGCTTCTCCGACGTTTACAACAATCGAGTCAACCCAGATTTGTTCAAGAACAAAATCGTATTGGTTGGATCGACAGCGGTCGACCTCAAACGGGACCTTGCCGATAATTTCGTCATCGATGCGTTCGGAAAGCAAGAGAGCGGTGTCGAGGTTCAAGCCAACGTTATAAACTCATACCTCGAATTCAAATTCCAGCATTTCATACCCGGTAAGCTGTTCTACGCTATCCTTATCGTCTTGACGACTATCTTGCTGTTCGTTTACCGAAAGCCGCGGCGTAGACCGAATGATTTCATCATTTTCCTATGCTCGCTGACGTTCATCAATTTGGTAGGCATCATACTGTACGATGTCGGTATCAACTGGTATTTCATCCAGGGCAACCTGATTCTGCTCTTCAATTACATTTACCTGCTTGGCTACAAGTATTTCCTTGAATTGAGCGAAAACCGATTCCTACATAAGGCATTCGCGCAATATATCAATCCGAACCTACTACGGAAGCTGGTCGAATCGCATGAGCTGCTTAATCTAGGTGGAGAGAAAAAAGAAATGACGGTTCTCTTCTCCGATATCCGCGGGTTTACCTCAATCTCCGAGCAAATCGGGCCAGAAGTCCTTATCCGGCTCATAAACGATTATCTCGATTTCATGAGCGAGATTATCATCAAGCATAACGGCACGATCGATAAGTTTTTGGGAGATGAGATTATGGCGTTTTGGAACGCACCGATAGACGACCCGAAACATCGTGAAAATGCTCTGCAAACGTCGATAGCCTTGAGCGCAGCGCTTGAGGAATTCAATTCGATTCATCCCGAGTATCCTGATCTGCAAATCGGCATCGGCATGAACTCTGGAGAGATGATTGTTGGCAACATCGGTAGCAATAAGCGATTTGATTACTCGGTTATTGGCGATAACGTCAACATCGCGGCGAGGCTCGAACAGCTTACGAAGAAATATAGCGTTTCGACGATCATTACCGATGAGGTATTGAAGAACGTCGATCTTTCCGAGATTAAGATTATCGTTCGGTTGCTCGATGAGGTAACCGTTAAGGGCAGGTACAACT
>CAZVIJ010000025.1:22929-25491 GCA_964626735.1 uncultured Candidatus Saccharibacteria bacterium
ACTCGGTACGAATCTACGAACCAATGGCTGAGAATCCAGACAATATGATCGTCAAGGAGATTTACGAAGAGGCATTCAAGTATTACCAGTCCGGTAACTTCGAGCGAGCCAAGAGCCTATTCAGGATGCTGAAGCATGACAAGCCTTCCTTGATGATGCTTGAGCGTATCGAGAAATGGGAAGAAGAAAATGTCGTCGAGGTTGTTCTCGAAGAGTGGAAAGGTATTTGGAACTGGAAGGAAAAATAGCCTAAAGCGGGTCATCTCCCAACCTCCAGAATGAAACGCCTCGCACCCCATATTTCGCCGCTAAATTGATTCTCGCAAGTATCGACCGCGGGTCGGCAAAGTAGCCGAAATGTGTCTTGCCGTTTTGGACATACCGAACGGCTGCTTCTTGATGCGAATCGCTGTAGAAGAAGTCTGCGTTTCCGATTTGCTCCTTTATATCGGCGATTTGGCGGTAATCGACTGCGCGCGAGCTTTCTCCCGCAGCCCATATATATCCGTATAAGTTTACCCCGACCATGATTTTCTCCTTTGGAGCCTTCTGAACGGCGTAGTTGAGGACGCTATCCATCCATTCGATGGGAGCGACCGGACCGGGTGCTAGGCCTCCCGGAGACGTGTAGTCATACGTCATTATTCTTATTTGATCGACATATTGGGCTATTCTCGCATAATCCTGTACTTTTCTCGTTTCCGGCTGGAAACTGTAGCCGATATCATCTCCCCACTTCGAAAGTACCGCGATAGTAAGGATTTTGTTCTTCCCATGGAAGTACGTGCTCAGCATCTCGAGCAGCTTGTAGAAATTCTCTTGGTCTTTGAGAAATATCCCCTCGTAATCCAGATCGAGACCGTCAAATCCTTGGTCCTCCACCTCTTTTACCAACTTGTCGTAGTGCTGACGCAACGATACTTCGTCTTTCAAGACTTGTGAGATGTTCGACGCTTCGAAGCTAGCGATTGTCGGTACGATTTTGATAGACGATCCTTCTATCGTTTTCCGCAGATCTTCTAGCCCCTGATAGTCTACGGTGATTTGCCCATTTTTATCCAACGCGTAATAAACCGGACTCACCATCTCAAGGCGCTGCTTGTTTTCTTCAATCGACTTGAGTCCTTCACGCAATGCCCAATTCGGTAACCATCCGTTCAGTTTCAACGATTCTACGTTGACCGAACCTGCCCGTATCTCATCATCCGTCAATCTCCTCTCTTTAATATATTTCTCGGAGTAAACCAGCGTGTCTGCGAACGATTTGATCTGGGACCTGGAAGGTGCTTTATATTGATTTTCCCGGTATATGAGCGTACCCGCCGTAATGGCTGTAATAAAATTAAGGAGAATGAGCAGGCAGATATTTACGTACTTCACGATCCTATTGTACCAATTTGTCGTTTAACGGTCGCGCACTGTTGTGACGGGGGTCACTGTTCGTATTTTTCCCGTTCAATTATAATTTCCCTACACTATATATTATGAATATTACCGAGGTTATCCAGGGAGAAACATTTTTCCCCACCGACATGAAAGACTATATTGAGTTAGATGCTGACTACGTGCCTTACGATCAGGCGCTATTTTGGAAATTCAACGATTGCTACTGGAAGCACTCGGATCTTTGGAATCAGCAGTATGGCGAGCACTTCGAAGAATCCCTGCCTGCAGGAGTCTCCGAATCGCACCGAGAGGAATTTGTGGAACGATCGGCAACGAAATTTATCTCACACTGTGACGCGTTAGCTCAGGCGAATAGCCTACCCGAGTCTATCATCGTCTTCGAGCAGGGACCCGGAACGGGAACGTATGCGGAATTTTTTTTGAAAAAACTGCAATCTATTGCGCCGCAAAAAAATTACTTTGACAAAATACGTTATGTGCTTTCGGACACATCGGAAGAATTATGCAAGCACCTTTCCGATAGGTTGGGCGAATTCGATGATAAAGTACGTATATACCATCAAAAAGACCAGTTCGATGTACCTGCTGACGTACTTGGAAAAGCGCTATTTATAAGGCACAGCAATATGTGGGATCAGCTCCCCAGCAAGCTGTACACGAAAAAAGACGGTGCCGTACATGAAATCTACGTCAAGACCGTCTTAAACTCTGATATCGAGTCTATGCTCGAAGGATCTTCGATACGCTTTGAGCAGGTTGTCGAGGCATTGAAAAACGGCGATCTCGAAAGCGTGATTATGGCAGAGCCCTCGATATGGAAGACGATAGTGAAAAATTTGGCCTTAATCGAACAAAGCGATGTTTACGATGAAACGCAGCTCGAGGAAACGTATCGCCCGATACTAGAATTCTACGGGGGTCTCGCATCTGAAGGACAGGATATACTGCTTAATGTCGGGGCGCTCAAGAATGCCCGAATACTAGGTGACCAAGTTTTGTCGGATTACGGATATATCGAAATAGTGGATATCTTCGTTGAGGACTTCGAAAAACGAAATCAATTCCTTCGCCCGCGCAAATTTGACGGAGCGGTGGCCTTGGGGATACATCAAAAGTTGGTCTGGTCATATCTGAATGCGGCAAACTTGTTAGCAC
>CAZVIJ010000026.1:0-18933 GCA_964626735.1 uncultured Candidatus Saccharibacteria bacterium
CTAGTAGATTGGAGGAATCTATTCCCATCGGGTTCATCTACCATAGCGCGAATCCTGATCTCTTTCCTTCCGTCAGTCGGGATCTTGGTAGTGTCGAGCGGCAGCTTGAACGTATAAGTGCAGTCTGTCGTATCACACTTGTATCCGGGCTTGAACGTGATTCCGTAGATCGAGTGATCTTGGTTCTCGAACAAGGTAGGCATACCGTCTTCCCAAACCTGGACGACGATTTTGTTGAGCGTTCCTGGGTTGTCGTGAAGTTTCACCGTGGTATCAAGGGTTACTACTCCATGAACTTTCTGTTCCCAGGGAAAGCAGGTCTGAAGATGGATATGACCATGATCGGTGCCTGTTTGGCTAGGAAGTCTATGCCACCACCATGCTTGCGATTCAAGCGGAATACGTGGCTCGGGGTAATTATTGCATCCGGCAAGATCGAGTGCAGGCGCAGTTGCTGCGGAAGACCTGCTGTCGAGTGTCTTGCGGTTGAGGGTATATGTTGTTAATCCGGCTCCAGCAGCGAGTAATAGGACGAGCGAGAGCGCGAATATTTTTTTGGTTTTCCCGTTATTATCAGATAACGTGGAGTTGATATTCATGGTTTGTATATATGTAATACCAACGCCATTCTAGTATAGTTATTTTATAGCGGTCAAATAAAAGGGCTATACAAGGGCATTTTTCAAGTAGCATTCATCTACCTAATGGGATTTATAGCGACACCGAGGGCTATTTTTACTACAGGATATTTCTTACTCTTCTGGATAAGCGCGGACCCATTCGCCATTCTCTTCTCGATCGACGATAATCGCGAGCACCGGGCATGTCCTCGCGGAGTCCATTATGCGGTCGAATCCTTTCTCGGTAACTTCAACCGTTACCCAACCTTCGGAATCCTCGCGCATAAGTTCTTTCATGTCTTCCAGATCCAAAGGCTTGATAACAGCCTTTGCTTCGTCATCAAGTAAGTATACGTCTGGCTCGGCAACGATACAGGCGCTAACAGCGATGCATAAATCGCGATCTACCCTAAAGCGGATTTTTAACTTGTCCCCGTCCATTGAAAAAGTTCTGGATGATTTTAACTATTGTCGAGGAATTTACCAGCCCCTACTCCGATTGGCTTGAATTGTTCTTCTCTTCGATACTTGGTGAAGATGTTTCGGGTTTTGGAGCTTCGTATTCGAAAATCTTGCCTAAGATACCGGCAACTTTCTTTGAAGCCATCTCTATGCCGAAGTCGCGGGTAAGCTCAATCGCTTCGTCGACAGCAACTTTCGGTGGTACCGACTTAGCGATGAATCCCTCGTAAATGGCTACGCGAATGATTTGGAGCTGTAGCGTATCGAGGTCGACCGACTTGACCGGATCTGAATACCTATCGATAAGCTCATCGATTTGCTCGAAATGCTCTTTGACGCCTACAGTATCGGCTTCCCTAATTTTCTTGGAGTAATTTCCCAGTTCGAGATCCTCCATCTCGAATGGGATAGCGAGCTCAGTTTCTTCACCGTCGTGGCTGAAGAAATGCTCATACAAATCCATGACACTCAGTATACGTGCTATGTGTCTTGGATCTTTAATGCTTTTCATAAATTTCAGGTACGTTGCAATAACAGGATAACCTATCCGTTAAAGTGCTTTCTTAACAAGCTTTCCTTTGTAATACCCACAATTCCAGCAAACTCGGTGAGGAGTCTTGAGCGATCCGCAGTTTGAGCATTTCGATGTTGCTACGAGTTCTCGAGCGATTCGGAGAAGGTGTGATCGTCTGTTGTTCCTTCGGGACTTGCTATGTCTTTTCTTTGGTGTTGCAGCCATAATTCAAATAATCTCTTAAATAAGAGCTTTTAACTAAAGGATTATACACACAAACCTTCTTCTACACAAATGAAAGGGAGACCTAGCAGCCTCCCTCCCCGTCCTGATTAAAGAGCTTCATCTTTATCGAAAACCTGTCCGATCTTCGACGAAAACCGCTCCCCATCGAGTATCCAAATCCCCGAATGGTCAGTCCCTACGCCCATTTCGCGCATCGAACACATCATGCCTTCGGACTTCTCCCCTCGTAAATTGCCTTTTTTGATAATTACGGGCGAACCATCCTCATTTTTCAAGCCCGGAATTAATGCTCCCGGCAACGCAATCGGTACATAATCCCCTTCGGAGATATTCTTCGCCCCGGTAATTATCTGCAAGTAATCCGGGTAGAGGGTACCTTCCGGTTTAGCGTCTCCGACGTCGACGTTGCAGACAACAAGCTTATCAGCGTTGGGGTGCTGGCTGATCTTGAGTATCTTGCCGACTACAATTTTCGAAAGGGCCTCAGCGGGATACACAGCCTGTTCGCCAGCCTTCTCGCCGAGCGGAACGCTTGCCACTTTTGACGATTGCTGAGCCGTTTCGTCACGCCCTCGAATAACCACACCATACTTTGAAGCCAATTCGTCGCCTATTTTTTGGTGTATTTGATTTACCTCATCGGTCGACAGTGTTCTCTCCTTGGATTGGTACGTGATGCTGAACAACAGTGATTTCTTTCCGTCCTTTATGAAGGTATCCGTTATTTCCGCATTTCTCACCAGCGAATCGCTTTCGAGAATATGGCGGAGCAAGTCCCCCGCCAAGACCGCATCGTCTACCAATACCGACATATCCTGTTTAACCGCCGGGTATGGCGAATACGGCATGTAGCTTACCGGCGATTTCTTTGCCTCAACCAGCTCATCGACGTTCAATACGACTCCCAATACATCCGCCTTGATGTCAAATTCTCGTTCGCTCACCTCGCGCTTAAAAACTCCTAATATACCAAGCCTTCGGTCTGCCTGCATGATATTAGCCGAAAGCTCGAACTGCGCATGATCGGATCGCACATACGTAACGCCCTCGATGCGAAGCTGCTTGAGATACTCTTCGACGATCCCCTTAAGGTCGTAGAAGTCATACTCGTTACGCTTTGATGCAAGAATACCCGCGACCTTCCTGAGTTCCATATAGGGAAATTCCGGAGTATGCGGAGGCTGATGCACCGCCTCTTTCTTTTTGAGGTAAATCTTGCCGATCTCGAAAAACGACACCGACTCATCTCCCCGATCCAAGACTTTTCTCGTTGCTTCGAGCAGCCCGGTAAACATATTGGTTCGTAGGGTCGTATGCTCGCTCGATGATGGGTTGATTAGTTCAATCGATCGTTCCAGATACGGGTCATTCGTTTTCTCGAGCTTCTCCTTTGTAGACATCGGAACGGTAATGACTTCATCCATGCCGAGCGAAGTGAGGATATCGCGCGATTTCTCTTCGACGACAAGTTCGGGTTGTACAATCGGATCGGGTATAACGTCAGCCAAAATCGTCGAAGGAATATTTTCGTATCCGAAAATACGAAGCACTTCCTCGACGATATCTTCGGAAGCGAAGATATCCGTGCGGAACAATGGCGGAGTCACCTCAAGTTCGCCTTCTGAGGCCACAGTAACCCCAAACTCAAGTCGCTTTAGGATGTCGATCTGGTTCTGCTGATCTACCTCCACTCCACCCAATCGCCGAACCTCAGTTGTCTTGTACCGAATAGTCTTTGCCTGCTCCGGCTCTGGGTAGTAGTCGTGAGTTCCGTCACAAACGGCATCCCCTTCTGCCCCATATTCCATCAGTAGCGACGCTGCCCGGGCAAGCGCGTAATCACAAAGCGATGCAGATAAATCATGCGAATGCCTGAGCGCCGCATCAGTCATGGCGTTTCGCGCAAACATCGATTTGCGGATAGAGACACGATCGTACGCTGCGCATTCGAGCAGCACGTCGGTCGTCGTCTCGTGGATCCCGGAATCTTTTCCGCCGACGACGCCGGCAATACCGAGTACCGTTCCGTCTTCCGCAGCGAAAATGCAATCGCCGGTACCAAGCTTAATTTGCCCACCGTCGAACGACACGAACGATTCCCCGTCCTTCGCCTGGCGAAGGATAAGTTTATTGCCGTGCATCCTCTCCAGATCGAATGCATGCATCGGCATACCGGTTTCGATCATGACGTAATTGGTTACGTCGACCAGAATATTAATCGGTTCGATTCCGTAATTGCGCAAGTTCTCCTGCATCCATTCGGGCGATGGCTTGGCTTTCACGTTTCTGATTACCGTAGAATAGAAACGGTGTACGACGGGAGATTCGACGACGACTTCAAACCCGCTGTACGGCTTCGCGTTGAGCGGAATTTTTATTTCGGGAACACGCAGGTCGCCTCCGAATGCGGCGCGGGCTTCGCGTGCCAAACCGAGCACCGAGTAGCAATCGGCTCGATTGCCGCGCAGCTCAAAATCGACAACCGTATCGGTCGGCGTTTCTTCTAGCTTATCGAGCAAATGTCCGATCATCGACATCTTGTCGGTGAAGACCTTGAGATCCTCCGGGACGTCGATATATTCTTTAATCCATTTTAAAGGTACTTTCATGATAGTTCGTTTTCAAATGAGCGTTCCGTCGTACATCCTTCTGATGTCGGGTATATTGTATTTTTGCATCACGATTCGATCGAAGCCCATGCCCCAAGCGAATCCAGAGTATTTCTCAGGATCGATACCGCACGACCGCAAAGCGTTCGGGTGAACCATGCCGCCGCCAGAAGCTTCAATCCACCCCCTTCTCTTGCAAACGGGACACCCTGCCCCATCGCAGAATTTGCAGAGGATATCCAAGCCGCAGCCGGGCTCGACTTGGGGGTAATACTTCGCCCTAATCCGTATTTTCGTTTCGGGGCCGAAGAAAGACTTAGCAAACGATTCAAACGTTCCCTTGAGATCGGCCATGGTAATATTCTCCCCGACTGCCAATCCTTCGTATTGGAAGAACGCAAAGTGGTTTGTCTGGTTCAAGTCTTCATACCGGAATGCTCTACCGGGGACGACTATTCGGATCGGAAGCTTTTCGTTCTCCATCGCCCGAATCTCTACCGACGACGTATGGGACCGCAAAATTACTTCAGGGTCCTCGATAATAAGGGTATCCTGCAAAGACCTGGCAGGGTGATTTTTAGGAAGGTTGAGCCGCTCGAATACATATTCGTCGGTCTCGATCTCCGGACCGGAATAGACAGAAAATCCCATCTGCTTGAATATCTCATTCATCTCCCGCATGACGAGCGTTCCAGGATGCAGGGCACCGATCTTTCTTCTCTTACCGGGCAGGGTAACATCAACAGAGCTGATCTTTGCATTTTTTAATTCTGTTGATCCAAGTTTTGTATCAATTGTTTGAACGATGTACGACTTAAGGATATTCGACTCCTTGCCGACTGTTTTCTTCTCCTCGACGCTGAGCGTTGCGATGCTACCGACAATCTTCATCAGATCGCTCGTTTTGCCCAAGTACTTTTTCTTCAGCTCCTCCGCTCCCATTCCGGAAGCGATGTCTGAATCGAAATTGACTCGTATTGTATCTAATTCTTTCATGTTAAATAAAATCAAATAATTCTAAATCGATTATTTTATGTACTTCGGTACCTTTTTCTTCTGCCTCTTTCTGAAGCGCCGTATTCAATACTTTTACCGGTACGTACACGAAAAGAAGTATCGAGAGCACAGCCAGCAGAGGCATTATAAACGCCACGAGCCATTTTAATTTTCTTACGTTAACTTGTTTCATACGTCTATTATATGCTTATAAAAAAATCCCTCGAGCTTTCGCTCAAGGGACCATTCGCTGCTACAAGCGCAAACCTTTCTAACAAGATCTTCGCTCATATCATCGTTTGGCGGTACCACCCACATTTCCGTTTCCGGACGCTTTGAACCGCTGTTCAGTTGTGAATCAATTGGTGAGAGACTTTCACCGATGCCTCTCTTCTCTTGAAACAAGTATACCACCCTACTCGACCTTTATGGAAGTGCTTCGATCAATTTCTTTTTCATACGCAATAAGATCTTCTACCTTTATTTCGTAAAACCGTGCTTTAAGCGTACCTGAAGAAATCGCTACGAACGGATTAGAAAAAAATTCCAGCCCGGTAATATCGAAATCAATTGCGTCGTACCGATCCATGAACGTACGCAAGTCAGTATCGATTACGAAGCCGATATGGCGTAATCCCTCTTCTCTCCCCTCGCGTTTCCACGACAACTCAACAATCGAGATGATATTTCCTTGATAGGTAATCGGTTTATCCAATTTAAACCAAAGCGACTCGCTATGGCTATCCGTATCGCGGAAAAGCATAACGCCGAAATCGAGCATTTTCTGCATGAGCGTATCTAGTTGCTCCCTATCGCGTACAAGAAATGTGATCTGGTCGTAATCCAGGGAATTCAACACAATTCCGTTACTCTCAATAAGGCTCGTCACCTGGTCGAGAAACTCCTGATAGGAGCCGAGCACAGAAATTAATTCCTTCATATATAGAGTATAGTTGATTTCAATCTCACCAGGTTGCTCATCCTAAGCCTCCTTTTTTGGTATTATCCGTGTGTGAAAAAATCTTTTCTGAAGAACTTGTTTGCTGATGTTGCGGTTGGAACCGACTTGGAGGTATTTCAAATAATCCCGTTCGCCGATCTTGATATCGTTAAGCTTTATGCAGAGTATATCGGCGATCTTGCAAAGTCCAATATCGTCGTATTGCCTGACAATTTCATACATCCTCTCTTCAAACCTATTGCCGTATCGAAAGGATCAAAGATTAAACTTTCTACCTTTATCGAGGACTTATCGAATGCAGGTTATGAACGAGTCGATCAAGTTTACGACGAAATGCAGTTCTCGCAGAAAGGAGACGTCCTTACGATCTACTCCAATCTGGGCGATCTCGTATACCGTATCGATTTCTTCGATGACGACATCGAAAAAATAACCGTGCTCGACAACGTATCATTGCGCCCCAAACAAAATGTGAACAACGCGGTTCTGTTGAATATCAATCCCGAAGAAGTAGGATTTATCCCGGAAGTTGTGGGAAATTACGATACGTTCAATCCAAAAATTTTCATCCAATCAACCAAAAATCTCAGTCTCGAAGCGATCAGCAAGAAAGAATCGGCGACTGAAATTTCATTCAAGTACATTCCCCTATTCCATAGAAACGAAAAACTATTCAACGACTTCATTTCTAAATATGAAGGTTTCGATCTCTACTACTCAGGTCATCATTGGGATTTGCTGCCTCCCGGCATCCAAGCACCGGGCATGAAGGAGCTAAATACGTTCGACGTACCCTTCGATCTCGAAAAAGGATTTATTGTTCCCGAAAAAAAGTTGATCCTCCTTACCGATAAGGAACTCTTAAGTACCCTCAACTTGACGAAGGCGAAATCGAAACAAGCGTCAAAGTTCAAGAAGCTATTCGATAATGAAGTGAATATCGGCGATTACGTAGTACATGAGGCACATGGCGTCGGTATCTATCGCGGCATCGAAACGAAGATCGTACTCGGCGAGGTTAACGACTACGTTATCGTCGAATACCGAGATGAAGACAAACTGCTGATCCCGCTCAACCAACTCGAGCGAATATCGAAATTCATTTCCAGCGACGGTCACCTGCCCAATATTACGAAACTGGGAACGGCCGAATGGGATTCGATCAAGCGTAAGCTGAAAAAATCGGTCGAAGATATTGCCGGCGAGCTCCTCGAAATTTACGCCAAGAAGAATATGGAAAAAGGAATTGAATTCCAGGAGGACACACCCGATCAATTCCAGTTCGAATCGGAGTTCAAGTACAAGCTCACCGACGATCAGCTCAAGACGCTCAACGAAGTCAAGAACGATATGGAATCGAGCAAACCGATGGACCGGCTTATTATCGGCGACGTAGGTTTCGGGAAAACGGAAATAGCGTTACGGGCTGCTTTCAAGGCAATTCAGAGCGGCAAACAGGTTCTCGTTCTCGCTCCGACAACCGTACTTGTCACTCAACTGTACACGGTCTTCTACTCCCGCCTGGATAAGCATGGGATCAAAGTTGCGCGCGTTTCGCGTTTCGATGGTTCTAAACATAATAAGGAAATAATCCAAAGAGCAAACGACGGATCCTTCGATGTACTAATCGGCACGCATAGACTTCTCTCCAAAGATGTTCAAATGCCGAATGTCGGATTACTGATCATCGACGAAGAACAACGGTTCGGGGTAAAGCAAAAAGAAAAAATCAGGAAAATCAGGGCAAATATCGATGTACTTTCTATGTCCGCAACCCCCATCCCCCGAACCTTGCAGATGGCGCTCACCGGGATTAAGGACATCAGCATTATTGCAACTCCGCCCGAAGGCAGACTCCCCGTCCATAACGAAGTAATCTTCAAAGAAGAAATTGCCCAAAAAATAAAAGACGAAATCAAACGCAACGGCCAGGTTTTTATCGTACACAATAAAATTGAAGATATTCATACCTTTGTCCAGGAAATCAAGGAGCAATTACCTCCATCCATTAAAATCGCTCATGGTCATGGGCAGATGTCTGGAGATAAACTCGAGAAAATTATGTTCGAATTCCAGGAACGTAAATTCGATGTCCTCATTGCCACCACGATAATCGAAAACGGACTCGATATCCCAACCGTGAACACGATAATCATCGACGACGCCCATAATTTCGGGTTGTCGCAGCTCTACCAGTTGAGAGGTCGAGTCGGACGTTCATCGGTTCAAGGCTTTTGCTTCCTCGTCCTTCCCAAAACCCGAGAATTTATCGAACTCCATAAACATCTTACCCCCGAGCTTCAAAAACTCCACCGGCTATTGAAAGAGCATAAAATCGAAGAAAGTTGGATACCTCCCGAGGCAATTGCTCGAGTGGAAGCGATTCTAGAAAATCAAGAACTCGGCGCCGGTTTCAAGATTGCATCTCGAGATCTTGAAATTAGAGGTTCGGGTAACCTATTGGGCTCAGAACAAAGCGGTCAAATCAATGCTGTCGGTTACGAAATGTACGTCAGACTTCTTGAACAAGAAATTGAGCGTATCAGAATCATACAGAAGACAAAGGTTCAACAGTCAAGCGAAGAAAATCTCTGAACAAGTGTATCTGTAACCGCTTTGCAAGGGGGTCTCCTGCAACAGGCTGTATCTCCGGTCCGTATTTAGCCATTTTAAAGGCATCTTACGACTTATCGCTATCTATAGAGTTTCACTGCCTCTAATAGACGATTAAATTTTCCGGTAGTACCAGCGCACGTTGCTGGGTCATTCTTAATATTAAACTCATGGGCGGTTTGGGAAACTTCATTAAATTTGCCCTTTATCAATTCTTCTGGAGTTGAAGTGCCGTAATTAACCAAAAGTCGATCTTCGGAATCGATCATCTTATTCGCAATCGAAGTAACCTCTTTACCGTTCAAAACAAACACTAACTTCTTTTCAGCCGAGTCTTGGAAAATAACGCCTTTATCGTCGACGATATACGAGTCGCCGACTCCATACCCCAGATTCTGAAATAAATGTCCCCAAGCAACACCACTGGCATGGATATGGACAACATCCGGATTTTTTTCGTGCAAATGAACTCGTTGTTTTGGAGTTTGTTTATCTGAGACAGTACAAGATTGAATCTCCTCCGAATATTCCGGTTTAGAAAAATCAACCCGTTTATCGTCGATAAATAACGCAAAGTTTGCATGATAATGAACACCAGGATCGTGAATAGTTACAAGCCGAACACTCACGATCACCAGCAAAGTAAGAAAAATACCTAAAATCCCAAAAATAAATTCACGTTTCATAACTGAATTGTATCGATAGAAACAGCATAATTCTAGGGACAAAAAAACCGAATTTCAGATAGAGCTATCTGATAACACTTTAAGCCAATCTGACCTTATAAAGTTGATCAATAGTGTATTTATCCTTGCCCCAATGAGTCTTCTGACGCTTTAACTCGTTTTTGTTTCAACTGGAGCCTTTTTCTAGACCAATCTATACCAATTTCGAACTCCTTTCAACAGGTGAAAATTACACTTAGAAAAAATAGCTACAAAAATGTTAGCCAAGAATTGATAGATACCCTGAGTATTCTAGGTATCTCATAATTGATGAAGAGTTAAAAAACACAACAACCGTTGCCGGAATTAAAAAAACACCAAGGGGTACCATGGACTTTCGTGATATTCTTTTTAAGCCCATTAAGATTAGTGAAATAATACTGCCACCAACGTATGCCAGCATTATCGAGACAAGCACAAGGGGCCAGCCAAGAAGCGCTCCCATTTGCAGTCCTAATCGTATATCTCCATCTCCAAGGCCTTTTCCTTTCGTAAAAAAGTATTGAAGAAAGAAAAACAAACCTCCGAAAGCAATACCGGCGATATTCGTCAGGAACGTACCTCCTCCATAAAGAAATTGATACAGCGCCGAAAGGACAATAGCTGGAATTGTCAGTATTTCGTACAGCTCCATATATTTCAGATCGCTTAAAAACGACCCCCAAAGCAGCCACAAGATTCCATCAGCCAATACCATTCTGAGGCTGAGGCCAAACGACAAATATGCTAGTACGAAGAGGCTTCCTGTTACAACCTCTACGATTGGGTACTGCCATGAAATATGCGTATGGCAGCTTCTGCATTTTCCGCCTTGAATCGCATAACTGACGATGGGAATAAGTTCATACCAGGTGAGCGTATGGTTACTGTGCGGACAATGACTTCTTCCGGACCACCAAGACTCGTCATCATGCGTGCGTATAACGATGACATTCAAAAAACTACCGAATAACGCACCAAGAACAAAACTGTAGAAAACCAAAAGAGGAGTCATTAGTAAACCACTTTACCATAAAAACCTCTCCCTAAATACGGGAGAGGTTAATACTAATATTGAAAACTTACTTGAACAAGTCTTAGTGGGCCATAGCCATCTCTGCGGGTTGCGCAGTTGAATTTTCGGGAGCCTTATAGAAGATCACGAAGATAGCTCCAGCCAAGGCGATGATCAACGAACCAAAAAGCAATGGCGCTTCCGGCGAAATCGACGCTGCGATATAACCGGAAAGAACAGCAGGTATCGTTTGTGCGAGTGCCTGTACGCTTGAAGTAATACCGAGGACTTCGCCCTGTACTTCTTGCGGTGCCGATCGACTGACCAATCCGGGCAGGTTTGCCTGGGTAAGCCCATTAAATATCGAAAAAATAGGCGTTATTACCAAAACTTGCCATCCGACGCGTGGAAGGAAGAATGCAGCGAGTGCTACAGCAGTACCGAGCATGGTAACCTTAAGCACCTGGCTCTCGTTGAATTTTGAAGCGACCTGTCGCGTTATTACCGCCTGGGTAATGGCAATCCATAAACCGACATACGAGAAATAATCTCCGATATTGCCTTGCGACCAGCCGAACCTCTTGATGAAGAATACGCTTGCGAACGTCGTGAAAAACGTAAATCCGCTGGTAAGAAGGAAGCTCGAGATAAACGGTACCAACAAGCCTTTAATCCTGAACGCTTTGCCGATGTTCTGAATCGATTTGAGAAGATGGATTTGAAGATGCTGCTGAATATTCTTTAATGTCTCGGGGAATATGGTGATCACCGAAATCATGTTGAGGAAGCTGAGAAGAGCGGCGAAGTAGAATGGAGTAGTAGCATCAAACCAGCTGACGATTGTGGGATCTGACAATTTACCGCCCATATAAGGCCCCAGGATGAATCCTAAGCCAAACGCAGCTCCAATCAAGCCGAAATTCTTCGACCGGTTCTCGGGAGTGGTTACATCGGCGATTGCTGCCATAGCAACTGAGATATTTCCGCCGGTAATGCCATCGAAACCGCGGGAGATGAAGAGGAGCGGTAAGTTCTTCGTAAGAATTCCGATTGCGAAAATTATATACGAAACGCTCGTTCCGAAAAGCGACAAGGCAAGAATCTTCTTTCGGCCGAATTTATCGGATAATTCTCCAAGAATTGGCGTTGCCAAGAACTGCATGAAGGGGAAGATAGCCGTAAGGAACCCAAGAAGGATATAGCCTTGGTTTATCGTATAGTCGCCCGGAAGTATGTAAAATTTGGAGTAGGGGTTTGCGAGAAGCTGGGGGATAACAGGAATAAGTATTCCGAATCCCAACATGTCTATAAACACCGTTAGGATTATGGGCAATAATGCCCGATTAGATTTTTTTTGTTCATCCATATAATAAGAAAACTCGCTTATTATACAGGCAGGCGGCGTTTTATTCAATTAATACACGTTACGAGCTTTTCTCGTTATTCTCGATAATCTGGCGCAGAATTTCAAGCAAGACGTCGGTTCTTTCTTTAGGTAATTTGAAAAAGGAGTCGTTGGTTTCGAGCGCAATCTGCGTTGCCTTCACCAGTATTTCTGATCCTTGCGGGCTGAGCTTCAACACTTTCGAGCGCTTGTCGGTAGGATTGTTGAACCGTTCGACATATCCTTTCGCTTCAAGCGTATGGAGGACATCAGACGTCATCATGGTATCCATGCTGGTGTATTCGGCGAGACGAACTTGGGTAACCGGGACATCCTCAATAGAGAGCCAGTGAATTCCTGACAGCAGCGCAAATTGAACATGGGTCAAATTGACGGTTTTCATCCGTGCACGGAGTTTACGTTGCCACAGGTTAGTGACATGCCACATAAGATATCCGGGTTCGTCCGCGTGATTCTTACTTTCCCTCGAGCTTATGTCGATATCTCTCGGATAAGCTTTCATGGTACAATTATTGAAAGTAATCGATTCAAACAGGTATATGCTAGCTGTTTTTGGGGTAATGTTCAAATATTTACAAAACGTATAGATGTTATGAGTGACGTATACAGTATAACGCTCTCGACATTCATCATGATCCTCATCATCTTCAGCCTTGTCATGGCATCCCTCATAACGTTCGTGTATATCCTCTTCAAAGTTCGAACGAACCGGCTCTCGGTCTCTATCGACAACACCTATTCAGAGCTCGACAAACTCCTCGACGACAATACCGAGTTGGCTCCGCTCAATCTCCCAACATGCAAAGAAATACAGGGAGTATTCCTTCACGATACGAAAGAAGGGGAAGGTACCATCACCACGCGTTTGGGCCTTAACAACAACTTGGACGAAAACGCATTGCTTGCGGCGGGAACGTTGAAGAATTACCGGCCGTACGTCGGTTTCATCGTTGCACGATTCGACGGGATGGAACTCGCGATATCGCTGAACAACACCAAGTTCGATTACTACCTGAATGACAGGAAAATAGGGTACCACGTCATCGACGAGACGATCGACACGCCGTACGACTTCCTCTATAACCGCAAAGGCCAACGGGTTCTATGGCATAGCCGCCCACGAATTGCGACGGCAGTGAAATACACTTTCTATTCGAATCCGGAGAAGACGAATATCGTTGCTGAAGTGGTTCGCGGCGAAGGTAGGAATATCGATACGGAAGATCTCGAAGAAGATAGCGACACCACGTCGATAAAATTCTACTCCGAAAATCTAACGAAAAAGCAGAAGTCGCTCATTCTCGGCTTCGTACTGATCGACAAGATGTTTATGTCCTAATCGATGATAACAATATCGTCGAGCTTAGTTGGCATTGAATTTTCACACATAACGAACATACGGTATGGACCGCCCAAACAGAAACTCGATTCGGCAGCGATTGTATGTTCAATCATATAATTATCACCGTCTGTTAATCGCACGACGGCATTCCCCAAACTCAACGGGCCTTTCCGATATGCCCATAGAAGCGAGGTCGCAATTACTTTTCCGACAGACCGTTCAAAATCATCTGACTGGGGAATTTGAAGCAATGCAAGAGGGAGACCTGCAGAAATTTCAGGTCGGTCGTAGATAACCGGAGTTCCGACATACTGATGCGAAAGATCTGCATACCGTAGCCAAACAGAGCCGGGCTGAGCTACAAGTCCATACCGGTTGCTCGTATCGCGAAGTTCCCGCAAAAGCCGCTCTACGAAATATTGCTTTAGATCGACATGGGATTCCGTCATGAACGAATTATAGGTTAAGAGGTTATTTGTTCCAATAGTACAGATCTGCATGGTCGGCAGAGTACAGAGGCTCTGCTGATCCTGCCTGCGGATGCTCGATAACATCAACCGTTTCGTCGATGAGCCTCCATGAGGAATCCCGAATATCATGGGGTAGGGGAGGGCGCACGTACTGCTTGAGACTTTCATCCGAAGCGGCGAATCGAGCGTAATTTTTTTGCGCTTCGATAAGCGATACTTTATTTGCTCCCCGTATTTCTGGGTACATAAGTTGAGTAACATCGTCTTCCCAATAGCAGATGGGACAGACTAGATTTGAGCCCGGCGGCTGGTCGAACACAAGATATCCACAGCATGGGCATGGATAAAATGTCGTTTCCATGATTTTCATCATAACAGAACCGCAAGAAAATCTACAAAAGTTATCGTTTAGACCTCCGGCATGAAATTATCGCGGCTCCAGTTCCACAAAACCGGATGCATATCCACCGGCGCGATACCGGTTCCCTCCAGAAGATTTCTCCAAATCTGCGCAACATCCAACGAACTCACCCCTTCCTTCGCAAGACCGAGCTTAACCGTGCATTGGATGACATGCGTATCGGGGATGATCGATATATCCTCCTTATGTGACAGATCAACATCGGTAAACCGCGACACGATGTAAAGCCAATAATTAGAAAGTTTCGGTCCGGACAAGTAGGGAAATTCCTTTCTCATAGTCTTTTGGAGAAGATGGATAAGCTTACGTACATCGTTATCGCATGCCTTGAATATCTCGCGCGGATCGTCCTTAAAGTATTGGTGCAACGTCTCGCATAAGCTCATCCATATGCCGGTATGCTTATTCATCTGGAGCGCCAATTTATGCTTTACCAAATCTGCCTTTACCTTCTCAAGCGGTGTTCTGATAACGATCTCGGGGAAGAAAAGGTAATTCGTCTCCGCATCCGCGAACGTTTCGAATGCTGACTTCCACATAGCCGGACTGCTTCGCTGAAAGTTGATGCTTACGGGAAGCATGAAATACAGATAGTTGATCCTGCTACCGTGATCAAGCGAAGGATTCACCTCATGCTGGGGGAGACGTTTGATCTTACCGTCCAGATACAGCTGGTAAAGATCTTTCACACGCTGCCGTGCTCGATCTAAACGTGACCTTGTCATCCGATGTCGGTAAAAAAATGTACTTCCTTCATCTCCCGCAAAACGCGCACGGGAGTTTCGGCAAGTCGACCATCCTCTTCGGTTAGCCGTTTGAAAGCCTCCGATTTGTTTTGCCCCACTGCATAGACGATCGAGGTATCGACTTCGTTGATGAGAAAAGGCATGGTAACCGTAACGCGGAGGGAAAATTCGTTTTTATCCTTTGCATTGTATCCACGTCCCCAAACATTTGGCTGCTCGAATAAAACGCCGAACAGTTCTTCATCTTCGGGATACGGCATCATGCCGCACGTATGGCCGTCGGGCCCCATCCCCATGACGGCAACGACTTTACCATTCGGATTTTGTTCCCTCCACGCATGGAGCGCCCCGTTGAACCTCGTAGCGAGCTCTTCAAGGCTCTCGTTTTCTCTTACATGAGTATTGATATACGAAACGGAATTCATGCGCGTTTTCGCCCCAAAATCGCCGAGCTCCATAAGTTGGGCAAAATTATTTACCGCAGGATCGTTCGAATACCGTTCGTCGGTTACCGAGATCGTCGAGTATTTAGAAAACATTTCTGTATCGAAGGTCGGCACCAATTTCAAAGCAGAACCGCCGCACATGAGAAAAAGCAGCGGCGAGTTTTGGTGAGACCGTAAAACTTCGTTGATGAACTGAGTAACGTTGGCGTTTACTTCTTGTTCGGATGCGTAATGATGTATTTCCATTATCTTCTGTCCTTTTTAGGAATAACTAATTTCAAAGCAGTATGAGTATCGGAAAAAGAAACAACCTTGATATCCACAAGGCCGCTCTCTTTTGCCGCTTTCATAACTTCGACATCTATAAGGGTAGCATGCTTGCCTTTTTTTGACACTACCCACACCGACCCGTTTGGCACGATTACTTTTTTTAGCTCAGAAAGCCGTTGCAAATCTTCGACTTCATTTGCCTCAAAAAAAATGCAATCGTACGGTCCGTTATGGATATTCTCCGAAACGGTCCGGGCTACCGAGCGAATCTCCGAGATAACTTGTTCTTCGATACCCAAAACGAGGACTGAACTGTCTTCGGCAACCCCAAGCTTTTTCATCAACGTCGGAGGATGGAGTATTTTCTCAAGCCACGAATCGGCATGCTTGCCGAGCATAAGATCTACGACACCTTGGTTGCAGTCAATTTTCAAAACGCCAGAGATGGCTTGTATTTCGACGATATCCGTAAACGGTATCTCGAGCCGGTAGTCATCGCCTCTAAAAATAATCGATCTGGTTTCCAGCAACGATGTCCCCATTGACCGGTGACCATTGAATTTGCATTCGCATGCAACTTGCTGTCCCATGTAACCGATAATAGCAGATCAAAAACCAAATGTTACCCGAGAATAAACGGAAGCGCGACGGTATCCGGCTTTTTGACAACGTTCGATCCGAGAAAGTCGCATTCGTCCCATCCCACAATACGGGGAGCCATCAAATTGATCAGGAAATCATGCATACAGACAGACATAGGCATTTTCAAAGCATCGCCGTTCGACATGCGCACGCTTGGTCCATGTAGTTCGAAATAGAAGTGGGGATCTTCGGTAAATGCATGAATATCATCAAACCCTTCGGTATGGACATGACCGACATACTCCAAGCGTGCATTATCGGCAGATGCCACATAGAGTGCCGAAATAGACAAATCTCGCGGTCCGGTACCGGATTTGTGCTGTACGGCAATACTGACACCTGGGTCAAGCAAGACTGAGGGCATTAAGGACGAGCCGTACCATCCATGTCGTTTCATCATCTCGAGCATGTCATGGGTATGTCCGCTTGTTTGCATAAACCGTTGCGCTACAAATTTCTGGGGACGACACCCCAAAAGAATTGGCTGATAGGTTGTCCTATCGAAAACTACACGGGTTTCACCGATTCTCAAAGAACGGAATAGCACCTCTGCAACGCAACCTCGCTCCTTAAGTTCGACTTCCGAAGGATACGCTCGCGATTGCTGATCGCCGGATACTCGAGGTAGAAGGAATCTATTTATCAAATATTCCGCAGCAATACCATGGCTCGTCTGATCGAAACTTGGCACGTCATCCCGATACGCTCCGTTCACAACCGAGTGCATCTCTCGAATAGCACTTGTTATGTCCTTTACCATAAGCTTAGCATTATAACATGTGTATTTTATGTTGAAGTCCAAATCTATGGATTTGCCGCATGATTGTATATCAAATCTATACGTCTTACGTTCCAAGATCGGTACAACAAGCTGTAACCCAACGTGACTATATTCACACTTATATATTAATCAATATAAAAAATGAACCTATTCGTTTGGATGATAGTAGGAGCATTATCCGGTTGGATCGCCAGCTTGATAATGAACAACGACAGCAACCAGGGAGCGTTGGCCAACATAATCATAGGCATGTTGGGGTCGCTCATCGGAGGTTTCATCGTCACATTATTCACGACAGGAGGTGCAGATATCACTACAGCCTTCACGCATCTCAATCTCGCTAGCGTTGCAGTTTCTGTTCTAGGTGCAGTAGTACTGCTCGGGGGCATGAGACTGTTTCAAAAAGCGTGACACAATATATATGCAACGAAGGGGAGCTACGGCTCCTCTTTTTGTTTGGGATATTCCTTGGTGCAATCACGAATATATAGTAATAAACCGGTACTACGTTATATAGAACATGTCGCCGGATGAAATTATTCAACCAATTCAATCGCTAGTACAATCTGCAACGAACACCATTGGTCAGCAGATCAGGGATACGAATGTACTAGTGGACACTGCTCTGGGCGAAATACCGCCCGGAAGAAGGGATGTCTTATTCAGCTCAACGTATGGGATACAAAGCTCGCTACAACGTGCCCAGCAGCAGCTCAATCAAATACATAACCAGTTCGCATCGACGCGCCACAAAATCCAAGAAACCGTCCGGAAATACAATGAGGAATTGGAGAGGCTGCGCAAGCAAGTACATGAACTTCAAAACAAGCTTCGCGACGAGCAAGATAGCTGTAGCAGCGCGCGCAGAAGGCTCGAAGCTCAAATAGCGGTACTGCGGCAATCAATGCCCTCGCTTAATAATGCGCATCAGCAAATCCAACAGTCGTTAGCGCAACTTGGAAAGCTCACATGAACCCTGCATGAAAAAAGTGTAACTGCCTTTCACTATACTTCTGAGGGTTAGAAAAGAAATAAGGTTGGTGATGAGCCAACCTTATTTTCATTGTAGCGTTACGCCGTCAATTCCTTTGTCCCATCTTGTGAATCCATCCCGTTTTTCGGAAATGTCACATAAAACGTCGTTCCCTTATTTTCTTCCGATTCAAACCGAATCGATCCGCCCGATTGCTCGACGATCGACTTTACGACATATAGACCAAGTCCGGTTCCTTCGATAGCTTGAGAAGTCACGTTATCTGCCCGAAACAGTTTCTGGAAAACTTTATCCTGCTGCGATTCGGGAATACCGTAGCCGGTATCATTCACGATAACCGCAACGGAGCCGTCTTCATTTCGACCGATCGTAACAACTATTTTTCCATTGGAAGGAGTATATTTCACTGCGTTCGAAGCAAGGTTTTGGAAAATAATGCGCATAAGCTGAGGATCAGCCTCGAATTCCGATATCGGTTGATAGTGCGTTTCAACCTGTAGATTCTTATCTTTGATAGAAGGCATAAGCTCATGAACGACGCTTTCGCAAATCTTAACGATATCGCACGCTACCGGAGTGATCGCAAAACTTCCGACGTCGATCCTTGATACATTCAAGAGCGAATTGACGAGCTCTACCATTCGTTGGTTACCGTCGTAAATTTCCTGAATATATT
>CAZVIJ010000026.1:18943-20355 GCA_964626735.1 uncultured Candidatus Saccharibacteria bacterium
TATATTCTTTCTGGTCATCCTTCAGCTTGCCTGCGTCACCATTGAGTAGCATTTCGGCATACCAGTTGATTGCAGAAAGCGGCGTACGCAATTGGTGCGATGCAAGTGAAACGAACTCGGTCTTGGCCTTATCGACGGCATACTCTTTGGTGACGTCGCGGAACACGACGACGCAGCCGATGACATTGCCATCTTTATCCTTTAAGGGAGCCGCACTGTCCGCCACCGGTATATGCTTGCCGTCGCGGGAAACGAGTATGGTATGGTTTGCCATTTCTTGCGGCGTGCCTGTCTCGATGCTTTTGATGATGAAGTCGTTATTGACTTTCTTCGTATCCTCATACAGGAACGTCAATATTTCATCGTAGGCACGGCCTATCGATTCTTCCATCGTATATCCGGTCAAATCAGCGGTAATTTGGTTAAGCATCGTTATCTTTAAATCCTTATCGACGACAAACACGCCGTCTCCAATACTGTAGAGAATCGCATTAATCTTATCTTTCTCCGTCTTAAGCTTATCTTTTTCTGCCTCAAGTTCATGCGTACGATCGGCGACTTTTTTATCCAGCTCGTTATACGAACTTTGCAGTTTGGCAGCCATCACATTGAACTCGGATGCAAGAATACCGATCTCATCGTGCTTATTCGAGTATCTGTCGTCAACGCGAATGCTCAAGTCGCCATGGCTCATGCCTTGGATTGTTCTCGTAACATTCTTGATAGGCTTGAATACGTACCGGATGAGGTAGAGCAATACCAATAGCGGAGTGATTGCGATAGCTGCCGCAAGCGCCACGAATAGGTACCGGAAGAACTTCGCAACGTTAGTCTCAGAAATCGATTTTTCGATATCTTCGATTGGAACGGTTACATTTGCCACCCATCTCCTCCCGGGCATTACCGAAACGGGATATTTTGCGGCGACTTTCTGCTTGCCCTCGAACGTATACTTGAATATTGTCGGCTTCCCTGCAATTGCAGCAGTTTGTGCCTGAATCACCGACTGTTCTTTTGATGTGCTCTTGGTACCGATCAGTGAAGCGCGGGGATGGTACAGGATATCGTTGTTATCGTCCGTAAGCGTGACGTACCCGGAATCGAAAATATGCACATCCTGCAAGTACTTATCCTTGATCTTGTCTAGGTACAGCGCACCGCCGACCGTACCGGAGAATACTTTCTTATCGTCGTAAACCGGGACATGTACCGCGACAAGATACGAAGTAGCGCCGGGTACCTTTATTGCCCTGCTCATAACCGGCTTATGCTGGGGATCGGAAAATACATCCTTAATGTAATCGCCTAAGCTGAACGCATCAACACCGATCAGCGATTTATTGAGCGAGCATTGGAACTTCCCTTGGGAATTCACTCTCCCTAGGTTTTCGACATTTGCCGTCTTGCTATCG
>CAZVIJ010000026.1:20365-25359 GCA_964626735.1 uncultured Candidatus Saccharibacteria bacterium
AGCAGTTCCTTGATTTTCGCGTTGCAAGCATCCGTCGTTCCGCTCTTGATCTCGGGGATGTTGGCGATAATCTGAAGTTTATCGATAAGCGCCGCAATCTCGGATTCAAGCTGTTTGGAAACTTGCTGCGCCATCAGCATCTCTTGTTGGCTGTACTGATCGACGAGAATTTCTTGCAGGTTTTTCCTAATCGAATATTCTGAATAAACTGCACCCATTTCGGATAGGATGAGGAAGAAAATGGTGATGAGTATGATAACGGTTTTCTTTTTCATACGATGATCCATTGTATAGGTATCATCGTCGATAACAACTTAGGGAACCTCCTGCCACGAAGAAAGCGTCATTTGTGGGGATACGGTTGCAACCGAAACGCTCAACTTTCGGGTTACGCCCTTTACGGTTCCGCTCGCTGTAAACGTTCGATTCGATGCTCCAGAACCGGAAACTGATGAGATAGCGCACGAACCGGTATCGATCGTGAGCGTTTCGCCTCCAGCATATTTGGAATCTTGCTTGAGTTTCGACAATGCGGTTTCTGCACATGCTTGTGCAATTCCTCGTGCTTGACTGGAAAGTAGCGAAACATATCCTGATTTATTCGAATCGATACTCGAGTAGAGAATAGAGACGGCAATCGCAAGACATACGGCGCCGATAATGAGCACGCTCGTCAGCGTTACGAAACCGTTCTTTTTCGAATTATATGTCATCGTATGGTAGCGCTCGAAGTAAATGTCTGGGAATATGACAGTTCCTTTTTATTGCTCGGATTTACGTGGGAAAGCGTAAAGGTGAATTTTACCGTACCGGGGATGCTGCTCGTTGAAATATTCTTGAACGAAACATTAGAAACAGCAACTCTATTGGAGTTCAGCTGCACGGGAGCAGCGGTCCCTTCCGATATCCGCACGTTCGTCCCCACGACATCAAAGACTGTTGGCGAATTGGCTGCAACGGGAACAGATACAGTAAGGCTAGCGTTTGACGTTCCATAGGTAGGGGATGTTATGCCCGTAGCGTTCCTGATCGTCTGGGAGAGTATCGCAGAAATTTGCATTCCTTGCTGCTCAACTTCTGCAATCGCTTGCGACCTGGTTCTTGTTTGATATAGGGCGAAAACAAAGTTGCCAGAAACGAGCAGGACGGTGCCGGCGATACTTATGTACAGCATAAGCTCGATTAACGATGTCCCTTGTTTTATTCCGGCGTCTTTCATCAGTATTGATCCCAAGAAAAAGCATACCACTGCGTCGTTCCAGAACCCGCATTTGCTTGAAGCACAACCGATTTCGACGCAGGGGACGTAAACGGTGCATGACTTGAGCCATCCCATAAAACCGAGTACAAGTTATTGCTGCCGTCGATAAAAATAATTGCCATATCATCGGAAGTCGGATGCGCAAAGATGGAAATAGACTTGATTGTGGAAGTAACATTCGGAATCGATGCCGCACTGCTCCACGATAACGAATTCTTTGAGAACGTACGGTACTGAAGCGCTGCGGAATTATTTGAGTAGGCGATGATCGTATTCGTGCCGGTCAATGTTTCGGATGCGACACCGAAACCATACTGGTCGGCGATATCGCTTGAAGCAGTAATCTGATATGCGTTTGGCTGCTGCCAAACTGCCGCAGCATTCGTACGGGAACACCAAATCTGGAACGCCACATCCTTATTGCAAACAAGTACATCGTCGGCATTCCTTCGGGCGGTTGCCGATAATGCACCTAATACATTCGATTGGGCAGTAGAATCTTTCGCAGTATCCCATGATCCGCCGCCGATTCCGTCTGCAGTAAATACCCGGGCCGATATCGTTTTATCGACAGCCGAATCGGCATACACCAAAACACCTTTTTTCGGCTCGGAAGCGCTCCAGGAAAAATCAGCATACTGCTTGCCGGAAGCGGGAGCGCTACTGGCGTGAACTGCCGCATCGGTCCAATTCGATGAAGTATAGTCCTTCCCATCGTAGTAAGAAGTAGAAACTTTCCTTCCGTCATCATAAACAAGCGTCATTGCCTCATTCGAGCCGGGGCGAACCTTGAACACGATATTCGTTGGCGTATCGCCGAAATTATCGATTGTTTTTCGATTGCTCCACGCAGTTCCGTTCCAGGTAAAGAATCGCACGATGTTATTGCGGTCACCGACTGCAATCATGAACGTACCGTTACTCAAATACCCTCCATCGAAATTCCTGCTATCGGGATTCGCGGTAGCATTGTACGAAGTGAAAAGCACGACATTGCCCCACGTAGTTCCGTTCCATACCTGGCCGTAGATATACTCGCGGTTGGAATCGCGGTGCTTGGTGACAAGAATTTGTTCGTTTTTCGCAGGAGAAGGGAAGAGCTTGGCGACTTTCATAACCCGATCGCTAGACGCTGCATCGACATCGGCGGTAGTCGATTCTGCGCTCCAGACCGAGGTACTTTGGTCGTATACTTTAAACCTTATGCTGTCATTCGTATTACCTCCGGCATACGCCAAGATAGCCTTTCGATTGATCGGAACAGTCGAAGGCATACGCCAATCGGAAAGATAGGTGACAATGCGGGCGCTCCCGCCGTTCCCCCAGGTAACCGTCGAGGTAACCATCTTCGTATGGCTATCGATACTCGCAATCGTTATAGTACGCGTGTATGAACCGATGTTTTCCGAAGCGCCTGAATAGCCACAAGTGCCATTCGTGGCCGAAAGCCCATACGTGCCGTTTGCGAGGCTGGTAAAACTAGCGTCTCGAATTGCCCTCACCGCCTCAACGCCCTCTTCTGCAAGCAGCGTACCGCGATTCCTAAGGAAAACCCGTTGGTTGCTGGTTTGCGCATAGAGTAGAGCCCCGGCAAGGCCGGAAACGATAAAGACAAACAATCCTATCGAAAGCAGAACTTCAACGAGGCTGTATCCTTCTGTTGTGTTATCTATGTTCTGCATCAGTAGTTTACGACTCCTTTCGTATTAACCCTAACGCTCCGCACTTCTTTATTGGCGCCGGTAAGGCTGATAGTACCGGTCGTTACCGGATAACCCGTTACCTTATTAAAAACCAATTCAGTCGATCCCGATACTGAAACACTCGTCGGTATCGCGGTGATGTCGTCTGATACTGAATCTCGCGCGGCGTATGAACTGCCCTTGAACGCCACGATTGAACCGCGAGAAACCATAATACCCCACAACGAATCGCCTGAGCTAGCAGCTGCCAATGTTTCCGCCTTGCGTATCGTTTGGGCAATTGATGCTGCAGCCAATGTGAGGTCTCCTTTGTATTGGAACGATTGGTAGAAGGGAACAGAAAAGGCAGTCAATGCGACGAGAACCGAAATGGAAAGCAAAACCTCTACGAGCGTGTACCCCGTTGTCTTCCTATCTCCGATCATTGGTTTTTCTTAAGCGTTATATACTGTCCGTAAACCCAGCCGTACGAGCCGTTCTCCATACGTACCTCGTACCAGCCTGAACGAACCGATCGATATTCATAAATCTCGCCGGCAAGCGCCTTCCCGACAACTTTTGAACTGGTGGTAGGTTTTTCTCGAATATTAAGTTCCTTAGCATCAAGCTTATCGATCACCAAGAACGTAGCTGCAGCGGCAGGCGTCTGCGCTGCGACTGTTGGAGTCGCGGTAGGCGCTACTGTAGTAAGCACTTGTTGAGCAATGGTTGGAGTCGGAGTACTCGTCGGCAGCACGGTCGGCTCGATTGTAGGTGTCGTCGTCGTATTGTTCTGCGCTTGTTGCGATGTCGATGATGTCGTTTGCGTCGAGCCCGGATCCGCAGAATCGTTGATATGGCCGACAAGGCTGTAAATAGGCAGTATTACGGCAAGAGCAATCAATACTACGCCAACCCATATGACGAGGAGAAGCACCGGTTCCAAAAGAACCGTAAGGTTTTTCGTCGAATTCTCGTTCTTATGCTCGTAGATCGTATTAATCTGGGTAAGCGTCTTCGAAAGGGAGCCTGAATTTTCTGAGGAGATAATAAGCTGCTGCACGGAAATAGGGAAAAGCCGCTTTATTCCCCGGTATTTCATGAAACTCTCGGCAAACGTATACCCTTCATCTATTTTGTCTTTGAGATAATCGTAAAACAATCGATACTGCTTGAATTGCGTTGAATCTCTGACAGAATCGAGCGCTTCAAGAATCGGGATGCCGGCTCCTGTAAGGGTGCCGAGCGTAAAGGAAAATTTGGCGACCTCGATTTCTTGGATAAGCGTATGTGAAGGAGGAAACCTCATTAATATCGCCTCGCCGATATGTCTCGTCTTCTTGTTGAAAAAAACGAAGTACATCGTCGAGCAAAGCAAGGCAAGCGAAACCGGCAATGCAATCATGCCGTATTGCTCCATGAACTTGCCGAGCCAAATGAATATTCGGGTGATCAACGGGAGCGACGTATTGAATTTATCGTAAATGTTCGCGAGTTTCGGCAGTATGAAAATGGATATGCCGGAACCTACGGCTATGGCAACCACCAACACAATTATCGGGTACATCACCGCGCCAATCACGCGGGACCTGAACTCGCGATCGCGTGTTTCCTGATCGGAGACAATCATTAAGTTCCTGGATAGATTGCCGCTCTCCTCGCCGATCCTTAAAATGGAGAGCGTCTTCGGTCCTACGATATTACTCGATTGCAATGCCTTCCATAAAAGCGAACCGCTATCGACTTCTGATTTTACCGTAAGAATAGTTTCGCGAAGCTTTGGGCTCGTAGCTTCTTGAGCCATAGAAGCGAGCGCCAACGATACGTCCATGCCCGAGGCGACTAGTATCGCTAAATTCTGCATAAAGTCGGAACGCTGCTTGTTACCGAAGCTGAACTTCTTCTTCGACTCTATTTTCACGGGGGCAGCATCCATCGCGTTTACTTCCTTACTTTCCTATCAGGCGGTTGAGCGACACGCAACAGCTCTTCCATTGTTGTCATACCTCCCAATACTTTTCTTACTCCATCTTCGAATAGCGTTTTGGAAC
>CAZVIJ010000027.1:0-16514 GCA_964626735.1 uncultured Candidatus Saccharibacteria bacterium
ATCTATACGTATCGAACCACGGCAGCAACCGCGACGACGGCGAACGTCTATTATAGGAAGTCGACTGACGGTATGACCTCCTGGAGCGCTGAATCTTCGGCACTCAATACATCTGCCGACGATCTGTTCGCACTCGACGTCAATCCGATGAGCAACGAGCGAATTTATACCAGCTGGTGGGCTTCGAGCCAGCTTTTGGGCAAGGCGGTAGTCGACCTGATACCTTCGCAAACGACAGTCGACTTGTCTGCGTACCGCTTCTTCAGCAACTCGAACGGCACCAGCGTCGGTTCGGCGATGGCGGCGCAGGATACGGCTGCGACTTCCGCTACCGATGCATCGCCCTACCGCGTTAGAATCCTTTTGGGAGTCGGCGGCGGTGCCGACCTCGTTTCGAATACCGGAACGTATAAACTGCAGTACGCTTACAAGGGATCGGGAACGTGTGATTCTCCGATCGATCAGTACAAGGATGTCACTTCAAGCTCATTCATCGCTTACAAGGACAACAGTACCCCAACAGACGGCTCGGCTCTTACGAATAGCGCGGGCGATCCTTCGCGAGCCTCGCACACAGTACGACCGCAAACATACGAAGAGGCAAACAATTTCACCAATTCGCAATCGACCATTGCCGTGACCGAAGACGGTATGTGGGACTTTGCTCTTTACGATAACGGTGGAGTTTCTGGCGGTACCTACTGCTTGCGCGTCGTTAAGTCGACCGATGTCCTTCTCGACACCTATACGAGCTATCCGCAAATTACCCTCGGAACGACCTACACCTACAACCAGTCCGCATATCGAATATTCAAGAACCTCGATTCGCAAGATTCCGGCGTAATCAGATCCAACCCGACCAGCATCAACGATGTTGCGACTCGCGTGGTTACGGATCCGACCAACGGTTTTGTATTTACCGCAGGCAGATCTGGAAGCGGCACGACATCATCACAGTGGATGATAGAAAAGCGCTACATGTCCGACGGCAGGCTCGATACCAATTTTGGATCGAACGGCGTGGTGACCATGTACTTCGGAGGTCTTGCATCTGATACCGACAGCATCAATGCGATGGCAATCGACGTATCGGGCGGCTACCTATATGTAGCCGGAACGGAATCTTCGACGTCCGCGACCGACACGAAATGGTATGCGCAACGCTACGATATTACAACCGGATTTTGGGACAACACGTGGGATGTTTCGGAAAATCCATCATCGGGCGACGACCAAATAACGGGTATCGCACTCGATACGTCGGGAGGATATGTATACCTCGTCGGGTACGATACGGTTACGGCGGGAAGCAGCGATCGGGAGTGGCGAATCGAAAAGCGGTTGATCTCGACAAACGCGTTGGTAACGGCATTCGATACCGACGGTATTATCACGGTTAACCCGAACGCATCCTTCGATGACCAGCCGATGGACGTCGCAGTCGATACTACGAACGGCCAGCTGTATATTGCAGGATACGATGTAAATGCAACGACGACGTCGAATGAAATAAGGATCGAAAAAAGGGCTACCTCGAATGGAGCCCTCACCAGCGCGTTTGGCGCATCAGGCGTGCTCACGAGCGATGTGTCGAGCAATCACGATCAAATAAACTCGATAGCCCTCGATGTAACGGGCGGCAATTTGTATACAACCGGGTATGCAGGCAGCACCAGCGATGTTCGAATCGAAAAACGCGCACTATCGAACGGCGCGCTCGTCAGCGGCTTCGGATCGTCAGGCGTAAAAACGGTAAATCTATCTGGAGGTATCGATATCGGCAACTCGATTGTCCTCGACACAATCAATCAATACATATACGTTGGTGGCGCCATCAACTCGACGGTAAGCAGCTTCTTGATGAAGCTCAATTTCTCAGACGGTTCGTTCGATACGAATTTCGGCGGAACCGGATACGTTACGTTTAACCCCTCGAACAACGACGAGGTTATCAACTGGATCGCCTTCAACGCTCCCCAAAACGCAATCTTTGCGGCAGGGTACGATTATTTGAATAGCGAAGCCGCTTGGGATCTCTACAAGATCAACGCAACCGACGGCTCATCCGCGTACGCTGCTCAGGATACGAAAGCAACGCTGCTTTCTTCCGGGGATTCATTCCAGCTTCGCTTGCTGATCCGAAACGAGACTGCAGCAACGCAAATGGGACAGTATGGGCATACCTTCAAGCTTCAATATGTCGGCAAGGGCACCGGTACGTGCTCTGCTCCAACCGGCGGTACTCCATCATCGTATACCGATATTACTTCGAGTACGGTAATAGCATTCAAGGACAACACGACTCCCGTCGACGGCTCATCGCTAACCACGGCAACGTCACAGTTCCAAACGGCAAGCGGCCCGACGTACGGTTCTGATACGATCGTTACGCAAACCTACCATGAATCGAACAACTTCACGAATTCGAACGCGACAATTCCCGTAAACCAAGACGGCAAGTGGAACTTCGCGCTTAAAGACAATTCCGCGCCGGCAGGCAAGACATACTGCATTCGAGCGGTTAAGTCGGACGGCACCGCATTCAGCACCTACACATCCTATCCAGAAATAACGACAAAATTTACCTCAAACGCAATCGACGCATCGGTCAATACGACGGCAGCGCAATCTACCGGCGGCCAATCGAGAAATGTCGTGTTCACCGCGGATTTGATCGGCTATACCTTCTACATCGACAGCAATGGAACCTGCGTCTACAGCAAGACGACCGACGGCGGCGTAACGTGGGGCGCTGCGGTAACAGTCGATTCCCAAACCGACTGCTCCGGCATCAGCGTATGGTACGATTCGTGGACTCCAGGACTTTCCGGCACGAAGATCAGGATCGTGACCACCGATACCGGCTCAAGCGCGCTGTGGTACAACGAATTGGAGACCGCAGCCCAAGCGGATACCCTTTCGCAAAGCTCATCGCCGACGAATGTTTCCGGGACGAATTCCTCGACGTACACCTCAAGCGTTCGCGCTGTCATTACCGAAGGAACCGACGGGAAGGTTTATGTCGGCGCAATCGATTCGACCGATTCGAAGACGAGGGTATGCTCTTCAGGATGCGGCACTGCCGGCAACTGGTCATCCGCCGGCACTAATCCGTGGGGCAATACGACGCACAAGATCATGCTCCTGCCGCTTGCATCGGGAAATATCATGGGCATCCAATGGAATATTTCTACCAATGCGCTCGCATACAAGATTTATACCGTCGGTACCAATTCCTGGTCTGGTTCGTTCACGACGATCGCATCTCCCGTCCACAATTCGACCTATACTGGATCGTTCAGCGCAGTCGTCAACAAATCGAACAACGACATTTACCTGGCATACGTAAATGACGGCGGCACGCTCGGAACCGACGACGATATTTACACATGGACGTATAACGGCTCATCGTGGACGCAAAAATCTAATGTCGTCACGAACGAGACGAAGGGACTTACCGGCGTTTCTCTGTTCTGGGACGAGAATACCGCCGATATTTACGTCGCGTATACCGCTCAATCGACTGCGGGTACCGCAAGCACCGGCAACGTGTACTACAAGAAGTCGAGCGATTACATGACATCTTGGACGACAACCCCGATCGGCCCGTTGAATACATCGGCAGCAGACCTTCGCGGCGTTAACCTCAACGTATCGTCGACGCAGCGGATATTCGCCGTTTGGTACAACAATACCGGAACGCAAGCGATGCAAGGGGTCACGGTCGCCGACTTGGTCCCCAACTGGTACAACTCGTCATGGGGATACCGAAAAAGAATCATTATCGACCACACGAAAGTTAGTGGCGGTTCGGACCTGTCGAATTTCCCCTACCTCGTCAACTATAGTTCCGATTCCGGCCTATCCGCCCATGCGAAGACAAATGGATACGATATCCTCTTCACTTCATCTGACGGAACCACGAAACTGAGCCACGAAATCGAGAAGTATACGACGGCAACCGGCGAGCTTGAGGCGTGGGTAAAGATACCGACGTTGTCCGCATCCACCGATACTGTCATATATATGTACTACGGCAATTCTTCCGCGACCGACCAGTCGAATAAGACGGCGGTTTGGGACAGCAACTACAAGGCCGTTTACCACATGAGCCAAACGCCTGCGGGTACGACGGGAGATATTACCGACAGTACCTCGAACTTCAACGCAACCTCGAATTCGATGACATCAGGCGCCCAAACGACGGGAAAGATCGACGGAGCACTAACGTTCGATGGGACGGACGATTATATTAATACCGGTTATACCACGACCAATTCCAGCAAAACGTACGAAGCTTGGGTAAAGTGGAACTCCTGCGGCGAGAACAATCTCGGACGTATATTCCAGAAGCGGGCGACCACCGGGCAAGAAGGTGAGTTGATCTACTGCGATAGCACGTATGGAGGTCGATCGATCGATTACCAGCGGAAATACGACGGCAACGCAAATGCCGCAGAATGGTACGCTGATTCATCGCAAGTTCCTGCATTAGGCAGCACCTTCCACGTAGCAATTACGTATACCGAAGGCGCCGGCAATGTTCCTACCATTTACATCAATGGTGTAGCGAAAACGGTTACTACCGGCCTTGCGGCATCTGGAAGCGTTGAATCAAATACTGACCCGGTTATCATCGGAAACAGAACCCAGCAGGATAGAACTTGGGACGGATTTATTGACGAAGCGAGGATCTCGAACACCGTCCGCTCAGCCGGCTGGATCTTGACCGGATACAATAACCAGAGCAGCCCATCGACATTTGCGGTTCTCGGAGCCGAGACCGCGAATCCGGTTCCGCCCGCGAACACATCGCCGAACGCGCCGACGCAGTCGGCTTGGTACAACTCGTCATGGGGATACCGAAAGAAGCTGACTATCGACGAGACGAAAGTTCCCGGCACGACCGATTTTGCGAACTTCCAGGTATTGGTGAACCTATCCTCGGATACCGATCTTTCGGCACGAGCACAGTCGACCGGCAACGATATTCTTTTCACGTCGGGCGACGGCATCACGAAGCTCGACCACGAAATCGAATCGTATACTTCAGGAAACGGCGCGTTGATCGCATGGGTGCGAATTCCGAAACTGTACGCCGCAACGAATACGGTGTTGTATATGTATTACGGCAACAATGCGGCATCGAACCAGCAAAATAAGACCGGAGTCTGGAGCGCGCCGTACCGCGACGTCCTCCACTTGAAAGAGGATCCGTCAGGTACTGCGCCCCAAATGAAGGACAGCACATCGTATTCGAACGATGCATCGTCGGTGAACATGGTCTTCGGCAACCAAGCATCGGGCAAGGTCGGCAACGGATTGTCGTTTAACGGATCGACAAATGCGCTTTCGATCAATGACGGTTCGAGCGTAGAGCTTCCCCAGAACGTTACCGTCGAGGCATGGCTCAATAAAGATGCTACGAACCCCACGACGTATCCAACGATCCTCGCGAAGGGCGGCTCTGACGGCAACAATTTCTCGTACGTCCTCAACTACGATTCCGCGGCGAACAACATCAGGTTCATGATCGGAGATAATAACGGAACGATCGACACGGTATCCACCGCCGCACCATCAACCGGAGCATGGCACCATATCGTCGGCGTAGCCGGAGAGTCGTCGATTGCAATTTACGTTGACGGATCGCAGGCCAATACTGCGACGAGGACGGTCGAATATATCGGCAACGCAACGAATAAACTTTGTATCGGCATGTATAACGGCGGAAACGGCGCCGACTGCACGTCCGGCACGAGCTCGCTCAAGGGTCTCCTGGATGAAATTCGCGTTCAAGATACCGCCCGCCCGACAGACTGGATTACATCCGAATACAATAACCAAAACAGTCCTTCAACGTTCATGAGCGCATCAACCCAAGAGGCGTATTCATCCTCGACCATCGGCCTCACCCAAAAGCGCGTTACTGCCGGCACGACGCTTGCAACGAACAATTGGACGAACGAGACGCAAGTAACCTTTACCGCAACGGGAACCGATTCCGATGCAAGCGATACGCTTTACCTGTGCGTCGAGGTTCAGCCGGTCGGCTCAAGCTTCACGAATACCGAAACGCAATGCGGAAGCGGCGTTTCCTACTCGGGTACGGCAGTCACCCTTACCAACAGCATAACCTCCGGTTTGACCGCGGGGACGTACCACTGGCAGGCACGACTCAAGGACGCTGCGGGAACATATTCGTCGTGGGTCTCCTATGGTGCTGATTCTGAATCCGAATACGATTTCGGCATCGATACGACGAGTGCTGCGACCTCTGGCGCATCGGCCGGGGCAATCCACAACAACGCATCGACTCCCGTGTATGTAGCCGACAACTTCGAACGAACAGCAATCGGAAGTTGGGATGATGCCGATACCTTGGGTGGCGTTTACAACACGGTCGGCGGCTCGACGACCGACTACAATGTCGCAAACCACGTCGCGACGATCAACAATTCTACCGTCAATTTCCCGAGAAAGCAGTACCTGAATATCAACGCGCGCGATGTGGACATGCGCGTACGGGTTGCCTCAGATAAACTTGCAGTCGGCAGCACCCAGGAAGTTCGCATGGCTGCACGCGGATTGGGCAACGGCGTCACGGAGTACCGATGCCGGGTGCTCTTCACCACTTCGCAACAAGTCCAGCTCGGTATTTCGAAGGATGTCGCATCGACCGTCACCAATATCGTTGCGCCCTCGACGGTTTCGGGGCTAACGCATGCCGCAAATACGTACTTCTGGATACGGTTCCAGGCATACGATACCAATCCGACCCAGCTTAAATGTAAGATTTGGGCGGACGGAACGTCAGAGCCTTCGGCATGGACGGCGACGACGACCGACTCTGATTCATCGCTCCAGACAAGCGGGTTTGCAGGCCTGCAAGCGCTCCTATTCAGCGGCACGACAAATGCGCCGGTCATCAATTCATGGGACAACTTTTATGTCGGCGATATACCGCATAACCAGAACGGCGACGGTTCATTGACTACGTTCACCACGACATGGAGCATATTCAATGCCGATACGTCGCAGATCGCGAAATACCAGTACGCTCTCGGAACGACATCGGGCGGAACCGAACTTGTCGGGTGGACTGATAACGGCTTATCGAATACGCATACCTTTACCGGGCTCACGTTGAGTACGAGTACCAATTACTACTTGAGCGTTCGCGTTGTCGATAATGCGGGAAATACCTCATCTGCCGTGACATCATCGGCGTTCTCCCCAACACCGACACTAACCTTCCAGCTGGATTCGACCAATAAATCGTTCGGACAGCTTAACGCAAACGTCAATAACCAGGCGACCAATACGTCATCGTTGACGACCAGCACGAATACGTACAACGGCTATCTCGTCAAGGCATATCGTACAGCCCCGATGTCTGCTCCCGGGGGAAGAACGATTACCGACTTCTCGGCTGGTTCCTACTCAAGCCCTGCGTCCTGGCCGACATCCCAGTGCAGCGGAAGCACGTGCGGATTCGGCTACAACACGAACGATACTTCGATCCAAGGAAGCAACAAGTTCTCCAACGCATCGTTGTACGCGCCGTTCTCGTCAAGCGCTCCCGGAGATATTATCGCCGACCATACTGGCCAAGTCACCGGTTCGCCGATCGTCAACGAGCAGTTCACGTTGAACGCGAAGGTTGCCGTTCCTTCCGACCAGCCGGCCGGCACCTACTCGACCAACATCGTTTACACAGTGGTTCCGCAGTACTAAGCTCTATGATATAGTAAGAAAACTGCCTGAATGTTCTCTAATAAGATCCGACAATCTATCTTTGCGTTACTCTTGGTGCTTTCCCTATTCGCTCCCGTGAACCGTCGCGCGCATGCCGAAGAGCAGTCGAACGATACCGTTCCCGTGCAGGCAACGATCCTCACCGTTGCACCGGTGCTCAACGAATTGGCGATGAAGCCGGGCGAATCGACCGATCAAAAAATAAACGTCACCAACCAGGCAAGGCTTCCGATTCCTATCAAGGCCTACACGCGAGCATTCGTCGCCACCGATGAAAATGGCGGCAGCGATTATCCCGATGAAAAAGATCCGCATGAAGTCCAGCATTGGTTTACGATCGACCAACCCGATTTCATCTTGCAACCGGGCATGACTCGCGAAGTGCGCATTAAAATAGACGTACCCGCCGATGCTCGTCCGGGCGGCCATTATGCGACGCTATTCTTCGAATCTCTTATCCCGAAGGAAGCAATCAGCCAATCGTCGTTTTTTATGTCGTCGAGGATCGGCGCATTGTTCTTTTTCGTTATCGCCGGCGATCTCGTCGAGAAAGGCTCGGTTAGCGAGCTAACAACGCAGAAAACGTGGACGCATGGTCCGATCGATTTCAACGTCGCGTTCAAGAACGAGGGCAATGTCGACCTTCGCCCGAAAAGCACGCTCACGATTAAAGACATGAGCGGTCGCGACGTCGTGAAGATCAACGATAACGGGCAACGGACGCTGCCGCAAAAAACGCGACGATGGAAAGTAACCTGGGATGCACATTGGCTCTTCGGCTACTATACCGCCGTGCTCGAATCGAGAAATACGATCGACGCTTCGCCGCAAACGACGAAAGTAACCTTCTTCGTCGTGCCGTATTACCATATTGGAGCGGTAATCGTAACGCTCATTCTCGTATACCTCATATTCTTCAAAGGACGCGACCGCATGAAGAAAGCGCTTAAGGCGCTCAAGGAGCCCGAGGAAGATGTTGCGCACTACATCTTCAGCCTCTCTCAGAAGGGCGAGGTGAAAAAAACTCCCAAAAAGTAGCTATTCTAATTGAAAATAAATTCAGGTAGGATATACGTAATGAGGATCACCAAGTTCATTACGCGTTTGATGCTTTTCGGCATCGTTTTGTTATCGGCGGCGCTCCTGCCGTCCCGAATCCACGCCGAAAGCGAGCGTGAGATGTTTATGGTCGGCACGCTGACCGTCATGAAGGACGGTAAGCCGCTGCCCGGCGCCTCCGTATCTGCGTTCGACCAAACGGTGACGAGCGATCAGAACGGCACGGCATCGTTCGACCATATCATGGGCGGCAAGACTACCATCGATATCGTCTCCGGTACCGACAAATACCGGATCGAAACCGATATCGACGATAAAGACACGAGCCTGACCGTAACCGACGCGAACCGGCTATCCGCGACATCTACCAAACAAGCCAAGAGTACGCGAATCTCTTCCCCGCAGCTTTCAACCCGATCGTACTTGACGATTGTCTTTGCGACGCTCTCGATGATCGCCGCACTTATGGTTCTTAGGCATCGTTTTGTTACCAAGCCGCGCATGAACCTGGATTTCCAGTCCCGCCAATCGAAGCGGATGATTGCGATAGGATTCGCATCGCTCGGTATTCTTTCGGTATTCGTGGCAGCAGCCTCTTACAGCGCCAAGGATGCGAATTTCAATACGAACTCTTCTGCTGCCGTTTCCACGTCGCTCTTGCCGGCGACTCCCGCTCCTTCAAACCTCAAGGCATACCCCGACGACAATAATGCCGTCCTCACCTGGAACGATCCTGCAGGAACTCCCGATCAGGATATCGAAACCGGCATAACCGGGTATTACGTTGAATGGGCTAGGTCAGACCAGGGCTTTGCGAACCCGACGAAGCTTCTCACCCAATACCATGTCGCCCAACTGCAGCCGCTCGTGAACGGAACCAGCTACTCAGCACGCGTCTTTTCCGTCAATAAAGACGGTACGATTTCCACGCCTTCTCCGACGATAACGTTCACCGGCGATGCATCGCGGGTATCTGCGCAAAAGCAGCGGATGAACGGATTCTTCGACGACTTCAATATATCCCAGGGATCATTCGACGAGACCAAGTGGAACCAATCGTATTCTGCATGCGTGGGTATCGGCGAAGGCGGGCAATTCGTCAATTCTCAATATCATGCGCACAACCAAAATGCGGCGTTGAACTGCGACCGCGGCATGGCAATTTCCCGGCCCCGGCAAGTTTTCGATATCACCAACAGGACCGGCACCTTCGAGTTCGACATGGATGGAGCTGCAGGCAGAAGGACCGCATGGTACTTGGATCTTTTCGGGATGACCTCACCGACGATGGCACCGCCCGACATCACCGGCCACGCATCGTCGCTCGATACCGAAGTTGGACACCCGGGTAATATGCTTCGCATCAGGCAAGGCGGCGAAGGAATCTCGGCCGTCTTCGTTACGCCGAATGGCGTAGGCCACGATCTGAAAGATATAACCGCAGACAATCCCTGCGACGATTTCCGGTTCTGCAACAGCAAGGTCACCGGCACGACGCTTTCTATCGTCCCCAATGTTCGAAGGCATTGGAAAATCCAAATCTCAAAGTCTAAGCTTATCGCTACCGTCGACGGCACGACCGTGCTGAGCAAGAATCTCGTCGATGGAACTGCGGGTCTTGCGAATGGATTGCCGTTCGACAAATGGTATGTCCATTGGCTGCTCTTCTCGTACAATACGCCGAAAGAAGGCAACAGGAGCGAACTTCTGCATTGGGATAATTTCGGTTTCGATGCGCCTGCCGGATTTACGCCCACGACCGAGACGCATAATTACACCGACGGCTTGGTCGGCGTTTACGATCCTAAGAACCCGTCCGATAAGACGAGCGACAATATTGTCATACCGTATACCCAAAGCTCGTATACCAAGACCATACCGGTTCCCGACCAGATTAAGGACAAGAACGGCAATAACCCGGTAGCTGCGCGATTGATGTTTACGTTCCAGACTCCCGGCAACAATTGGGTGATCTCGCCGTCCAACACAATATCGGTTAACGGCGCCTCCCCCATCGCAATCCCGAAACCCACGACCACGACGACTATCGCGTCGAATGAATTGATATCCACGTATACTCCCTATCCGTATTCGATTTCGATCGATCCAAACTTGCTGAAGACAGGCGACAATACGTTCAAGTTCAACGTTACCGACGTATCGCTCTTTAATGTGCACCTCGAGCTCGATTACCCGACCGCATCGGCCCCCGCGTATACGCAGCCGAACAAAATATTCCCGAACTACAACACGGCAACGGTACCGCAGATACCCGATATCGGTCCGAATGCGGTTATCGATCAGATGGCAGGCAAATCTCAATGGGAAGCAACATGGAACGACAAGATCGGCCCTATCGCCGGCGGCGAGTATGTCGGCGGCAAAGTATTCGGCTCGGGGAGCGGACAGCAGAAAGTTTCTGTCGTCATCGAACCGCGCGCGATGATGATCGGCTCCGGCAAGAACTACGGCATATCCCGCATCGAACTATTGGTTGACCGCAAAGTAAACCAAACGATCAAAACCGATTACTCGGTGCCGAGTCCATCGTGGGCTGGCGATATAACGCTCGACACGACGAAATTGTGCAACGGCCCCCATGAAATATTCGTACGGGCATATGGCGGAAATGGAGCGACTTCCATCCCCGACTTCTTCGAAACGTCACTTCGCCAAGGAGAATATATCGTTTCACAGCTGACGACCAACAATGCAGGATCGCCTGCATGCTCCGGTTCGTACATTCCGCTTGCAACACCAGACCCGAGTGCAGCTCCAACCTCAGGCAATCCGACGCCGACACCTACGGCGATCGCGCAGCAGCCTACCGCAACGTCAATCCCGACTGCTACGCCGACGCAAAAGCCAACCTCGCTACCGACGGCAACGGCCATCCCTACATCGAAACCGACAACCACGACAGTCTCTTCGCCCACTCCGACCTCAACGAAGGCTCCCTCTCCTACCGCAACCAAGGTTCCTACACCGACACTGCCTCCATCATCGGTAACGGTTGACCTCAAGGGGGTAGATATTGGAAACCCCGGCGTTCGCGGCAGCACCGGCTATTACGGCGTGTCGGGACGATGGAGATTGAAAGGATCGGGCAGCGATATTTGGAATCAGTCCGACTCGTTCCGCTTCGCATACCAGAAAATGAGCGGCGACGTTACGATCGTGGGGCGGGTAGCTACGCTTACGAATACCGACCAATGGGCTAAGTCCGGATTGATGATCCGCGAATCGCTTACTGCCGACTCGAAGCATGCATTCGCGGCAATTACTCCCGCGCGCGGCGCAGCGTTCCAGCGGAGGATCCAGACGGGCGGCTACTCGACCCATACCGGATCGAACGGCACGACGCCGATCTGGCTGAAGCTTACCCGGTCGGGCAATACCTTCACCGCATACAAATCCTCGAACGGGACCTCATGGACCAAGATCGGACAAGAGACGATAACGATGGGAAGCGATGTATACGTCGGCTTGGCGCTTACCTCGCACAACAATTCGATCCTCGCCTCATCGAGCGTTTACGACGTTAGGCTTTCCAACAAGGCTCAATAATCATAGGGGATGTCATCGCATTGACATCCCCCTATGCTCTCCCTACACTTTTAGTAATGCTCCGCAAACTTTATTACGCTTTCACGATTATTGCGCTCTCTTTCGCCTTCGCGACAACAGCGCCCCATGCGGAGGATAAAAAAGATAATGAAATTTTCGGACAGGCCTATGGCGTCGTCTCCTATGTCAACCTCGGCAACGATAAAGATGCCAAAGAAGGCGATATCGTTATCGCCACCGGCAATACGGTGTTCGTCAGCTCAACTCCCTACCAGAATATTATTTTCGGCGTCGTTACCCCAAAACCGGCAGCATCGGTAAAACCGAAGACGCTTCCCCCGTACGCGCAATCAGAAGGAAGTTCGACGACAACCCCGCTTATTACCGAGGGAGTTGCGTTAGTGACCGTTAACCTGAAGAACGGCGAAATCAAGCGCGGCGATTTGATAACGACCTCGTCAGTTAAGGGACAAGGGATGAAGGCGATAAAATCCGGATACGTGCTGGGAAACGCCATGGAAAATTTTTCATCGAAGAATAAGGACGATACGAAGAAAATTGCCGTGTCGCTCAACATCCACTACGAAGGCGGCGGAGAAACGTTTACGACCAGGTTCGTCGATTTCTTCAAGCTTGCGGTACTTGCAGCGTACCAATCGCCAAAGCTTGCCTTAAAGTACCTCGTTGTCCTGCTCACGAGCTTAGTCCCGATCGTCTACGTATTCTTGTCGTTCGGAAAAGTCGCGAGGCTAGGCATTATCGCGCTGGGCAGGAATCCATCGGCGAGCGGCAAGATTTACCGCGGAATTTTCATCAACCTGCTTATATCGCTTGCCATCATGGCAGCGGGAGTTGGCGCAACATACTTCGTGCTGAAGGTAAATTTCTAGTTGCAGTTAGCAAACCTTTTCCATAGAATGGTGTAAGTCTGCCCTATGACACATACATTGATTGCCGTTTTTTCTGTACTGCTCCTGTTTGTCGTAGCCACACTTGTTTACGTTTTCTGGAAAGAAAAGAAAATCAAAACCGAAGAAGCGGATTTGCTGCAAGACGCCCAAGACCTTCTCACGAAATCGCATAAGAAAGCGGAAGAAATCGTAACCGACGCCGTCGCCAAGTCTAAGGAAATTCTCGACAGCACCGAATCGATCCGCAAGGAAGTGTCGGAAAAAACGAACTCGCAAGTTGAAGCTTCGCTCAAGAAGTATGCGGACGATATTGCCGCAACCTCGAAGGAGGTCAATTCGCATGTCGAAAATTTCAAGGTAAAGCTTACGGATATCGCAACGAACGCAATTCCCGATTCAGTCCAGAAGCTTAAGGTCGAGCTCGATAAGGGCGCGCAAGACGTAACGATTTCGCTCGACGATTTCAAGAAGAAGCTTTCCGAATACTCCGAATCTACCACGAAGGCTGCGCTCGACCAGTACCAGAAGAATCTCCAGGAACATGCCGCATCGGTAACCGGGCAATTGAATACGCTCGTCGGCGAGCTTAAGAATAAGTATGCGAGCGACGAACAGGCGATCATCCAAAAGCATGAAGCTGGCCTTACCGAGTCGCTCCAAAGCTACAACAACGGAATCCAAACCGGACTTCAAAAATACGATACGACCGTCAATGAAGGTTTGCAGAAAATAACCTCGGAAATCGAATCGAAAACTGCCTCCTACTCCCAGACGCTTGAATCGAGTTTGAACGAGGCGAAAAATAGCGTAAACAAAGTTAGCGAGATGAGCGGCAAGGCTATCGAAGAATTCAGCGCGACGATGACGACCAAGACGTTCGAATACCAAAAGCAGCTTGAGGAACGAATCAACGCGGAATACGAAAAGGCAAAGCAGGAAATCGAACGGTACAAGGAAGAGGAAAAGAAAAAAGTCGTATCGGAGATCGGCTCGATGACCAGCAAACTTGCTGCTGAACTTTTGGGCAAATCGATCCGACTCGAAGACCAGGAAAAGATGATACTCGAAGCGCTCGAGCAAGCGAAAAAGGAAGGAGTCTTGCTATGACGGAGCTGAAGTTTGCGGAACTATATACGACAATTAGTACCGTCCAGGAATCGGCGGAGCTCATCAAGGAGCTGAACTCGTTCGCCTCATCGCTTTTCACGAAGGGCAAGAAAATCGAGGAGAAGATGGAAAACCTTCTTTCGTACGATGTGCGCGACAAGCTCCTGAAGGTATTCGAAGACGAAAAGGTTGATCTCGACAAGCCGAACGATATCGAAGAATTGATCGAGGCAATCGTCAAGGAGATCAAGAAGCTGCCGGTGATCCGCCTCGATATTGCCGTGAAGCCGACGAAGTCGAATATCAGCCATATCTCCGATTGGCTCGAGTACAACATGAAGCAGAAATTCCTGATCGACCTTACGGTCAGACGAGAGCTTATCGGCGGAGCGATTATCGGCTCGGAAGGACGCCTCGGCGATTACTCGCTCAAGCATAAGCTTGAGGAGAAAGTAACCTCAGACCTTCAGAAACAAACCACCTAATCATGCTTAAATTCGAAGAATACCTAGATACAATTGGAGAATACGGAGTCGTCAAGGAAGTGCGGCACCCGATCGCCATGGTTTCTGGCTTGCCGCTCGCCAAGCCGAACGAGCTTGTCGTCTTCGATAACGGCGAAATGGGCCAGGTCTTCTTGATCGAGCGAGATGTTGTCGAGGTGTTGTGTTTTTCGTCCGATCCTGTCAAGGAAGGCATGCAGGTCGTGCGTACTAACGAATATATGTCGGTTCCCGTCGGCGACGAGTTGCTGGGGCAAATACTAGATCCGCTCGGAAGGCCAATTTCCAACAAGAGAAAGTATATCGAGCCGAAAGAAAAGCGGGAAATCGAGCAGGAAGTTCACAAGCTTGCTTCTCGTTGCAGAATTACCGAGCCACTGCTTACCGGCATGGCCCTCGTCGATATGATGATCCCGTTGGGTAAAGGGCAAAGAGAGTTGGTCATCGGAGACAGGAAGACCGGAAAAACCGCATTCCTCTTGGCCGCAATCACGTCGCAGGTCAAGAACGGCTCGGTCGCGATCTACGCCGGTATTGCCCGCAAGAAAAACGATTTGCGTATCGTGCAGGAATATTTCGAGAAGGAAGGCGTTGCCGATAAAGTTATCATGGTAACCTCGACGTCGCACGACTCGCCGTCGCTTATCTACGTAACCCCCTATGCGGCGATGACGATTGCCGAGTATTTCAAGGACAAGGGTCAAGACGTGCTCATCGTGCTCGACGATTTATCGTCCCATGCGAAGTTCTACCGCGAAGTCTCCCTTTTGGCGAAGCGATTCCCCGGTCGAGAATCGTACCCGGGAGATATTTTCTACGCGCATGCCCGCATCGTCGAGCGAGGCGGAAAATTCTTCCTTGATAAGGAACGGACAAAGATGTCATCAATCACTGTCCTTCCGGTCGTAGAAATCGTCGAGTCCGACTTGGCTGCGTACGTTCCTACGAACGTGATGGGAATGACCGACGGTCACATATTCTTCGACTCCAACGCCTATAACGAAGGTAAGCGGCCCGCCATCAACATCCCGCTTTCCGTAACCCGCGTCGGTAAGCAGACGCAAACGAAACTCAAGAGAGACATCAATACAAAGCTCAATGCCTTCCTCGCCTCCTATATCAAGATGGAGAGCTACTCCCACTTCGGCGCCGAACTTTCTGATTCCGTACGGGCTGCGCTTGCCCGCGGAGCCAACATCTATTATCTTTTCGACCAGCATTACTCGCTTACGGTACCTCCTGCCGTGCAGCTCATCATGTTCGGCCTCATTTGGACCGACTTCCTGAACGGCAAATCGAAAGACGACATTTCGAAAATACGCGCGACGATGATCAAGGCCTACAATTTCAGGCAGGAGACGAGAGACTATTTCGAAGAGCTCATTAAAATCGAAAAGACCGATGATTTCGCGAAAGCCGTGACTGAACAACGCAATAAGATTCTGCACGCATCGTACCTTCTCGACTTATTGCCGGAAGAAGAACGCGCGAAGGCAACATCTGAATTTGGCGAAGTGCCGCCGCTTCCTGAAGAAGCAGTCCCCGATGCGCCGCAGCCTCACGAGGAGAAGAAAGATGCACCCGCCCATACGGAAACAAAGAAAGAACC
>CAZVIJ010000027.1:16524-24140 GCA_964626735.1 uncultured Candidatus Saccharibacteria bacterium
CCCGAGAAACCGGCTTAACCTTCTAAACCTGCAGAGCCGCAAGCCACTGCTTCAGCCGAGCCGGCATCGAAGGCTCCGGAAACAACCGCACATGATGCAGGTTCAGGCGGCGGACCTTCGACGGGCGTGAACAACACGGCTACTCCAAAGGCAGAAAATCAAAAAGAAGCTTCGAAACCTGAGGAGAAGAAGCCTGAGCCTAAGAAGGAAGAAAATGACGGCTTCAAGCCGGTTGTCGCGAAAGAGCCTGCAAAACAAAGCACTCCAGCTCCAACACCGGCCGCTCAAACGCCGACTGCACCATCGAAGCCATCGGAGTCACCTGCCGTTCAAACTCCTCAAACTGACAAGCCGGTTCAAGAAAATAAATCTACGCCACCGGTACCTGCACAGCCCGCTGCGGCACAACCGACACCTGCTCCCCAGCCGGAAGCTGAGGCGCCAAAACCGGTTGCCGGCTCCGGCACGAATCCAATCGATGTACCGTTCGGCATACAGACATTCCCAGGAGGAGGCGGTCCCGGAGGCGGGTCGTCGAACGCTGCGTCGTTCCCCGGCTTCTAATTTGAAAACCGATCATGCAAAACAAACAAGAACTGCTCGAAAACATAGAACTCGTCAATACCCTGAAAGTCATTACGCAAGCGTACGAAGAAATCTCCGTCATGCGCATGCAGAAAATCAGGAACTCCGTTTTGCAGACGCGCGAATTTCTCTCAAGCATCTACAGCATCTTTCTTGACGTTAAGCGATCGGATAAGGCATACCGCGAATATCTCGGCGTCGAGGGCGCCGATCTTTCCCCATATGCGCTCTTGCCGGAAAATGGAAGGACGATTACCGTCTACCTTTCAGCAAACGCCCGGATGAACGGCGATATCATTACGCGCGTGTATCGCGAGTTCGACAAGTACGCTCGGGAAAATTTGCAATCCGACTTGCTGATCGTCGGTAAAATCGGAAAAGAGCTTTTCGACCAAAGCAAGTACACGAGGCAGTATTACTACTTCGAGATCCCCGACGACAAAGTAAAGCTTGACGATATCAAGGCACTTGCCATGCTCCTGATGCAGTACCAGGAAATCAATATTTTCTACGGCCTCTTCGAGAATATCGTCATGCAGGATCCGGTAAAGTCGAATATATCGGGAGACCGTCCATTCGATCCAACTCGGCTTGCGATGAAGCCGGGCGATCCCGCTATGCAGGAAAAGCCAGCTGAAGGATCTGAAACCAATGAAGAAAATGCAGAAGGCGTCGAACGGAAATTTATGTACGAACCGTCGCTTGAGGAATTGGTGCTTTTCTTCGAAAGCCAAATTTTCTCATCGCTTCTCAAGCAGACAATCGACGAATCCCACCTCTCCCGCTACGCATCGCGTATCAAAGCGATGGAAGAAGCGCTCGGCAACATCGACTCGAAATCCAAATCCCTCCTTAGCGAATCCCGCAAACTAAAAAAATCCGTCATGAATCGAAAACAAAACGAAGCCCTAGCAGGAATGGCTTTGTGGTAGGAAGCACGGGCATGTGCTTCCGTCGTCGAATTTTATCCGCAGGAAAAATTCGACATAAACCGACATACATTTGAGGCCATCAATACATACCATAAACCGAGAGTGCCCTGAAGTGCCCGTCCGTCGCCAAATCCCCAAATCTCGCGGTATAATCCCCCATATGGGTCTCAAGCAATCCGGGCGAATCGTACCGGGGACAATCCTACCGGGTTCCGGACTTCCGTCATTTGTTCGTTACGACGACTTGATGGGACGTATCATCGATATTCCCATTAGGCCGCTCGACGGCGGGCTCGACATATCCGATACGGTCACGCTTTCGACTGATCGCCACGACTCGTACGTTCATCACTTCATCGATGATGAACGTGCCCCGATTATGCAAGCCGTAATCGAACGGTTAAGCGAAGGTACGGGATTCAAATACCATCTCTCAATTCCGGGAAGGAGCAGGGCTGACTTTCTTGCCCCGGAACTTCGGTATCAGGGAAGATGGCTTGAACTAGCCTGTATCGAACAAGGCGTACGTGGCATGCGCTATATCGATCCGGCCTTTTTCGAGGTTGCCGAAATCGAAGTTCCGAGCCCATATCGATTCATATCGAGAGCGTACAATTTGGCCGGAATTTATATGAGAACGCTCGTTCCTTTGCATGGCGGACCGGAAATATCGTATTTCCTTTCGATAGTTAATACAGAGTGCGTTCGAACGACGACGATCGGAGCCTTCGGACTTATTGCAGATTTCAAATTCGATTTACGGATTGCGGAAATCGAAAATCCGAATATCTAGACGACTATTTTTATATCGCCGTTTTTTGATACGAGCGCGAGTGTTACATCGGAGACCCCGTCTTCCACGATTTGGCCGAAGTACATATTCATGCCCGGCAAAGCAATGTGCGGTTGCACCCTCTGGTCTTCCAAGATAATTTGCCCATTTTGAGCATTCGCATCGATACGAAGTGCGGTATTCAACAGACCGCGTACGGTTATATCTTCGGTAGATGTAATGATCGAGTCGCGGCCTCGACCGATGAACGAGCGGTCAAAGACGACCGGCGATGCAGCCTCGATATCGACCGTCCCCCTGCCTTGCTGCACTAGGACGTACGGATTGCCCCTCCCGATAGCATTCCTGATTACCGCTCCTTCATACGCGCTGTTCTTAACCAATACATTGACCGCTTCCAAGAATAGCATGCCGCTTTTGTGCGCATGCACTGCCGCATACGTCGCCAGTCCTCCCACCCGGATATTCCCCTTGAGTTCTCGACATACAACGGTAGCTTGTGGAGCAGTCGCGTAAACTTCTCCGACCAGTTTCTCTATCAAGACTTGGTTGGCTGGAGATACCTTCGTTACCCTCAGGTAGTATTCCATTTCCGGCGGCAGAAACAATGAAAGCTTATTTAGGATTCCTCCGTTCCCCGGAACGACATTCGATTCGATGACAACCTTTTCTCTTCTCGATGCAGCATCCCTTCTTTGAAAAACATGAAGCGGCGATACGTTGTTGTGGTAATTCACGGCATCATCCGCCGTAGCTGCGACCAGTATCTTAGTCCATTCCATAAACGGGAAACCGTATGGAATCGTTTCTATCGGCGGTTTCTTAAGCGGAACGATAGAAATATCGGTACACGTGGAATCGAATTCGAAGTGACCAATTCCTTGCGGGAGCGCGATCGTATCGGAGACATTGTAGATTTGTGCAGAATGAGGCACGTAGGTGGCTTTTGCCATGGGAGATTATAGCATTCGTATATATGCGGTCACGAGGCGTAGGACTACTCGCGGTACAAACTAACGTAACTCATATTCGAAGCCAAGGCCAATTCGGATTCCGGCAGCGATGCCCTGCCGCCGAGCACTCCGGTATACGTTTTGGCGACCGAATTCACCATGTAGTCGAATGCCGGGTCCAACCGATCGTCATCAAGTATCAGCGATCTATCCGATCGTATATTCAAACCGAGAGAACTATTTAGTATTTTCGAAACTGCAACCATGTCGTCGGACTCTACTCTCGAATCGCCGACGACAAGGAGATCCTTGATGAGGACAGCTGAGACCGCCTGTATATCGAGTTGTCCCGAGAATCGCGAAATATTTACTATGTGGTGCGGGTATCCCGGCGATTTCTGCTGGTCGATGGTCACATCGCCCGAACAGTTCGTCAGCGCGATGCCGGTGCTTTTAAGCCTCAAGTGGGTATTTTTCATATCTTCCAGCGATGCGAAACGCAATAAGCTTCTCGCGATAACTCCGCCTTTCGTCCCCTTGCACTTCAAATAGCAGCCCGGTACATCTGCCATGATATCGGCCATCAATGCGCCGACCACGAACCGGTATCCCGGATTCGAGTACTTGAAGTTCAATCGGTACGCGACATCGGGCGCGAGCATTACGCGAATTTCGGTAGCATCAGCGTTTTGGCCAACCCGCGATTGGATATCGACCGAGTTGCCGTTTCTCGTTGCGCTCAGTGGTGCTGCGTGATCGTGTAATTGCAATGCCTCCGCTTCATTTTTCGCTTTGACGATTTTGGTGCATCTCATGAAGGGCGCTCCCTTCGGATCGTCTTCCCTAATCGGGTGGCTGAACGGCAATACTGCCACGTGCGTCGTTTCCGTATTGAAATCGAGAGTCGGTACGCCGACCGGCAAGGGGACGACATACTCTACTCGGTAAAGGCTCGAAGAATTCGGGATGTAGCTCGCTTGTGCCATCATGGTGCATTATATCAAACGTGTGACCTGAACAGCTTCACATTTAGGTAGAATTGCTATACTCTGCCATGCCAAAATACCCCCGATTCGATGGAAGCATCGATGCCTCAGTCGGTCTTCCCCCAACCATGACGCTTGCTAACGACGAATGTCGAGCCCAACTTTCGCTTACCCCGTACCCAAACGGATTGCGCTATTCCCATGTTACCCTTATCGCATCCGCCGGTGCCTATATTGAACCGTTTACGGTCCCCGAGCCGGGAGATCCCGAGCTGATGGTCGGTTTTATTGCGGGAAACAATAACGCCGTTACGCTTGCCATGCGAAGCTACCCGAACCGGATGTACCGCAAAAAAGAGCTGGCCGTAGCAACGCTCGGATGCGGCGGGTTAACGTACACTCCCGTAATGCCAGCCGTCACGATCGCGCGCCATATGCCGCACCGCGATCCGCAACGATCGGCAATGCACCATTTCGAAGGCGTTCTCAAACTCGCGACCTTGGGTGATGAAGGCCGGTCGCTTCCTCGCTACTTCTATATACGGTCGGAAGTATCCAAGTCGGGCCGACAGCCTGAAGAAGTTTTGAAACTCAATGCCCGGCGGTTCAAGGTTGCGACGACCATCACCGAAATGCTCATTCCACAGATCATCGGCATGCGATGATATAATTATGTATGACAACTTCCCGCGATCCGTATCACCTGGACCCTACGACGCATTTGCCCAATCGGTTTATCGTAAAGTCGCCGAGCGGCAAGCGCCAAGAGCCTCGTGTCCTACGCGTCGATCCCGTGGTCAATCCGATGCACGTATCGCTCCATGAAACCAAACCGATCTTAGCAAGGTCGCCTCAAATCCTGCTTCCTATTCGTGATGTTATCGACGAGCAATTCCTGCTCGCAATCATAGGAATGCAAGGCAATTCAGTAATCGCAACGCTCGGTATACCGGACGAACCTGCTACCCGTTACCCAGAAAAGAAATTTCTGATGGCAATTCTCGACGAAGCGACAGGCGCATTCCGGTACACTCCCCTTGAGGGAAACCAGGTCCCATGGCAACCGATTGCCCGCGTCACTTCAACGGGGGTTCGTTCTGAACAAGTGCTTTCTCCGCTGCAAGCATTGCTGTGGATTCCGACAAAAGATACCTCGGGCAATTGGACGAGCCGTTACTTCTTTACACAAATTGCTGCAACACCGAAGTCTGCACCATTCCAACTTATGGGCTCTTTTATCACTGCTGCCGGCGAATACGACGTCACGACAACCGTCGTTCAGGTAGACGATCCCAACAATATGACGACCCGGCTTGCTGGAACTCCCGCAGCGCCGACAACTCCGTAAGGTTGTGCGATGGTGGGATGGGCTTTATAATTCGCCCATGGCATATCCCCAACCACAAGTCGACGACAACTACCATTTGATTGTACCCATTACGCCGAAGCGCCGGGGTACAGCGTTCGGCGACAATTTGTTCTACATGTACGATCCCTCGCCGAACAGAGAGCAAATCCAAGCATTGATGGATCGGCAATATCCTGCAGGTGTTGCACGGCTCGCTCCAATGTTTACCGAATGCATGATACTTGTTGAGCCGGCGGTGGATCCTTCGCTACATGGCAATCTCGTGACAACGTTAATGGATAGCGGCTACGTTTCCAACCCGACGGTTCCTGTTTTCAACCGGCAATGGGGCAGCATCGGATTCTTTACGGTCGTCATGGTTGACATGACCGGCGACCAGATTATTCCGGAATAGGTGCATACTTGATGCTTTATTAAATACGTCCCTTTCGATATAGTTGAATAGCCAACTGCCACCATGAACAATATCGGGAAAGTCGTCAGCATCAAAGGTCAGATCGTTGAAGTAGAATTCGAAGGGGAGAAACCAGCAATACATGATGTGCTCGTCTCCGAAAAGGACGAAAGCATCAAGCTTGAGGTGTACGCGTCGTCCACTCCTGGTTCGTATTACTGCTTTTCTCTTTCCAATCCGAAATCGCTTCACCGAGGGGCGACGATGATCAATACCCGGCAATCGATCCAAATTCCCGTCGGCGACGATATCAAAGGGCGCGTTATCGATATCTTCGGAGAGCCGCTGGACGATAACGGCGATCTAGTCGCCAAACAGCGGCGCGAAATTTTTTCCGCTCCCGTTCCCTACGACGAAATTCATCCGCCTACGAATATTCTGGAGACCGGCATCAAGGCACTCGACTTCTTCGCCCCCATTCTCCACGGCGGTAAGGTAGGCCTGTTCGGAGGCGCCGGCGTAGGCAAGACCGTTCTTCTCTCGGAAATTATCCATAACGTCGTTATCCTCAATAAAGATACCGCCGTTTCCGTATTTGCCGGCGTCGGCGAGCGAGCCCGCGAAGGTCAGGAGCTATATCTCGACCTCAAGGAATCGGGGGTTATGGATTACGTTTCCCTTATCTACGGGCAGATGGGCGAAAATCCTGTGTGCCGCTTCAGGACTGCATTCGGCGGCGTGACGATTGCAGAGCACTACCGCGACGTGATGGGAAAGAACGTTCTCTTTTTCATCGACAACATCTTCCGATTCGCCCAGGCCGGCTACGAGCTTTCGACCCTTATGAATACGCTTCCTTCCGAAGGAGGCTACCAGTCGACGCTTACCTCAGAGATGGCGGCATTCCACGAGCGGCTCGTTTCGAACAATAACGGTTCGATCACAACCTTCGAGGCGATCTACGTTCCGTCCGACGACATCACCGATAACGCGGTGCAGTCGATCTTCCCCTATCTCGACTCCAATATCGTATTGTCCCGCGCCATTTACCAGGAAGGCCGTTTCCCGTGTATGGAAATATTGGCGTCGAAATCATCGGGCTTGAATGTCGAAGTCGTCGGAGAAAAACACTACAAGACCTTCCTCGCTGCACAAAATCTCTTGAAGAAAGCGGTCTCGCTTGAACGTATCGTGTCCCTCGTCGGCGAATCCGAATTGTCGCAAGATGACCAGCGGCTCTACAAGCGTTCGAAAATCGTGAAGAACTTCATGACCCAGCCGTTCAACGTAGCAGCTCCGCAGACCGGCCGTCCCGGCGTATACGTGCCGATTGGCGTGACGGTCGACGACATGGAAGAAATCATGACCGGCAAGTTCGATTTTGTCGAGCCGGAAAAGTTCCTGTACATCGGCACACTGAAAGATGCGGAATTCTACAAGGAGATTATCGCGAAAGAGCAAGGCGCAACCCCGAATCCCGCCGATCCGGCAGCTTCGAATCAAGCAAACGATCAGAAAGCGACCGATCAGAAAACCGATGATAAGGACGATAAAGACAAGAAGGATGCCGACGACAAGAAAAAGTCGAAGGAAGAGCTGAAGGC
>CAZVIJ010000028.1:0-7830 GCA_964626735.1 uncultured Candidatus Saccharibacteria bacterium
CATAGACAGAGTCAACTCCCTGTATGCCTTGGTCGCCCAAGACTTTTCAAGCTTCCTTCCAGCGAAAGTGGTGAGGAAGGATGTGCACGTTAAGGGAGAAGAATTCAAAGATATCGTCGTCGATTCCTTCGACCCCGAGACTGCAATCGGCTATAACAAGGACTTAGTTCAATACCGAAAAGATCTACAGCTGGGACCTGAAGAGGCAGTCGCATCGACGACCGCAGCGCGGCTGCTCGGCATTACCGATGGAGGCCAGGTTTGGATCGACGGACACACGATCACTATAAAGAAAGTAATCGAAGACAACGGATTGATCGGATACAACGATCCGATAGAATCGAAACAATCGCTATCGGCTGGGTCGATATATGTCCCGTTGAACTCAGTTGTGTTCGCAAACACCGATCAAGTTTTCTACAACAGGATCCTCCTGTATAGAAGAGGGAGCTATGACCGCGATGCATTGCAGCAACATGAACAGACAGTACTCGAACAAACCGAGCATAATGTCATTTTCGAGGAGATCCGCGAGTCGCTGATAAAAAAAGTCGATATTTCCCTCAATAACATCAACTTAGCCCAGCTGATTTTGTATTTAAGCATCGTACCGCTCTTTATTTCGGCCTTGCTCGTGCATTCGGTGTTCGATGCAGTGTACCGCAAGCGGCGCGCGCAATTCGATACCCTTTCGGTCCTGGGAACGAAAAGCGGGGATGTCGTGAGAATCGTATTGCTCGAGAATTTCTTTACGAGCATCGTAGCATCCATTTTCGGACTTGGGACGGGGCTCGGGTTGGCGTTTTTGCTCATACGATTTTACAATAGCCTTATCGACCCGAAAGTCGTTAACGCATTGCAGAACTTGTCGGTAAGCCTGGATGCAACCTCGCTACTTTACGCATTTACCGGAGCATTTATGGTCGTATTCTTGCTTTTGAGCATATTCGGCCTCATGCCCCAGCTATACCGGTTCGAATCGGCCTTGAATCGGAAGAAGGGAAATTTCACGACGACCAACAGCTCGTTTATCGTCCTGCTCCTTGTCATATCGCTCGGAGGTCTGTATTTCATGTTTTCCACCGGTCTCTCGAATCCAACGGTAAGCAGGGTAGTGACATATATGCTTTTCTTCCTTGCGTATTGGACGGTTTTCTATGCGGTGTACCTCTATACGGGAAAGAAAAAAGTGCGGCAGCTCGCATTGGCGATTGGGCTTATCATCATCTTGTTCGTTTTCGCCTTCGCCCGCCAAGGCCGCAATGACTTGGGAATTACCATTTTGCTTATCGTAAACTCGATACAATGCATCGTTGTTTTGAGCTATGCGCTCACCGAATTCCTGGTCAGCTTTATTCGTTTAGTCGACCCGGTTGTCGGGAGGATAAGTACGGTAAAGGCGTGGCTTTTGAGACATACCGGGCTTATCCAATCTGAGAGAATCCTGGGAAACCTCGTCTTGGGGATTTCGATTATCATCAGCCTTATTCTCGTCGTCCAGGGCGCGATCGGATATGTGAGAGATGCAGCCGCGTCCGGCAAGTCGTCATACGATGTGATTCTTTCAGACAAGTTAGGTACGCAAGACATCAAAACCTTGCTTTCTGAAAATCCGCAGCTGTCATCGACGAGAATCGAATCGGTACGTCTCAGCAGTGTTTCGCTGAAAAATGTGCTTTACAAAGACATTACAGGTTTCGATCCGCAAGCTCCCCTCGGTGTAACGGAGTCTGACGAATACAAAGACTCGATAAGCATACTCGAAGGCGATACCTTGATGCATACCGTATTGAAAGACCGACCTGATAGCGGCGAAGCCGCGCGTACTTTTTCTGAATCGGACAATTACGTGATACTAGGGGAGAATTATTCGGAAGAAAGCTCTCCGCTTAATGTCCGTCCTGATATTAAAGTCGGCGACGATATCACGCTGCGATTGCCGGGTAATGTCCTGATATCAAGGAAGGTTCTCGCGGTCGCAAGCAAAATTTCCGCTCAGGATGGACTTTCGCTCAACAAAGGCATGTTCATCTCAAGGAAAGACTATGAACGGCTTCAGACGCAGCAGGATGTGTATTTCACCGAAATCGCGGGCGTCAAATACCCGAACGGCGCATCGCTCGACGAAGAAGTGCGTAAAACGCTCGAACGAAAATCTGTTTCCAGCTTGGTATTCAATAACTATAATTCCCAACGGGCAAACGACGTAATCTCAAAAATACAAGTTTTGCTGTTCGCTGCGTTATTCATATCGCTTGCCCTAACCGTAACAGCTCTTATGGTAAGCCTTTGTTCCAAGTACGCTTGGACGATGAGCTTAGGAAGCACGAGCATAATCGTGCTGCTGAGCGTTATGCTCGCCGGCATTATGCTCATGACTAGTGATATACTCTTCAAGACGAATTTGATCACGAAAAAAGCGCCAATAATCGGCGTAGGCGTGCTTGCGGTTCTTGCCGCATCGTCGGCAATCGCAGCAGGTTTCAAAAGACTATATGAGCATTACAGCTAAGAAAAAACAGAAGAACAAAAGGAAGGCTGACTCTTCAAAACCAGTCGTACTCGAATGCGTTAACGTAACCAAACGGGTCGGAATCGGTAAAGCCAAGCGGGAACTGCTTTCGAAAGTAAATCTCGCCGTACGCGAGGGGGAGTTCGTTTCGATCGTCGGACCTTCGGGGGCCGGTAAAACAGTCCTGATACAATGCATCATGGGACTCGTCGATAGTGACGGTGGCGAGATATATTTGAACGAACGGCAAATCGACGAGTTGGGGAGTAATGCGAAAACCGAAATCCGCCGAAGGAATTTCGGATACCTCGGAGAAGACTCGACACTGCTCGAATATCTGAGTGTCCGCGAAAATATTGCGTTACCGTTGTTGGGCAACGGGCTACCGAAGGGGGAAGTCGAAACAGCGGTCTCCAATGTCCTGAAAAAGCTTTTTATAGAACACCTCGCAGACAAGCGTGTCGACGAGCTGACGCTCAAGGAGTACCATGTTGTTTGTCTTGCTCGCGCACTAGCGACGCGGCCTATGGTCGTCTTGCTCGACGAGCCGACGAGGAAGCTCAACACCGAAGAGTCGAGGGAGTTTATGAAACTACTCGCTATGCTGAACCAGGAAGACGGATTAACCATTCTCGTTACGACCCATAACCCCGAGGTCGGTGTCGTCGCGGGCAAAACATTGCGCATGGATAGTGGTAGAATTCTTTAATATGTTCCGATTTTATATAACCCCGCAGGAAATAAAGAATAAAGTTGTCACGTTAGGCGAGCGGCACTCCAGAAAAATACGAAAAGTGCTCCGAATGAAACCCGGTGACTTAATCGAGGTATTCGACGGGACTGGATGGAGATATGAAGTGCAGCTCACGAAAATTACCAACGATGAGACGATCGGAAAGATAATCGCGCAAGAACTGACCGAGGAGAAAACGGGGAAGACCATCATCCAAGCGCTACCGAAATCGCTGAAGGTTGAATATCTCTTGCAGAAATCTACCGAATTGGGGGCAGACTCGTTTATTTTTTTCGAGTCGGAATATTCGCAGCTCGACGCGACAAAGATTAGAGAGGAAAAAGTGAAACGATGGAGAACAATCGTCAAGGATTCGAGCGAACAGTCCGAGCGAATATTTTTGCCTACCGTCGAGCTTTTTACCAAAGGTCTCCCGGAGCTGCTGGAGTCGCTCGGTGATGACAAGCTGAAAAACGCTTTATACTTGGACATAGAAGGCAGCTGGCTTCCTGAAATAGATTCCGTTGACTACAAGAAAATCGTGGTATTTATCGGGCCTGAGGGAGGATTCTCCCCTAAAGAAAAAGAGCTGTTCCGGTCGAAGAAAGTGCGACGACTGAAAATAGCAGAAACCGTGTTGCGTGCTGAAAGTGCCGGACCCGCATTCCTTGCACAGCTACAGCTACTCTCGCGTCCTTCCTAATGCCAACCCGTACGCGGTTACCTTTCTATACGCAAGAACCCGTACGCACTCCAACAGGGTTGCGCCCGTTGTCACGATATCGTCGACGATTAGAACGGTGCCGTACGATATTGCCGCAACCGCTTCTATCTTTCCTTCGATATTGTGCTGCCGCTCGTTTCTGCCAAGCGACGATTGCGGGGGAGTTTCGCAGACCTTGCTTAAAAGAGATACGCATGGAACATGTAGGCGGTCCGCAATCAGCTGCGCAATACGTTCGCTTTGGTTGAATCCTCGTGTGGCTTTTCTCTTTTTCGTGAGCGGTACGAAGCAGACTGCATCGACACGAGAAAAAATCGGAACTTTCTCGAATGGGAATGCATCGATCAACTTGGAAATTTCTGGAAGTAAGGCAGTTTGCCGATCGAACTTGTATGAGCTCAGCAAAACGTGGAGAACGGGAGTAAGCTGGTATAGCGCAAGGATTACTCGATCGTTATCATCTGCGTTATGGGTATCGAGTGGTATCGATTCGAAGCACCGCTGACACAACAGGCCATCCCCATACGATTTGCAGTACACGCAGCGTTTCGGAAAAAGAAACTCCGCGATTGTCGACAATATGCCTTTCATCGAATCACCATTATAGCGCAACATTGCTGTGGAAACGATAATTCTAATTGTCAAAAGAATGTCTTGTGCTACACTCGTATAAATCTGCCTATGTCGAAATTAACGAAACGTCCTACTCCCATGGTGTTGGTTATACTTGATGGGTTCGGCATTGCACCCCCGTACCCCGGTAACGCCATCGTAAACGCGAACCTCCTGCTGTTCAATCGTCTCATGAAGGCATACCCCCATTGTCTGCTCCATGCATCGGGATCGGCAGTAGGCTTACCGCACGGCGTTATGGGCAACAGCGAGGTCGGCCATATGAATATCGGGGCAGGCATGATCGTGTACCAGACGCTTCCGAGAATCAACAGCTCGATCACTAACGGAAATTACTACGATAACGAACGTTTGCTCGCGGCATTGGAGCATTGCAAAGCGAATAACTCGAATTTCCATATCATGGGGCTTTGCTCGAACGGCGCAATCCATTCGACGCTCGATCACCTGTACGCAACGCTGCAAATGATCCAAAAACACGGCTTCGACGGCAAACGCGTCTTCATCCACTGTTTCACGGACGGGCGGGATACCCCGACGGATTTCGGGAAAATGTTCCTGGAGCAGATCAAGAATGAATGCTCACGGCGCGGAGTGGGGCGCATCGTCTCTATCATCGGAAGGTACTTCGCGATGGATAGGAACAGCAAGTGGGATCGTATCCAAAAGGCGTACGATCTGATTACCAAGGGCGTCGGAGAACGATACAAGGATCCGGTGGAAGCACTCAATGCGTGGTACGCCAAAGGAATAATGGACGAGTTTATCGAGCCCACCGTTATCGTCGACGACAACGGCGAGCCGACCACGGTGAAAGACAACGACGCGCTCTTCCTCTTCAATTACCGCGCTGATCGAGCTATCCAAATCAGCAAGGCATTCATCGTCCCCGAGTTCAAGGATTTCGAGCGCACGCTGCTCAAGAATTTCTTTTATATCGGCATGACCCAATACGATCGAACGATTACCGATAAAATGCACCTCGTGTTCGACCCTGAGAACGTGAGCGTGCCTATTGGACGCGTCGTAGCCGAAAACGGCTTAAGACAGCTTCGGATGGCAGAGACCGAGAAATTCGCCCACGTGACCTTCTTCCTCAACGGCGGCCGCGATCTCGTATTCCCGCAGGAAGACAGAATCCTCGTCCCTTCGCCAAAAGTAGCGACCTACGATATGAAGCCGGAGATGAGCACCTACGAGCTGGCACAAGTGTTCGTAAACAAGGTGAGGCTAAAAATCTACGATTTTATCGTCATCAATATCGCGGCACCGGATATGGTCGGGCATACGGGCAACTACCAGGCAACTATCAAGGCGCTTCAGGCGACCGACCGCAACCTCGATAAGATCATCCTCAACACAATCGCGTTTTGTTGCGACGTATGAATTACGGCAGACCATGGGAATGCCGAAGTCATGATCGATTAAGTATCGGGAAAGCCGTATACCGAACATACGACGAATCCCGTTCCTTTCATCTACATCGGGCCAGGAGCTAAGCCGGTGGAGCTGCCGTTGGGGACCTTGAGCGATGTTGCGCCTACGATTCTCCGCATCATGGGGCTACCCGTGCCGACGCCGATGGCGCTGAGCAGGAACCTTCTGGAAGGAATCATATAACATGCTTTCAAGGAAACAGGAAAAACCGAAAAGAGTAGTAGCCGGCGCGCCTCAAATTGTGAAACGGCGTAAATGGGAACGGTTCAGCGAGTCTCAAAACAAGGCTGTGCAAAAAGGGAAGCCCGCAAAGCAATCGAATGCCGTAAGGAGGCAGACGCCTGAAGGCGATGACAAACTGACATTCAGCGATATTTTCCATAAGCTATTCGACATAAATTTCAGCCACGACAAGCGGATATTTTTTGCGTTCCTCGCACTGCTGTTGATCGGAGTCATTTCCGTCTATTCATCATCGATCGTGTTTGCATATCGATTGACCGGCAATATGTACTACTTCCTCCTCAACCACCTCAAATTCATCGGCATCGGATTCGCGGCAATGTCGCTTTTCTACTTTATCAGGCTCGAAGTAATATCGAAGCTTTGGTTCATTCCTTTGTTTACCAGCATATTCCTGCTGTTCTACCTGTTGGTACTCGCCAAACTCGGGAAAGCTGAAGCGATCGACGGAGCAACCCGCTGGCTTGAGCTCGGAAGCTTTCAATTCCAACCGTCAGATTTCGCGAAACTTTCGTTCGTTATTTTCGTCTCCGCATTCTTGAGCAACAAAAAAACTCACTACATGGATTTCCAGGAGTATCTGAAGAATAACCTGCTGCCGTATGCATTTTGGTTCTTTTCCATACTCGGCTTGATTCTCGCCGGCAAGAATCTGGGAACCGCAATGGTTGTTGGATTTATCGGAATTACCTGCTACGGCGTTTCATCGGTAACCAAGTACCACAAAGTCGGTTTGGCGGCCATGCTCGTTATTATGGCAGCGGGCGGCGTGCTGTTCGGAGTCGTAGAAAGCTACCGCGCCGACCGAATTAATGTTTGGATGAACTACCTGAAAACGAATGACACGCAGCTTGCCGACGAAAACGGCAAATTGTCGCGCGACAAGAAATCGTACCAATTCGACCAAGTCCTAACGGCGCTAGGAAGCGGCGGTACTGCGGGAGTGGGGCTCGGGCAGTCGATCGGAAAATTTTATTTCGTAAAAACGACAGCGGGTGACGACAGCATTATCGGCATTATCGGTGAAGAACTTGGCTTCTACTTAACGAGCGCGATAATCCTGCTGTACATATACCTCATCTACCGGTGCATAACGATAGCGAATATGTTTACCGATCGACCGATTTATTTCTATATCATGTTCGGCGCCTGCTCTTGGATCGGCTTCCAAATGTTCGTGCATGTCGGCGCGAATATCGGTATCGTCCCGCTCACCGGTCAGACGTTGCCGTTTATCTCCCTTGGGGGAAGCTCGCTGATCTCGCTGATGTGTGCCATGGGCTTGATACTCAACGTCAGCAAGCAAAAACCCTTGACGGAGGAAGAAAAGGAAAGGCTCCAACAAGGGATTTCGTCGCCGAGGAAGATGCCGAAACGGCATCTCCTCAAATGAACTTACATATATTCGATCGTATCGATTCCGAGTAATCGCATACCGTTTCTCAAGACAATTGCCACGCCTGCGGTTAGGGAGAGCCGGAAGTTCTTGGTGGCTTCGTCGTCCACCAAAACTTTGTTTTGCTTGTAAAACTGATTGAAAGCCTGGGT
>CAZVIJ010000028.1:7840-23433 GCA_964626735.1 uncultured Candidatus Saccharibacteria bacterium
ACCTCGAAAATGTAGTTTGCGATCTTGTGCGGCGAAAGCATCTTGGCTGCGTCAAGTGACGCGAGTGGGAATCGAGCGAGAACCTTCACAAGATCTTCCTCGGACGAATTCATTTCGTAGGCATCATCGAATTTTGGCATGTCGCTCATGCCGCTCTGCCGCAATATGGATTGGGCGCGGACATAGCCGTACAACACATACGGTCCAGAAAAGCCTTCAGGATTGAGGAACTGCTCCGGATTGTAGTTAACATCCTTATGGAACTCATGGGAAAGGATAAGAAATTTCAATCCGGACATCGCAACGGCAAAGGATATTGCTTCCGCATCTTCATCCGAATACGATTTTGTCTCGGAAATTTTTCTCCTTGCGTACGATACTGCTTCATTGATGACTTCCAAACCCTTAGGCGCCTTTCCGGATTTGGACGACATTTTCTTGTTTTCCTGCAGGAGCCACCCAAAGCCGATATGGTAGTACCGGCCCTCGAATTTCTTATCGATCAGCTCAAGGGCCTTTATGACGGCTTTGAAGTAATCGTTTTGTTCTACCGCAGTCATGATGATAGAGAAATCCAGTTCGGGATATTCCTTGAACTTCTTGTAGGCGAGTGCAAGATCTTTTGCGGAATACGTGGGAAGCTTTTGGGCAGTCTGGAATACCCAGGTATTAAGCCCGTACTCTTTGCCGGGAAAAATAATCGCCCCTTGGTCTTCGACAAATACCGTACCGATATTCTCGCTTACGATTCTCATGCCTTCTTCGAAAACTTCCGACTCCGGATACTGTCGGTCGTAGACTATGCCGAGTTTCTGGAACATTTCGTCTTGATGTTCGATTGAAAGCTCCCGCAGGTATGCGTAGAGGGTATTGATCGATTCGTCTTCCTTGGTATAGATTTTGCGGTTTATCTCCTTAATAACCGGTTTCAAATCATCATTCTCGGTAAATTGCTTGTGGCCCCAACTATAGCAGTTCGCAATAAAGTCCATTTTCTCCGTGAGGCTTAGGCTGTCGAAGTCCTCGGGCTTATCGGGCTTGTTGTTGAAGCCGTATATTGCCTTCGCGACATGGATTCCGATATCCGAAAAATAATTGGCCTGGATTACATGCATTCCGATGTTTTTCAAAAGCTTACTGATAGAAAGTCCGCTTATACCGCTTTTTATATGGCCGGCTGTTAGCGCCTTGCAGATATTCGGCTGCCCGAACTCGACCATTACCGTTTGGCTGCCGATCTTCCATGTGCCGTAGCTTTCGTTTTGGTCGATAATCGTATTGATTACCTGGCGCAAGTACGATTGGGACAGCGTGAAATTTACGAAACCCGGACCTGCGACGTCTACTTTGCCGATTGAGTCGCTTGAAATTTTGGCAGCAATGATGTTCGCTATCTCTCTTGGCTGTTTACCTAGTTCTTTAGCAAACTTTAGGCTCGCATTCGATGTATAGTCGCCAAATTTCTTGTCGGCAGCCATCGAAATATCGATATCATCCGGCGATGTCGAAAGGCCAAACTCTTCATTCAGCGCTTCCGAGACCAAGCCTTTCAGCTCATACAATACCGAGCTTGTCTCTTTGATTTGTTCCAGTTGTTTCATGATGTAAATAAAAAAATCCCCTATTACAAACCTCCCGGCTTGTAATAAGGGACCAATTTCTCGGTGGTGCCACCCACATTCGGCGCTAAGGCCGCACTTTTGACAAAGTACCAATTTTCTCGAATCCGCTCCCGAAGGAGTATCGCTGGCTTACACCGTTTCCAGCTCGCTTACGCTATTGTATGCCATGATCATATTTAGTGCAATCCGCCGCCGACTAGGGGCAATGCCGTAATATCCCCCTCGATATGAGGTTTCGCGTGGTTTACAATGCGTAAAGGTTTTGGTATTTTGTACCAAGATTAACCATGACTGCCGAAGGAAAATATATCGCGAAATGCATAATGTCGCTAGCTTCGGTTGCGGTGCTTACCGTACTCTACAGCAATTTGGGGGTGCAAGCCTCCCCAAGCTCTGATTTTACCCAGACAATTAATGCCGGAACATTAACCACCGATATTAGGGATGCTACGCGTGGTCGCGTACGGAAAGTCCCTATCTGCTCAAGAACCAAAACCTCGACTCGTTTGTATACATACGAGCAGTAGATAAGGCGGGGAACAGGCAAACAGCAATGCTCAACCCGCAAGGATATACCGATAAGTTCCAAAAGTACGCAGGAATTATTTTGATGACGATCGTAACGGTAACGGGAATCGCAATTGTGGGATTTATGTTATGGCACCAAAAAAGACGAAAGGAATCGCGTCGAAAATTGCTTCGCGCATGAAAACGTACTTACGAATTCTTGTCCTGCTTCTCGTGGGGGCAGCATTCGTGCGGTTCTCTCCGCCTGCTCGCGCGGCAAGCATGTACCTTACTCCCAACAGCAAAACCGTCAATGTCGGTCAGACCTTTTCGATGAGCATTATCGTCTCGACCCCCGAAGATGCCATGAATGCTTCATCGGGTAAGATCACGTTCCCAACCGATAAGCTCGAAATTTTGGATGTCTCTAAAGGAGGATCGGTAATCAACCTTTGGGTACGCGAACCCTCATTCAGCAATGCCGAAGGCTCGCTTTCATTTGAGGGAATCGTATTGAATCCAGGATTCCTCGGTTCATCAGGTAAAATACTCTCGTTTACAGTTAAGGCTAAATCCCAAGGAACCGCATCGGTCCATTTCGCCAGCGGATCTATGCTCGCTAATGATGGCCAGGGCAGCGCGATTTCTGCATCGTTAGGAAGCTCGAACATTACGATAAACGTACCGACGGCGGCGCCGTTGGTTACGAAACCCGCAGGACCAACTCCTACGCCAACTCCGAAAGAAGAGCCGCAACCCGATATGGTAGTGAAAAAACTAGGATCTTCTTCTCACCCCGATCAAGACGCATGGTATCCGAATCTCAACGTAAAGCTTTCGTGGGAATTGCCGAATGGGGCTACCGGTATGAGCGTCGCTCTCGACAAAAATGCGAATACGACGCCGCCCGACAAAAACGATAAGCCGACAACAGCGTACGAGGCGAATAGCGTTGGTAACGGGATCTGGTATTTTCATATCAAAGTCCGCAACCAAAAAGGGTGGGGGCCAGTCTCTCACTACCGTTTCCAGATGGATGCCGAAAAACCGCAACCCGTCTCGCTGCTCTTGAAAGAACGGCCCGACTCGACCGAGCCGAAGATTAAAATCGGCGTGACTTCGTCGGATAGCATTTCCGGCATCAGCTTCTATGAAATTCAGATCGATACCGCAGCGCCGCAGCGGTGGCAAGATAATGCAGAACATGTATACGAATCGGCAGCGCAACTCCCCGGCGACCACGTTTTCCTGGTGAAGGCGTTCGATAAATCGGGCAATTTCAGCTCCGATTTCGTGAAAGTAAAGATCGACACGATAGCCGCTCCGAAAGATATATCGATGCCGCTGGAAGTTGAGAATGGTCAGGACTTCGTATTGTCAGGAACGGCATTGCCCAATTCGCAAGTCATCGTCTTCCTGCAAAGAAATTCAGACGAGCCAAAATCGTACAAGACAATCGCCGATGCAAACGGTAACTTCACGATAACAATCAAGGAAAAGCTTCAAGCGGGAGAATACAATGTTTGGCAGAGTCGATAGATGCAAGAGGTGCGCATAGCATCGCATCGGTCAAAAAGAAATTTGAGGTAAAGCAAGGCAAGACGCCTTTATTCTCACCATACTCTCTTGTATTGGGAGTCGCGCTTGCCGTCTTGGTTACGCTGCTTTGGTTCGCCTTTCGATACTTCAGAGCCAAACCGAAGCTCAACGAGATTCAGAAAACCCTGTATGCAGATGAAATAGGTAAGTCGGTCGATACCCCCAAGACCTACTTGACGAGAGTCGAGGACTACATGAATCGAATCATTGCGTATTTGAAGCAAGTGAAAAAAGCAAAGAACCTGACTCCCGAGGAAAAGGCTTTATTGTTCAGCTTGGAAAAGGAAGAGAAGGAAATTCAAAATTTCCTTGAGGTTACCGATGATTTCAAGAAAGAGTAGGTCTTCAGAATCTTTTGGTATACTCTTCCCATGATCATTGGAAGAGGAACTATAGCAGCTGTATACGTAAATCCCGAATTGGGTGACAAAAAACGTATTCCCGCCGATCACGTCGCGACAATCGACATCGATAAAGAAGGCGTAATTGACGATCGACATCACGCTCCGATGCTCTGGACATCTGGTGCTCGCGAATCGGAAATGGGTATCGAAGTGCCCGAACATGAAAAAGGAACCAAGGTTCAAATTCCTAATTGGCGGAGAATTACGGCAGGAGAGTTAAGCGAACTCGCGAAGATTGCCGCGGCACTTAAAATCCCGGTCGATAAGGCATCGCTCATACTGCTGGCAGCGGATATGGGGCTCAATATTTTATTTGATGGATTCCCCTCGTTTACCCAAACGCCGAAGGGACACGAACTGTGGACTGCAGCAGGATTGCAGCTTAGAGTCACCTACGTCAACAACCCATGCGGTATACCGGGAGCGAATATCCATGATCGGTATCCAGAAGTGCAGACAAAGAGTTTTGTACCGGCTGCGACTGGACTGCGCGGGCTCGTGCTTGAAACCGTCACGCCCGGGTTTGCCAACAAAAACGAAGAAGTTTTTCTCGTTGACCCGAGCAGAACCGCGAGTACTCGCCAATAAGCATGTACTGGACTGAAAATTACGCTATCATGCTATGCTTATGAATGATTTCGGGTCATACAGCCGCATCAAGTCGATTGAAAAAAAAAGACCGTTCAGCATTACCAAGCTAATCGCACTTTGCTTCCTGCTTCTTATTTTCGTCGGCGGGTGCTATACCTTTATCCAACTACATAATTACAACGAATTCATTACCTCAAAGATTCCCGCCGATGCGCCGGGAGAATTCGAAGTCAAGGAAGGAGATAGTCTCGAAGTGGTTACCTCTCGCTTGGTCCAAGAGGGCTTTTTCCCCAATCGCGAAGTATTCGGCTATCCGGCCCATAAAGTCTATCTGAAGCTCAACAAACTCGACTCCAGCGGTATACAAGCAGGGATTTACAAAATACCTTCGGATTCAGAAATTAAAGACGTATTCGGCTATTTGCGCGCGAAGAAATGCAATGAAATACGAGTCACGCTTATCGAAGGCCAAAGGATCGAAGAATTTGCCGAAGAATTGGGAGATGCATTTGCCGGTAAAACAGGCGCTGTATTCAGCAAGGATGAGTTTATCAATGAGGCGAAGAACTTCGCGAATAACGAAGGTGCAAAACTTTCATTTGCGCCGCCGAAAAACTTGGAAGGCTACCTGTTTCCCGACACCTACCAATTCTGCTCGGACAGCACGACAAGCGATGTCCTTGTTACCCTGCTTCAAACATTCAATACGAAAGTGTACAAGCCGTACGAATCGAAAATTAAGGCAAGCGGCCTGTCGCTCGGAGATATCGTAAATTTCGCATCTATGATCGAGCGCGAAGCTCGTACGCTCGAGTCGAAAAAAATGGTATCCGATATCCTCCAGCGTAGGGTCAAATTGGGATACTTCCTGGGGGTAGATGCTACTTCGCAATACCACGCTGGCTACTCGAAGACGCAAAAAACGTGGTGGCGAACCGGATACGAGCTGGACAATATCATCGAGGATAATGACCCGTACAATACGCGAAAAAATCTCGGATTGCCTCCCACGCCCATTTCAAATCCGGGAGTGAATTCCTACATTGCGGTACTCGAACCGACAAAGAACGATTACTTGTATTACGTCACGGGAGTCGACAATAAAATGCATTACGCAAAAGACCTGAACGGCCACAACTACAATGTATGCAAGTTTGTAACGCAAACGTGCCGCTAGAAGTAGAGGAATCCAAATGGATACTTGAGCCGATGGGAAAACGTCGCCGATGTACCGGGATCATGCTCGGGGATGGCCACCTCGATATCGTTTTGTTTCCAAAACGGATCCGAAGCGCCGACTTTGAGAATTTCCTGTAATCGAGATCTGAATACGACGAATAATATTTTTGAGGATGGCTCATGGGGTTTTAAAGTAAGTTCGATTCCTTCCGAAAGTGAGCAATACGCACCTTCCTGCGATGCCTTTAATGTCAATTCGGTGAGGAAAAGCTCCAGGCTCGCCATTTCAAACGACCTGCCATTAGAAATCGTTTGGTAGCACGCTCCATACGACGACATACCGGGCTCGACAACCGGCTCGTTGCGTACGATTCTTGACCGTACGTCCCTCCCCGAAATTTGATCGGACCAGTCATACAACTGTTTCTTGGATATAAGGAACGAGCTGAAGTCGGTTGCTACACTCCAGTGAAACGGCAAAATAAGCGTCGATACCGGTTCGTCCCCGTCATACACGAATTCGGCACGAGCATCCGTTACTTGATTCACGGGAGCGAGACGGAGCATCATAAACGACTGCATTGTCATATCGCGGCCGACAACTCCCGTCTCCCTCCCCGGCTTGATTCCCATGGTGTCATTAGCGGTTATGGCGAGAACGACGTCTTTTGTGCGACGATTGGGTTCTTCGACGAAGCTGAAGCGATGCATATGGTAGGTATTATAGGAAATAAACCGATCTCTTGTTAACCGACGCTTCCTTCCATGTTCAAGTCGATCAGCCTATTGAGCTCAACCGCGTATTCCATAGGAAGTTCCCGCGTGAATGGCTCGATAAAGCCGCTGACGACGGCCGATGAAGCATCGTTTTCGGAATAGCCTCGGCTCATTAAGTAATGGAGTTGGACATCTTTCATCCTGCTGACGCTCGCTTCATGGGCGATTTCCATATCTTCCTCGTTCACGATATTGACCGGAATCGTATTCGTCTCTGATGCATCATCGAGGAGGAGTGCGTCGCATTTTACCGATACCGATGCATTCGTCGCTCCTTTGCCAATCGTTATCATGCCGCGGTAGGTTGTAATGCCGTTACCTTTGCTGACCGACTTTGCGATTACCTCGGATGATGTATCCGGTGCCATATGGAAAATCTTCGTTCCGGTATCTTGCTCTTGTCCTTCACCGGCATACGCTGCGGAAACGACGATGCCCTTGGCACGTTTGCCTCGTAGATAAATGCTCGGATACTTCATCGTGCGTTTGCTCCCGAGATTGCCGTCTATCCACTCCATAATGGCATCCTCATACGCGACGGCACGCTTCGTCACAAGATTGTAAACGTTATTCGCCCAATTCTGGACTGTCGTGTATCTCACTCGCGATCGCGGTTGGCAAATGATCTCGACAACAGCGGAGTGGAGCGAGTTGGTGGAGTAAACCGGTGCGGTGCATCCCTCAATGTAATGCACGAAACTATCTTCCTCGGCGATGATGAGCGTTCGCTCGAATTGGCCCATGTTCTTCGCGTTAATCCTGAAATACGCTTGCAACGGGATATTCACTTTCACACCCTTGGGAACGTACACGAAACTTCCGCCCGACCATACGGCGCTATTCAGGGCGGCAAATTTATTGTCGGCGGATGGGACGATGGTTCCGAAGTATTTTTTGACGATATCCTCATGTTCACGTAGCGCGGTATCCATATCGGTGAAGATTACCCCTTTATCGGATAATTCCTTTATGAGGCTGTGGTAAACGACTTCCGATTCCCACTGGGCAGACACGCCTGCAAGAAATTTGCGTTCAGCTTCGGGAATGCCGAGCCTGTCGTAGGTATCCTTTATGTTTTCGGGAAGTTCTTCCCACGTTTGTTTCGGTTCATCGGTGGGTTTTATGTAGTAGAAGATATCTTCAAAATCGATTTCGGAAAGGTCTGCGCCCCATCCGGGCATCGGCTTATTCAAAAAAGTTCGATACGCATTGAACCGATACTCGAGCATCCAAGCGGGCTCTTTCTTTATTGAGGAGATTTGCCGTATTTTGTCTTCATCAAGTCCCTTCGAGCTTTTGAATACATGCTCTTCTGGTTTTGAAAATCCGTATTTATAATCATCAACTATCGCAACATCCTTCATCGGACGATTGTAGCATATTGGTCTATTTAAATTCTGCGACGGTCTTCAGCCGAGTGCATGGTTTCTCAGCTTCGCGTACCGTTATCGAGCTTCTGATGACGTCATACGTACTATTGACCATTGCCGGTATCGTTGTCGCCAAATCGTTGGCGAACCAAATTGTCGCCGGATTTTCAATCGAGTATGCGGTACTGACGAGATTCACCGCCTGGCGAAGCGCCGATTTCGTTACCGCCATCGTTTCGTGATCGCATGGTAGATCGTGAAGGCAAAGCTGTCCTTTAAAGTGCCGATATCTATTTTGGAAGTAACGATCGAAGTACGCAAACGCTACAAGCGAGCTGACAACGTTAAGGGGGACTTTGTTGTATCGGGCGAGTCTCACCAGATGGTCGAGCGCCAAGAATACGGTCGGCGAAGCTTGGGGGGCATCAGGATTTCCTACATGCAGGTGGGCGATCTCGCGATCGGATAGGAGGTTGCCTGCCGAATCGATCTTAAACGGCGTAGCTTCTCCAAATCTTCGAACGACTGCAATACGGTATTCCCGAATCCCGGGGACGAGAGGGTAGTCCACCACGACATCCGGGGTATATTCGTTCGCTCGTAGGACTTTTCGCGTTGTCGATCGCGGATGGTGTAGCGTATAAGCCATCAGTAATCCGCGTGCAGTCGATTCCACAAAGGAATTTCCGATTTGGCCGCTTACTCCCATATCGGGGGAGATATCGTACCAAGTGAACTTGGCATCGATACCATCGGTAGCACCGTCAGGGAAATTGGTTTGTCGGTAACTAACTTCGCGAGTCCAAATATTTCGAGCGGGTACATTTTCAGTGCCATTCAAATGAACTCGCACCGACTGTTTCAGCTCATGCAAAAAAATACGTTCGTCTTGACTTGGTGCAATCATTAGTTCGCATTATACAACCACAATGCGGTTTATATGGGGCTACTCCTCGACGATCTGCTCAATTTGCTCGAGGCTCACTTCTACGAATGATTTGTCCCGCAGCTCGATAATTCTGTTCGGGACGAGCTTTCGGATGAATTCTGGGCTATGTGAGATGACCAGAATTCCCATATCTGATGTATCTGCTTTATGCCTGATCAACCTGGCGATTCGTTGCGTTGACTTGATATCAAGGCCTGAGTCGACCTCATCTAGGATTGCAATCTTCGGATCGAGGATGAGCATTTGCAGTACTTCAGACTTGCGTCGCTCTCCACCGGAAAATCCCATATTGGTTGACCGATCGAGAAACGATTCATTGAGACCAACCGATTGGGCCGTTTCCTTGATCGTTTTCCTCAATTTGAATGTTGAAAGACCGTCAGGGTGGAGAAACTTATAGCTGGTCATAATAAATTCCTGCAGGCTCACGCCTTCTATTTCCGGAGGGGATTGGAACGACACGAATAGTCCTGCTTTAGCGACTTCATCGATCGGCAAATCGATAACCTCCTGCCCACCGATAGAAACCGATCCATCCTTTTCGTAACCGGGCAAACCCATTAAAGAAAGCGCAAACGACGATTTTCCGGCGCCGTTCTCGCCGACGAGGACGACCACCTCATGTGCATCAATCGTGAGACTCGCTTTCTTAAGGATATCCCGCTGCAGCTCGGTGATTGCAAGCGAGTAATTTTCAATCGTCAAACCCATGCAGGATGATACCATAATTATCATGCGGCTTGAGTCGATTGCATGAGAGGCTGCGAAATATGCTCGGATATCGATGCCGCAACCGACTCGGCTATCGTGACATACTGTGCAAAAGCCGGTGGCGCAGTTGTAAGCGGAAATTCGGGAAGCATGAGGGATCGATGTTCGAGATTAACGAGTCGCGAGTTCAAAGCTTTTTGGAAGAGAGCAGCATGGGCAGAATTCGAATAATCGGAGAAGATGGCAGCAGATCTCCTGGATTCGGGAATGGGTATCAAAGCACCTTCACCTGTTTTGCCCCTGACTGATTCTGTTCCGATCGCATAGCCGAGCGGTATGGCGAAATGGGTACCGTAATGGTATCCGCAGTCGAGAGCAACTCGTGCAATAGAGGCATGAAAATCTTGGCCGTAGAAGTCCAGTCGGTGAAGAAGATAATCGAATAGGTCGGGGAAATAGAAAAAGCTCGAAGTGCATCCGTTCTGATATCGGTATTCTTTGAAAAAACGCGAACCTCGTTGGGCTGCGAGCAATTGCGGTGAGTCATTATATCTCCCTTCTTCGATCAGATACTCGGATTTCTCCAAGGGTACCAAGTCTAATAATGTCGCAACGAATAGACGGTTAAGCAGATCGCAGATAAATTTGTACCTATTCTTGTTTGTGGTGCCTGCCGGATAGGTAAGCTGATCGGGGAAATCAGGAGCAATCGAGAGGGCAACCGCGTGAGCAGTACTGAATCCCTTAAGCTGCGTCAAGAGAGTACCTGTTTCAAACCTCTTAGGTCGTGGCATGTATGATCTTTACGATATATCAAAAAAATTGACGAGTAAAGAAGCTAGAATCAGGTCTTGAGAAGTCTTCCAGTAGTTGGGAATTCAGTAATATAGAGTTACTACTAATAGATGCTTCCCAGTTTTATGTGTTATAATGCGGGTCTTAGTTATTTTGGCGAGGTAGGGCTTAGGTTTAATATTATAAATTTGCTAAAATTCTAGGATTTACTTATTCATGGAAGAGTACATAAAAGTAAAAGGAGCCAGGGTTCACAACCTTAAGAATGTCGATGTCAGCATTCCAAAAAATAAACTCGTGGTTATAACCGGCTTGTCCGGTTCCGGCAAATCCTCGCTCGCATTCGATACCATTTATGCAGAAGGCCAGAGGCGGTATGTCGAATCGCTATCGGCGTACGCGCGGCAATTCTTGGGGCTCATGGAAAAACCTGACGTCGATTCCATTGAAGGGTTGTCGCCGGCTATCTCGATCGACCAAAAATCCGCCTCTTCCAACCCTCGCTCGACCGTCGGCACAATAACGGAAATTTACGACTACCTTAGGCTGCTTTTTGCCCGGGTCGGCACTTCATTCTGCTATTTGTGCGGACGCCCGATCGAATCGCAGACGGTCCAGGAAATTGTCGACCGTATCCTTGCGCTCCCGAAACAATACGGCGAATCTTCAATGCGCGTGCTTGTCCTTTCACCCGTCGTAAAAGACAGGAAAGGCGAATACGAAGATCTGTTCATGAACCTGTCGAATAAAGGCTTCGCCCGCGTCCGTGTCGATGGGGAGATCCGTAACCTCGAGGAAGAAATCAAGCTCGACAAGCAAAAGAAACACAAAATAGAGATTGTCGTAGACCGTCTCTCGATCAACGATTACGAGAAGCTTACCCAAGACGAGAAGGCCGCAGCAAGCTCAGGAGAAAGCGCCGGCCTCGATGAAGAGTTTAAGTCGTTTAGGCAGCGTCTTACCGACTCTGTCGAGACATCGCTCAATTACGGCGAAGGCGAAATTATCGTCAACCTGTTCGACCAGCAGAAAGACATTCTTTTTTCCGAGAACCTCGTCTGCAAGCATGACGGTATCTCGTACCCCATGATCGAGCCGCATACGTTCTCGTTCAATTCGCCTCACGGAGCATGTACGCGCTGCAATGGGCTCGGGCATATCCGCGAAATCGACGAGCGTGAAATCTACAACGGCAATTTGACCATCGCTGAAGGCGGTATCTTCCCGTGGGCACGTTCGGTCGACCCTGATTCTTGGTACATGAAGCAGTTGCAGGCTTTGGCGGACCAAATGGGGTTCAGCCTTAAGACCAAACTGAAGAACCTGAAGCCTGAGGAACTCGATGCCATACTTCACGGATCCGACGTAAAAATCAAGATGAAGCTTGAAGGCGGTAAGTTCTCGGGTACGTACGACTCCACCTTTGAAGGCGTTATCCCGAATCTCGAAAGGCGGTACCGCGAAACCGAATCCGAGCACGTGAGGAAAGATATCGAAAAATATATGGTCGTAAAGACCTGCCCCGAATGCGGAGGATCGCGGTTGAGGCGTGAAGCCCTTGCAGTTCGCGTTGGAGGCAAGAATATCGTCGAAGTAACCCAAATGAATATCCAAGACTGCAAATCTTGGATGAAGACGGTTTACGAGATGGATAACGAAGTGCGTAACTTCGAAATCGACGGCGAAAAGTTCGTAGAAGGAATATCTCTATCAGCTCAGCAAAAAGAGATCGCTAAGCTTATCGTTAAGGAAATAACGAACCGTCTCGATTTCCTTATTGCGGTAGGCTTAAGCTACCTTACCCTCAATAGGACGGCGCGAACGCTTTCCGGAGGAGAGGCGCAGCGTATCCGGTTGGCTTCGCAAATCGGTTCAGGGCTTTCGGGAGTGCTGTACGTGCTCGATGAACCTTCGATCGGACTGCACCAGCGCGACAACACCCGACTGATCGAAACGCTGAAACATCTGCGAGGGTTAGGAAATACGGTGCTTGTCGTCGAGCACGATGAGGAAACTATGCGAGAGTCTGATTGGCTTATCGACATGGGAGTGGGGGCAGGAATCAACGGTGGCAACGTTATCGCTGAAGGAAATCCGGCGGACTTCTTGAGCAACAAATTTTCAATTACGGCTCCGTACCTCAATAAGGAAAAAGTTGTAGGCGAAAATTATCTCCATACGAAAAAGAAGAAACGCGTCCTCAACTCCAAAAGCATAAAGATAAAAGGAGCCAAGCAAAATAACCTAAAGGACGTAACGGTCAACTTCCCCCTCGGCAAATTCATTTGCGTCACGGGAGTAAGCGGATCGGGAAAGTCTACGCTCGTCAACGACATTCTCTACAAGTACCTGCATAACCACTTCTACAAAACCAACAAGAAAGTAGGCGAGTTCGAATCGATCGAAGGTATCGAGGAGATCGACAAGGTTATCAATATCGACCAGACGCCGATCGGCAAAACACCCCGCTCCAATCCTGCGACATACACCGGTTTCTTCGCCGACATCCGTTCGGTGTTTGCGAATACGAACGAAGCGAAGCTACGGGGGTACGGTCCGGGGCGATTCTCGTTCAACGTGAAAGGCGGACGGTGCGAGGAATGCAAAGGCGACGGGTTGCTGAAAATAGAAATGCAGTTCTTGCCCGACGTATATGTCACCTGCGAAGCATGCGGTGGGAAACGGTACAACCGCGAAACGCTCGAAATCCAATTCAAGGGCAGCAACATCCATGAAGTTTTAGAGATGACGGTCGATCAAGGAATCGAATTCTTCGAGAATGTACCGAGGATACACCGTTTCCTAGAGCTGCTCCAGGAAGTCGGTCTCGGCTACATCAAGTTGGGCCAGCCTTCCACGACGCTTTCCGGAGGCGAATCGCAAAGAATCAAGCTCGCAACCGAGCTGGCAAAACGTTCAACCGGAAAGACGCTGTACATCTTGGACGAACCTACCACCGGACTGCACTTTGCCGACGTCGACAAGCTGCTCAGCGTACTTCATCAGCTCGTCGAGAAGGGAAATACGATGATCATTATCGAGCACAATCTTGATGTAATAAAGACGGCCGATTGGATTATCGATCTTGGACCTGAAGGCGGAACCGGAGGAGGAGAGATCGTTGCTATCGGAACGGTACCGGATATCATCGACTCGAAGGAAAGCTGGACGGGAAAATATCTTAAGGACGTCGTATAGCATGCAATCTCCCGATCACGATTACTATGCCAAGACGAGCACGAGCCACGGCCTTCGAGCACACATCGTCTCGGATATCTTTCGCTCGGTGAAGATTGGCTTTTGCCTTACCGGTTATAGCTTTGTATCGACGACGATTGTGGAGTCAGCTTTTTGGGGTTTCTCCTTTCAAACGGTACGCGACGCATTCGTCATCAACGGCACGTATGTCGCGCTGCCTGTTACGGTTCTCGTCTTTTCCGCCTTGACGGTGAGAAACATTATGCGCGAGTCCCGCCGTCCGTAACGTCTAATGCTATAATCCAACGCTATGGGGTTTCATGACTATTACGAGATCACTGCCGACGATGTAGGACTTATCAATCACGTCGCTGTCGACGTTCGGGATTCGGTTATGATCGGCACCTCGGTATTCATAACAACTTTTGCCATTACGCTAATGGCTAAAGTGCTTCTTAACCTTCCGATTCCTCCCCTAGAAATTATTCCGCAGACATTCATGTACGGATGCAAGATTGGATTGGGAACCGGCGAGCTGATGCTCGCTGCGAAGATGCTGAGCAATATACATAAGGAAGTGTACCGGCCTTTCGATAACCCCATTTTCTGATAACCAAACGTGCGCATATATTCTTTCAACCTTGCTGCCATGCACTTTATATCTTGTGTTGCAACACTATTGAAATTTCCGTACACTGTAATGGTGATGAGTGGTGAATGATGGTGAAATATGTTGATCGGCGAATTCGAAACCAAGGTGACGGACAAAAATCGTGTAGCGTTGCCGAAAAAGTTTCGAGACGAGTTAGGTGAAAACCTGATTGTGATGCAAGGTTATGAAGGTTGCATGATATTGGTCGATGAAGCTCGTTTCCATGCTCTTACAAAAGAAATAGTAGACGCACAATTCGTGCAAGACGCAGTACGCGATACCACGCGGTTTCTCGTTGGCTCTGCCCATGAGATCAGCTTGGATAAGCAAGGGAGATTTGTACTGCCCCAATCTCTCAAGTCCTTTTCGAACGTAGAAGAGGACGTGGTTTTCTTGGGACTTATGCGATGGGTTGAAATCTGGTCGAAAGACAAATGGCTTGCAAGAAAAAGCCTGATAAGTGAAAATGCTGAAGATATTGCCAGGAAACTGGAAGATTTGAAGCACTCATGAACCAGAAACATATACCCGTCATGCTGAGTGAAGTGATGGCCGAGCTAGACGCCATCCAGACTCGCATACCTGAATTGGTCGTTCTGGATTGTACCCTGGGACAAGGTGGACATTCGAGCGAGATTTTTCGCGCCCTAAAAAGCGGAGTTTTAATTTCAATTGACTTAAGTTTGGACGCTATCGAATGGGTTGCCGAGCAAGAAGAGTTCGATCTGGACGATAATGGTGTCCTCGTAAAACACGAGGGCGATAAAAAATGGCATATAGTGCAAGGAGATTTTGCAAATATTGAAGCTGTCCTTTCTGACTTCGGCTTAACGAAAGCCCATATGGTTCTTGCTGATCTTGGTTTTTCTAACATGCAGCTGGGTCAGAATCTAGGAATTTCCTACAGTAGTCCTCGTCAACGGTTGGATATGCGTTACGATCCGGATTCCGGTCAGAGCGCTGCTGATGTATTGAACACGGCATCGCCTGAAACTCTGGAACGTATCCTTTCCGAACTGGGAGACATCGATTACCCCAAAAACCTGGTAAACGACATTTGCGATAAAAGAAGAGAAAAATCGTTCGAACGCGTAGAGGATGTGCTTGCGATTCTCAACAAGAAAAAATATCCCGGGAATTACAAGGTGAAATTTTTTCAGGGTCTACGATCTTTTGTAAACAAGGAGACAGAGCAGCTAGAAACATTATTAGCCACAATTCCGAAAATCGTTGATGAAG
>CAZVIJ010000029.1:0-21931 GCA_964626735.1 uncultured Candidatus Saccharibacteria bacterium
ATGGTAAGCCGCTAACGTTAAGGCACTGTCGTCGCTCGTGCGTATTCCGTCCTTTTCCAATTCATTTCGCGCTTCGACCGTTCGTGCCGAGTCGATAATCCAACCTCGTCCCCCGCTGCTTTCGACGAGCTCTTCGATTTGGTGCCTCCTATGACCGATTACATCGAGAATCGACTCTGCGGGATGTACCGTTTCGACAGCAATATCGTTTCGGTTACTCGCAATGTTTTTTACGAGCGTAAATACCTTGGACGTTTGTACAACATGCAATCTCGGCACGATAACCGCTTCTTTCAAACCGTCCATAACGCCTAGTGCCGTCGTGCCGCTCGATGCCGGGACGAAAATATCGGTTATCGATGGGAACTGATCGGAGAGCTCGTATCCGATTGAGCGAAACCCAACGATAGCAAGGTCATCGGTGGATCCGCGCACGTTGATATATCCTTGGTTGAAATACTGGATCGCTTGCTGACGGGGATTTTGAACAAGCTCGAACGTAATGTTCTGGAATTCCGCCTTACCCTTTCTGAATTCGTCTATTCCGAAAGGAAGCTGCAGCTTCGTCACAAATTGCTCGATCTTATGGTCGGAAATGGTATCGGATAGGAGGACCTTCAGTTCTTCCAATCTCGGATCGAGGATGGCGACGTAAGCGCATACGAGCGCAGCATTTCCCGTTGACGAAACCACGAACTTCTTGTTTCCGTCGTCCAGGTAAGTTCCCAGCATATACGAGATGCTTCGCTGCTTTGAGCAGCCTAGTTTGAGCAAATCGTCGCGCTTGAGCATGATGTGCTGATCTCCAATCGAGAAACGCTCCAACGGCGAAGGATAGCCTGCCAACTGATACCGCTCGGAAAATTCCTTGAACTTTTTTTCGTATTCAAATACCATACCCATTGTTAGTTAACCTGCAATTACTGAATCGATACTACACGATTCTCAATCGATTGGTAGAAGTATACATCTTCTCTAGATTGAAAATTGTTATTTTTTCGATTAAGGTATTTTCAGTGATATAATATTACGATGCAACCGACTGATACAGACAATAAGCAAAAAAAGCAGATCAAATGCCCCGAGTGCGAAAATACATTTGATGTTGAGGAGTCCAATCTTGAAATTGGAGCTATCCTCGAATGTCCAGTTTGCGGCGCTAGCCTTGAGGTAGTCGACCTTGACCCGCTTACAGTCGAGCCGGTAACGACCTATAAGTAATCGAAAAAATGGGTTTAAACCATCGTTTCGGCAGTGTCTAATAGTGTTGACTTACTAGCTATTTATGCTATACTGACTGAGTCTGCATGATTGTATTCGCTAGCGGGAGTAATAATTCATAATTCAAGCAAGTAACGGTGAAACGTTGCTTGCTTTTTTGTCTTGGCAAAACTAAATATGGCAAAAAAAGCAACATTAAATAAACAAATGGCTGAAAGAATCGACTTGGCCAAATCGAAACTAAGATTTCCACTCACCAGTCTTATAGACGCGCAGTTAAACTCGTATCAAAGGTTTTTAGAGGAGGACTTAGTTAACCATTTCAATCTGATAAATCCAATCACGGATAATACCGGCAAGCTTTGGTCTTTAGAGTTCCTCAAACCAGACATGAGGTCGCCCGAAAGAAATGAGCTTGAATGTATTAGAAAGGGGCTTACCTACGAGGCGCCCCTGTATTGGCACGTACGTCTCGTCAACAAGCAGACCGGCGAGGCAAAGGAGCAAGACATTTTCATGGGAAATATCCCCCTCATGACTGATCGCGGATCGTTCATCGTCAACGGCGTAGAGCGCGCCATCGTACACCAGATCATTCGAGCTGAAGGTGTAATTTTCCTTTCAAACGGGCTTTACTACAACAACCAGCTACTCCACTTGGCGAAGATCATCCCTTCACGCGGCTCCTGGTTTACGATCGATACATCAAAATCTGGTCTCGTTTCAATAAAGATCGGTCCAAAGAGGCCGAGAATCAATATCTGCACGTTCCTCAGGGCAATGGGCTACAGCTCAAATGCCGAGATCCTCAACCTGTTCAAGGATATTCGTCTTGAAGAGGGCCAGCCGAACTTTATCGAGGTTACTCTTGCCAAGGATCCGACCGAAAACAGCACCGCAGCGATTTTCGATATTTATCGAAGGCTCAGACCTGATGTTACGGCTAGCGTAGAAAACGCCAAGGCATACATCGATGCCCTTCTGTTTGACCCGAAAAGGCTATACCTCGGAGATGTCGGACGTTACCAGCTCAACAAGAAGCTCGATCCGAAATACTCGAAGGAAATGTCGGAAGAAAATTTTTCACTTCTCGTCTCCGATATCGTTGGCGTAGTCGACAAGCTATTGAGAATTAACGCAGGGCAGTACCCTGAAGACGATATGGATCACTTGGGAAACCGACGAATCCGAAGCGTCAACGAGCTTTTGGGCGAAGTCGTAATCTCCGCAATCAAGAAAATCGAAAAGAATACCAAGGACAAGATGAGTCTCCACTCAACCGACGAGTTGCTTACGGCAAGCGATGTCATGAGCAGCAGGCCGTTGGTTACCGCATTCCGAGACTTCTTCGGATCATCTCAGATCTCTCGTTACATGTCTCAGAAGAATGTTCTTGCCGAACTATCTAACCTTAGGCACGTAACTGCAGGAGGTCCTGGAGGTCTTACGAAGGAGCGCGCGACATTCTCCGTTCGCGACGTTCACTACTCGCAGTACGGAAGGTTCTGCGTGGTGCAAACTCCTGAAGGAGCATCAATCGGCGTCGTAAACCACTTGGCGCTCTATGCTCGCATCAACCGATACGGCTTTATCGAGGTTCCGTACCGAAAAGTTCAGAAAGATGTTAAGCCTGGTGATGCCGTTGGCAGAATCGCGCTTGAGGCCATCAAGGACGGTCGAAAGATCGTCGTAAAGGAAGGCGAAGTAATCGACAAGGCAACCGTAGCCGAGCTGAAAAAGCTTAAACTCGATTCCCTCAAGGTTGTTCCGTTTGTCTCAGAGGAAATCGTGTACATGGATGCCGACGAGGAAAGCAACCACAAGATGTCGTACGCTGAAATCCAGCTCGACGAAAATCTTAACCTCGTACAAAATATTGTTCCGATCAGGTACCAGGCTAATTTCTACAGCGGTAACCGCGACGAGGTCGAATTCATCGATATCGATCCATCATTGATCTCCGGCGTAAACTTCTCGCTTATGCCGTTCGGTCACCACACCGAAGCTGGTCGTACCTTGGTAGCCGCTTCCAACATGAATCAGGCAGTTCCGCTTGTTTCGCCGCAAGCACCGATCGTCGGTACTGGTCTCGAGAAGGAGATCGCTCGACTCTCTAACCGGTCGATTTACGCGAAAGCAGACGGCGTCGTTGATTATGTAGATGCCGACAAGATCCTCGTTAAGAACGGAAAGGCGAAAGAGGAATATATCCTCACCAAGTTCCAAGGTTCAAACGACAATACCCTCATTCACCAAATCCCCCGAGTAACGGTTGGGCAAAAGGTGATTGCTGGCGATCTTCTCGCTGACGGAGCTTCAGCAAACCAAGGAGAGCTCGCAATCGGTACCAATATGCTTACCGCCTGCATGTTCTACGACGGAATCACCTTCGAAGACGGCTTCGCAATCTCGGAGAAGATCCTCAAGAACGGTCAGCTTAACGGTATCATCATCAAGACGTACACGCGAGACATTCGCGAAACCAAGCTTGGTCCCGAGGTTCTTACATCCGATATTCCGGGTGTGTCCGAGGCAATGCTTGCAAACCTCGATGAAAATGGAATTATCCGAAAAGGTGCCCAAGTCAAGACAGGCGACATCATCGCCGGTATCGTAGCTCCCAAGGGAGATATCGAGGTAACCGCGGAAGAAAAGCTATTGAGGGCTATCTTCGGCGAATCCGCACATGACGTCAAGGATGTATCCTTGAGAGTCCCCAACGGCGAAGGCGGTATCGTAATAGACACCCAAGTTCTCGAAAGGACTGACGAGGAACTCGGTACTGGTGTTCTCAAGCAGGTAAAGATCTGGGTCGCAAAAGTACACAGTATCAATATCGGAGACAAGCTCTGCGACCTTGCTGGCCAGAAAGGCGTAATCTCGAAGATTATCCCCGAGGAAGATATGCCGTATATGCCAGATGGCCAACCGGTCGATCTCGTATTTACCCCGCTCTTCTTGAAGCGTATGAATGTATCGCTCTTGAGAGAGATGCACCTCGGCATGAAGGCGCGACTCGCCGGCGTTAAAGTGGCAGTCCCGATCTTCACCCAGGTCGACGAAACCAAGATCGACGAAATTTTGAAGGAGAAGAAAATCGATTACAAGGAAAAGTACGACTTGTACGACGGAAGAACCGGAGAGAAGTTCGACAAGCCGGTTGCTGTCGGTATGAAGTACATCATGAAGATCGAGCACTTGGCAGAAGAGAAAATCCACGCTCGATCCACAGGACCATACACGATCGTTACGCAACAGCCTCTTGGCGGTAAAGCGCAATTCGGCGGCCAGAGGTTCGGAGAAATGGAAGTATGGGCGCTTGAGGCACACGGTGCAGCTCACGTACTTCAGGAGATGTTGACGATCAAATCTGACGATATCGAGGGACGATCGAAAGCTTACGAGGCTATCATCCACGGCGACAAGATCATCATGGAAGGAACGCCGGAATCGTTCAAGGTATTGGTGAACGAACTTAGATCGCTCGGATTGAATATCAAGCTGACGAAGCTCAGCGGAGAAGAAGTATATATAGATAACAAGAAGGAATCAGCAAACCAATAATGAAAAGCAAAATCTTTGATTTCATACAATTAAGGCTCGCCTCACCAGAAGATATCCTCTCCTGGTCCCGAGGTGAAGTTAAAAAACCGGAAACCATCAACTATCGAACTCACCGAGCTGAGCTCGATGGTTTGATGTGCGAAAAGATCTTCGGACCTACCCGCGATTACGAATGTTATTGCGGCAAGTACAAGAAATACAAGTACAAGGGAATCATCTGCGACAAGTGCGGCGTAGAGGTTACGCGCCGATCGGTTCGACGCGAAAGAATGGGCCATATCCGTCTTGCATCTCCCGTTACCCATGTTTGGTTTGCTCATGGTATCCCAACGAAGATTGCAGTAATCCTCGATATCCCCCAAAAGAAGCTTCAATCGGTTATCTACTTCTCCCGATACCTCGTCGTAGAGTGCGATGAAGATGGCAAACAGATGGCAATCGAGCAAGTCCAGAACAAAATCCAAGATGCGCTCAAGGAAGTCGATGAAGAGATCAATACTAAGATTGCCGAGGAAGAAGTCGCTGTCAACGAGAATATCGAAAAGTACAAGGCAGCACACGAAAACGCTGACGATTTCGAACTCGAGAACCTTTCGCACAAGGCTCGACAGAAGATAGCTCGTATTCGGGAAGAAGGCTCACGAAAGAAGAACGAGGTAGAATCCGAAATGAAGGTTCTTCTCGAACTCGTCGCTCGTATCCAAGTAGGCGAAACGCTTACCGAGGAAGAGAATGTTCTTCTCATTGAAAACGAAGTTTCATTCTTCAACCTCAAGATGGGCGCTGAAGCGGTACAGTACTTGCTTCAGAAAGTTAATCTCGAGGAACTCGTAGAGAAGTTACGCGAAGACATCAAATCGACCAATATCCAGAAGAAACTTAAGGCTACCGCTCGACTTCGATTGGTTAACGGCCTACAGGCTCATGGGATGCGTCCCGAATGGATGGTTCTTGAAGTTATTCCAGTTATCCCGGCTGAGCTTCGACCGATCGTTCAAATCTCCGGAGGTCGATTCGCTACGGCTGACCTCAACGACTTGTATCGACGAGTCATCAATCGAAACAACCGTCTCAAGAGGCTTATCGAACTCGGCGCACCTGAAGTAATCCTCAGGAACGAAAAGCGTATGTTGCAGGAAGCTGTAGATGCGTTGATCGATAACGAACACCGTATCGGTAGCCCTGTCGTTAACAAAAGGAAAGTTCCTCTAAAGTCGCTTTCCGCTACGCTTCGAGGTAAGCAAGGTCGTTTCAGACAGAACCTCTTGGGTAAGCGCGTCGACTATTCGGGTCGTGCGGTTATCGTAACTGCTGGTCGAGACCTCAAGCTCAACCAGTGCGGCGTCCCGAAGCATATGGCTCTTGAGCTTTTCAAGCCCTTCGTCGTACATCAGCTTATCGAACGAGGCCTTGCGGCTAACGCCCGATCGGCTAAGTTCATGATCGAAGAGCGAGACAAGTCTGAAGAGGTTTGGAATATCCTCGACGATGTGATCAAGGGACACCCAGTACTATTGAACCGAGCCCCTACCCTTCACAAGCAGGGTATCCAGGCATACTTCCCCGTTCTCGTAGAAGGAGATGCCCTTCGAATCCACCCGCTTATCGTAGAAGGCTTCAACGCCGACTTCGACGGTGACCAGATGGCTATCCACGTTCCGCTAACCGATGAGGCAATCGAGGAAGCGATTCGGCTTATGATGCCGGAAGCGAACATGTTGAAGGCATCCTCGGGAGAGTTCATCATGAACCCCGGTAAGGACCTCATCCAAGGTATCTATTACCTGACGACCTTCGATGAGAAACCGCTTGACGAGAATTTGGTTTTCACGACTACGTTGCAGGCTGAGAAGGCGCAGCAGAATAATCAGATCGGTTTGCGACAACGAGTCAAGATCCTCATCAATGGCGAGGTTCTCGAAACGAGCGTTGGAAGAATCATTTTCAACCAGCTCCTTCCTGAAGGCTACAAGTTCGTCAACTCGGTTGTCGACAAGAAGGTTCTCAAGAACCTTTCGCTCGACATCTTCAGACACGCTGACGTTAAGGCCGTTACCGACACCCTCAACAGGATCAACGACATCGGATTCAAGTATGCTACTCAATCAGGCTTCTCGCTTGGCCTTGACGACCTCGCGATGCTCCCCGATCTCGACAAGAAAATCGAGGGCGCAATGAAGAAGACCGAAGAGATCGAGAACTACTACAAAATGGGTCTCTTGACCGCGAAGGACAAGTCTGAGCAGTTCCGAAAGCTTTGGCTCGAGGAGTTCGAACCGGAAGTCCAGTCGGAAACGATGGCAAACCTTCCTGAAGGCAACAGTCTTAAGGATATCGCCCTCTCCGGCTCGCGTTTCGGCGCAGATGTTATTAAGCAGGTCATTGGCGTAAAAGGGGTTATCCAGGACGCTTCACAGAACATCATCGAGCTTCCGATCACCTCGAATTACCTTAAGGGATTCTCGGCATTCGAGTACTTTATCTCGGCTAAGGGAGCCCGAAAAGGTTTGGCAGATACAGCGCTTCGAACCGCAGACTCCGGGTACCTTACCCGAAAGCTTGCCGAAGTTTCGCAAGATTGTCTCGTACGAGACCACGACTGCGGACAGACCAAGGGTATATTCGTTGACGTAGAGGATAACAAGTCCCGAACCGCTTCATTCGAAGACAGGCTTATCGGACGCGTTCCTACCGCAGACGTGAAGAATTCCAAGGGCGACGTATTGGTAGCTGCTGGAGATCTAATCTCGGCAGATGTCGCAAAGCAGATTGTCGCTGACGGTATTACGCGAGTCGAAGTTAGGACACCGTTGTCATGTAAGACTCGATTCGGCGTCTGCCAGAAGTGTTACGGTCTCGATTATTCTACAAACGAGCTCGTCGATATCGGCAAGGCAGTTGGCGTTATGGCCGCTCAATCAATCGGTGAGCCTGCAACCCAGCTTGTGCTCCGTACCTTCTACAAGTCAGGTGCCGCAGGTTTGGACATTACCCAAGGTATGCCTCGTCTTCAAGAGTTGTTCGAAGCTCGAATACCTAAGGGTCAGGCGATCATCGCCGAGATTGCCGGTTACGTCGAAATCGTTGAAGGCGACAAGGGTGACAATATCATCCGAGTTAAGAATGTGGTTACCGATACGATCGACTATCCGTACACGAAAGAGGATAAGCTGGTCGTTAAGCCGAAGCAAAAGGTTGTTAAAGGCGGCGATCTGCTGTTCGTAACTAAGGATGGCGATGAAGTTCGATCGTCCCGAAAGGGCAAACTGATCGTCAAGGAAGATACCATCATCGTCGAGACAACGATTCCTGAGGAAGTCGAATATCGGGTTTCCAAGGATCAAGAGCTTCTCGTCGTCAACGAAGACAAAATCGAAGCTGGTACCCCGATCACTCGAGGTAACATCTCCCCTAAACAGCTTCTTGACGCTAAAGGTCTTACCGAGGCTCAAAAGTACATCATCGACGAAATCCAGCGGGTTTACCAAGTCCAGGGTATCTTGCTCGGCGACAAGCACGTTGAGGTTATCGTAGCTCAAATGGGCCGATATGTCCGGGTTACCGATCCGGGAAGCTCAGGCATCATTGCCGGTGAGATCCGCGACAAGTATGTCATCGACGAAATCAATGAACAGCTCGTTAAGGAAGAAAAGACTCCGATCAAGTTCGAAGAACAGCTGCTCGGTATTACCCTCGCAGCGCTCAAGACGGAATCGTTCCTTGCTGCTGCTTCCTTCCAGGAGCAGGTCAGGGTTCTTTCCGATGCAGCAATCATGGGTAAGAGCGACTATCTGAGAGGTTTGAAGGAGAATGTCATCATAGGACGCATGATTCCAACCAATAAATCTGCTATAATCACGAAGGAAGAAGAGGAAGCAGTCGAACTCATGTAGTCAAATGGGCTGGAGACTGTTAAAATTCTCCAGCCAAAACATATAACAAGATACTATGGCAAGAATTAGTCAATTAATAAGAAAACCAAGGAGCAAGAAAAAGGTTGCGAACAAATTGGGTCTTTTGCACACCAATTACAACCATAACACAACCAAGAAGACCATGGCGAGCAACCCATTCAAACGAGGTGTTTGCCTTCAGGTTAAGACCGTTACTCCCAAAAAGCCAAACTCAGCTTTGAGAAAAATCGCGAGAGTAAGGCTTTCTAACAAGCAGTCGATTACCGCATATATCCCTGGCGAAGGCCACAACCTCCAGGAGCACTCGGTCGTTCTTGTTCGCGCAGGACGTGTAAAAGATCTTGTTGGTGTTAAATACACTATTGTTCGAGGCGTTCTCGACTCATCTGGTGTCGATGCCCGACGAAAGGGTCGATCCAGATATGGTGCGAAGAAACCTAAATAATCTTTAATTGCGATAAAAAAAATACCTCCCAAAACGGGAGGTTTTTTATTGGGCGAATGTACACCCTTACCTTCGATTTCTTAGAAAACCTTCTCGAGCTCCATATCCATAAAGATATCCAAATAGGTTTGCTCTACTTCCGGTCGGGTCATAGCGAGATCGTTAAGCGTGAAAACGTGTATATCTTCTGACATAGCCTTGCAGCAGTTTTTGATCACGGTGATGCGGTAGTCCCTATCGTAGGCGTCTGAGACAAGGCTTCGGACGCAAAGGTTGGTTAAAATACCAGCAGCGACGATATGGTCGATACCCTGTAGTTCCTCTTCAAGTGCTGTTTGGTAGAAGGGGCTTATTTTATGCTTTTCTATGACGATATCTTTTTCCGATCGGGCTATCTTAGTCAGAATATCAGAGCGTGTGGAATTCGGTGCGAAATACACGCCTTCAGGCTCTATATGTTTGGTGAAGATAATTTTATAGCCTTTTCTTCGCGCGTAATCGAGGAGCCTATTGGTATTGGAGATAATTTCGGTCAAGTCGCCAAGCTCGTACGCCGAGCCCGGGACTTGCCATTCATTTTGTAGGTCAACGAGAATGACAGCAGTAGTTGTTTCCATATCTGTTAACGTTATACAAGTTCAGTATAAACCTATTTACACTAAAGATTATAATGAAGCTTAGTTTATATACACTTTAACAGATTTCTGAGCCAATACATTGCCTGCAGCGTCCTTCGCGACGAAATTCAAGGTATACGGATTGCTGCCGTTCCAATGCCAACCGCTCAGGTCTACGTCAGCCTCCTTATGCGGAGCATCCACGGTGCTATCGTACATCTTGTTCAAAGCATCACCGTCGACTTGCCAATACATATTGTATGAGCCGAGGCTATACCCATCGAGGACAGCCTTGAATGGTTGCAGCCCATACAGGTGGCTCCCTTCGCTTGGCCACCATAGCGAGATATTCTTCGTAGTGGGGATGACGGTTGGAGATACGGTAGGCGTCGATGTAGGCTTGGTTGTAGGAGTCGGCGTGGGTGTTTTGGTTACCGTCGGTGTCGGATTGCTGGTCGGAGTTGGTGTGGCTCCCGCCGATACCGAAAGCGTTTTGATATTGGAGTTCCAGAAGACGTTTGAAGACCAACCGCTTTTGAACAAGCCGCCTACAAACGTGTACGAACCAGATTTCGTAGGGGTAAACGTGTAATTGAACGTCTTAGCCGTGCTTCCCGAGAAATCCTGATGCTCAAAGAAATTTTGCTGCACTCTCGTGCCGTACTGGTCGTAGATTTCTACATCGACGATAGCGTCGGTTTGAACATTAGCCGACGTTACCGAAGCGGACACAGTAACTTGCTTATTGATTGCGGGATTGGAAGGATTCGTAACAACGCTTATTTTATTGACCTGGTTCGTCGGCGTTGCGGTAGGCGTTGGTGTAGACGTCGTCGTCGGCATAGGAGTTCCCGTTGGGTTTGTGCTCATATTGCCGTACCAGGACCGGATGGTTCCCTCAGCCGTCTTATTTTGGGGAGTAAAGTCTGTGTTCCAGCCGTTGCCGCTATTGTGGATTTGCCAGTCCCAAAGACTCATTCCGGTCATAAAGGGATAATATTGCCAGTATTCGAAAAGCCCCTGGTAGAGACGCGCTTGTAGCGCCTGATCGATACTCCCTCCATTGTCCCATCTTCCCGGATCTTGATTGGCCCCCGTTACGCTGCGGTATCCGATTTCGGTAAAGACTATCGGCTTGTTGTAGCGATTCCTCAAGGGAGTGATATTGTTGACGTTCCAGTAATCCCATGCCTGCTTGATTGTATAGAGCGATGGGTTCGTTTCATTGGATGACATGCTGAAGTATGCGGATATTCCGATGAAGTCCAAGGCGTCCCAGAAATCTATTTCGTCCATTTCGCCGAAATAGCCGGAGTGTTGAGCGCTGTACGAAAGCGCGCCCTTATAGACCGTCCTCAAGCTTGCGATAATTTTTCTCCAATTTTGGGAATTGGTGCCGTTTGCGCGAGGGCTGGTCATGTTATAGAGCTCGGTTCCGATTACGTATTCCTCAACACCGTACTGCTGTCCGATGGCACCGTAGTGATTGAGCATGGAGCTATATGAGTTGAACCACGATGTGCGGTCTGAGGGATTTATGTTGGCTCGCCATTCTCCACCCTGGCTTTCCAAATGCGGCTTGAGAGCAACGCGCAATCCTGCGGCATGGGCCGACTTGATTGCATTAGCAAGCGTCGTATCGGTTGGCGTATTCCAACCGGGATACATATTCGTTGCCCACAAATTCGGCTGGTAGTACGGAATGATGAGGGTAACCGTATTTGCATTCAGCCCCTTAAGCTGGAGTAAAGCCTGCCGGTATGCATCGGTGTCGAAATCGGTTGTCGAGACCGGAAAAAGGCTCGCACCTTTCTCCGACCACGAACCGGTTGCCGCCGCGGCTTTCGTGACCATCATTACGGGCAGTATAAGTAAAGCGATTAAGCTGGTTATAAGTAATTTGGTCTTCATGGTATATTATTAGTATCGGCCGGTTAAACCTATATATTAATAATATAACGCTTATCCGGCATAAATCACGAATGATTTGGTTGCAATTATAGTACCCTGTTTATTTTTAGCAATAAGGGTAATTTTATAAGGTCCGTTTTGTTTCCAAGTCCAACCCGAAAGATCTACGTTGGCCTTTTTATAATGTGTCTTCGTATTACTGTCGTACATTTGATTCAATTGTCCATTATCTACCTTCCAATACATGTCGTACTGGTCGAACGGTACATTCTTCACCAAGGCGGCGAAAACAGTATTTCCGTACACATGCTCTTTATTCTTGGGAGAAAGGAGCTGGATCGTAGCAGTCGGCGCATTACTATCCGAGGTAGGAGATGGCGACTTCCATGGCTGCAACAAGAAGTCTGTTACCGGATTTGTCGATCCGCTATGCGACGATGCGTAGTCGCATCCGGAGTAATACCGCTTGAGCAGCTGCATCTTACTGTCCCAAGGAGTGCTCCAATCATCTTTAAGTATTCCGCCGGTATCGCCCGAGTTTGGATTCCAGCTCCAATAGAAGCTGCTGCATATCTTCTTTTGCACCAAGTAATCGACGAGCGCGTTCTGGAACTGAACATCCTTTTGGCTACCGCCGTTACCGTACTTTCCTCCCCACTCTCCTGGAACGATTGCATACGAAGCGGTCAAAGAACCGAATTGCCTATCCCAAATTTGCGGCATGTTTCCCGGAAAATTTGCGTCGTTGAAGTAACTTTGCATATAGACGTCTGGCCCATACACATGAGGCGACAAGATGAGTTTGTTTGCGGGGATGCTGGATTGATCCAACGCGTCGCACATAATTGGTTCGAGGTTTTCCCCCCAAAATGCCGATACTTGGCTACTGCACTTGCCCTGGTTTTGAATCCCCTCGACGTAAACCAATATATTGGGATTTCTCTCGTTTATGGCTTTCCCGGCCCGCTCAGCCGCTTTGTCCCAATCGGTAGCAGGGTTTCCGGTACCCCATGTTGCCGCACCGTGCGGTTCGTTCTTCAGGTCAATGCCCATGAAATACGGATATTGGCTGTAACGCTCTGCCATGAACGTTAAATCTGTAACCCATTCTGACTCGCTGTAGCCTGGGGCCGTCCATAACTCGCTTATGTTTTGGCAATCGGGACGATGATGATCGAGAAGAATATGGATTTGCTCGCGATCAAGCTGCGCTACGAATAAATCGAGCGCCTGCAGGCTGTTGATTCCCCGCAAGTCGGGGTTGATCGAATACTCAACCGTGTTTATGTAGGTACCCCTTAAGGTTTCAGGGCATACCGGCAACCGAACCGCGTTGAAACCGAGTGCCTTAACATCGAGAAGCATCTCCCTCCAATTCCTCGCCCATAGCCCATGCGCGATATGCGCAGAGGTATCGAAACCGAAAATATTCACACCACGCAATTGGATTGGATTTCCATTTGCATATATTACTCCTTTCTCTGTTGTGTAGTTGATGGTGTTTGAAGCCTCAGCATCATTCCTAGGCGCTAATTTGATTACCGCGAAGGAGAATGTCAGGGCAATTATTAAACAGTAGGATACTATAAGAATCATGCTTTTAATTCCTGCTGTGCGTTGTTTAGACATAATCTTAACGCAGGAGTATAACAAACGGCGCTATAGTTGAAAGCTTATAGTGGAATCATTTTATATACAGGTGAACGTATAGCCGATAGTCGCAACTGAAGTGAGAAACATTATGAACCGCGATTTACGAATTCTTCTATCATCGACTTCAACTCGAACTCATCGACAGGCTTGAAAAGCATGGCTCCGTAGTTGGTTTTGCCAGCCTTTCGCACCGTGTGCACATCCGCGTTTGCGGTAAGGTAAATAACCGGAACATTCATATACTTGTGGATCTCGTTTACCGCATACGTACCATCCTTTTCTCCTTTAAGGCGGATATCCATTAGGACAATATCCGGATGCTCCTTTCTGGCCTTTTCGATGGCATCGAAAGCTGTCTGAACATTTCCGCATATGTAGTAACCCAAATCCTCAAGCTGCATTTGTAGGTCGAGCGCAATAATTTTCTCGTCCTCAACAATTAATATTTTAGGGATATTCATAAGACCACTATGTATGTAATATAGTAGTTACATATACCTTGTTTATAGGTTCAGATGGTATGGTTGGAATTATGGAGCTTTTCCGCTTTTTTACGCAGCAGCTCTCGCAGATCTTCAACGATAACGGGAAGATTATCTTCGATGGTGTAAAACACTTCCCTCGTCCTGGAGCTGGTTGCGAAGTCCGACATGGCAAGATCGTCATACATCTCGCCGACTTGCTTGAATCTGGGGTCGTTTAAAAGCCGTGATCCCGAAAGATCGGATCCGGCCAACTCCATCAAGATTCTTGCCGCTTCGCTTTGCAAAATAAGGTAACCATGGGGTATATTTCCTCGAATGAGACTGTAGGCATCTTCAACTGCCGAATTAGCCCTCCTCGGCGCTGTATCTTCTGATGCCTGCTGAGCAAGCCGGACTACTTCAGATTCGAAAAAAACGAGAAAGTTCGAGAAATATTTATTTTCGCCACGTTTGACCTTGTCTTCGAAAATTTCCTGAAGTTCATCACCTCCCGGCTCAGGCTCTGATGTATTTCCAGCGGCGGCTCGGGAACGGAATGCTTCTATTCGTCGTTCCACTTCGGGAGTCGACGCAAGTTCGTAATCAGTATAGATATCGCGGGTAACGACTTTTCCGTGTAGATATGTCTGGGCGTGATGGTACCGATACGGGAAGCTGCTGTATTGAAACGCCATGTCGGTCGCATCATTTTCGTCCAGGAGCAGAAGCGTTAATTCAGCCATGTTCCTACCGGCGTCAAGCAATGTACCCGAGATTGCTCGTGCATGTTCTCGTTTATCATCAATGGTTTTCGGCGAATTCATATACGAGAGGAGCGATTCGTCAATGCTGGCATCATAACCCGGTAAGGCAAAGATGCGTTGCTCAGCATTTTCGAGTCGTTGCAACCGGCGTTCGTGAACCCGTAGCTGGCGGTACGTACTTTGTACAACGTCGGGCTCTCCTAATTTCGTATTCATGATTTAACTTGCAGCGTCTGTAGGGTTCTGCCCGCGGCATCCTGCTCTGCAAGCTGCTTGGACTTTCCTGTGCCGGTTTCGTACTCTTTCGTGCCGATCATGACGACTACCGTGAAAATTTTGTCGTGATCGGGGCCATCCTCTTTTACGACTTTATAGAAAGGGGTTTCCTTGTAATGTTCTTGCGCGTATTCCTGGAGCTTGGACTTCGAGTCTATGTCGGTCCTGTTTTCCACTATTTGGTTTATTTTGTAGTACAAATGCTTGATGATGAAATGTTTCGCTTGCTCATATCCTTGGTCGAGGTGGATAGCGCCTACGAGCGATTCGAATACATCTGCGAGAATATACTGCCGTTGCCTCCCTCCGGTCGCTTCCTCTCCTTTCGACATACGGATGTAGGCACCGAGGTTAAGTTTGGTTGCCTCTTCGGCGAGACTCTCGGTCCGGACGATTGCTGCCCGAAAGCTGGTGAGCTCACCTTCAGTGCGCGATGAGAAATCGCGGAAAAGAAGTTCGGTAATCACTAGTTCGAGAACTGCATCTCCAAGGAACTCGAGACGTTCGTTATGTCGCTTACTGAACGATCTATGCGTTAAAGCCTCTTCAAGGAGTCTATGGTTTTTAAATTGGGCAATATCTATCGTTTTTAGTAATGCATCTAATTCCACGTTATTTTCCAAGTCTTCTTCTCATGAAAGCTGGCGTATCAAGATCGCCTTCATCCTCATCCGATTGTCGGTGCGACGGCTGCTGTGGTGTTTGGTACTGTGTAGGAGCAGGCTTTTGTTGTACCGGCTGCGGTTTCGGCTGTTGCATCTGTTGCTGCTGCATTGGCTGCTGCTGGTGCTGCATCTGCATCGAGGAATTGTCCTGAGGCATCTGGCGCTTCGATTCCATGTTCTTCCTCGCCTGAATTTCCTGCTCGATAGGGTCGACCGTGAATCCAGTGGCAAGAACTGTAACGGTAACCGTATCGCCAAGATCTTCATCGATTATCACACCGAACTTGATGATCGCGTCCTCATCGACGAACTGCCTCACTACCTCGACAGCTTCGGAGATTTCGGTCATCGATAGCGATGACGAGCCTCTGATAGAGATCAGGATGCCCTTTGCGCCATCGATCGAGTAATCGAGAAGCGGAGAGTTGATAGCCATCTTCGCGGCGTCGATCGCGCGAGTATCCTTATTGCTTGATGTACCCATTCCCATGAGGGCTGTACCTGCATCTTGCATGATGGCCTTGACGTCAGCAAAGTCGACGTTGATTTGGCCCGTTAGCGTAATAATGTCGGAGATGCTTTGGATCGCGTTCTTAAGCACCTCGTCGGATTTCTTCATGGCCTGTGCGAAGGTGACGTTGCGGTCTACTATTTCAAGAACCCTTTGGTTCGGGATAACGATGAGGGCGTCGACTTTAGCCTTCAAATCTTCGATACCTTTGTTGGCATAGTCCATCTTTTTCGTTCCCTCGAACATGAATGGCTTGGTTACTACGCCGACCGTGAGCGCGCCGAGCTGCTTAGCGATACCTGCAATTACCGGAGATGCACCGGTTCCGGTACCACCTCCCATACCTGCGGTGACGAATACCATATCGGCTCCGGCGAGCGCTTCGCTCAAGTAATCGACGCTGTCCTCAGCTGCCTGCTTTCCGACCGATGGGTTGCCGCCTGCGCCTAAGCCTTTCGTTAGATCTTTACCGATGGGAATGACGGTATCAGCCATTGACTTGTCCAATACCTGGGCATCGGTATTTATAGCAATAAACTGCACACCAGTAATCTCACCAGACTCGATCATGGAGTTGATAGCGTTGTTGCCTGCACCGCCAACACCCGTAATAATAATCTTGGCTCCTAAGTTTTGTGTGTTTGGTTTGATTAACATAGCTTTGTTCTTAAGGCATTATATTCTTAAAAATTCCTTTTAGTCCCTTCAATAATCCGCCAGATCCTCCTGATTGATTCGCGCCGTCATCATAGCTGCCCATGGACGAGTAGAACTCGAGTCCCTTAAGGATTAATCCCTGTACGCATGCAAATTCGGGACCGGTGATCTCGTCGATAAGCGGTCCCGCTAGTCCTTGCGGATACCCTACCCTGCACGGTACGCCAAAGAAGCTGGCGCAGTATTTCGAGATGTTATAGAGATTAGCAGTCCCACCTGTAATTACAATACCTGCGGGCTGTTTTACCGAAAACCCCGCGAGCGAGACTTGGTCGGAAACCATCTGGAAAATCTCGTCGAGACGGCATCCTACGATTTCCTCGTATATTTTCTTGGATACTTTCGGGAGGTTTGGGATTTGCAGCGAGCTAATATCGATCGTATCGGTATCCTCCTTGACCATCTCTTCTTCCGGGCTCTTGGATTTCTCCATATCTGCGCGTAGGTACGAAGGGATGTTTTGGGACATTTGCATATTTTGGTTGGGACGAGCCGTATCGTCAAGGAATTTGCCGATATTGTTCTTAAGCTTTTCAGCCTGGTCGCTTTGTATCTGGAGTCCGACCGCAAGATCGCTGGTAATTGCGTACCCACCGAGGATTACGCATCCGCTGTAAGCAATTGCGTCTTCCTGATAGATAGTGATGTCTGTAGTTCCGTAGCCGATGTCGAGTACCATCACGCCCAGTTCTTTTTCGGTCTTCGTGAGAACGGCATGTGCGCTGGATAGACCGCCGAATACGGGGATAGACCGTATTCCCAATTGCTGGAATGCCTTCTCGATGTTATGGACAGTTGTCGTCAAAGCGGAAATGATATGAGCATCTACTTCGAGCCTCGAGCCGGTCATACCGATTGGCTCCCGTATACCGCCTTGTGAATCGACAACGTATTCACGAGGGAGTACATGGATTATTTTCCTTACCTGCTGTGGTATAGCTACCGTCTTGGCGCTCTCTACCGCGCGTTGGACATCATCGAATGAGATCTCCTCGCCTGATACCGCGATAACACCGCGCGTATTGTTGGAGAAGATATTCTTTCCATCTAAAGAAACTACTGCTTGCGAGACGCCGATACCCGCCATTTTTTCCGCGTACGAAAGAGATTCCCCAATTGCGTCGACCGCTTCGCTGATGTTTACGACAACCCCTTTCTTGATACCCTGGGAAGGAGTCACTGCCGTACCGATAACACTTGGCTCCATACCCTCATCGTTGATTGCAGCAATAACTGTACAAATTTTAGATGAGCCTGCGTCTATAGCAGTGATTATGTTTCTTGCCATTGAGTTTTATTTTATTTCTTAACTACCAAATATTTAAATCTAAGATCGACTTCTTTGTAATTATCCTTAGTTAAAGCATTTTGAAGTACTTTAACTTGTTCGTCAATAGAGTGGTATTTTTCTTTCAGATCAAACTTGGTCGTAAGACCATCTAAAGTTAGTATAGACAAATTTCCGAAATTATCAAAAGCGTAAATGCCTTTGATCTTTGTATCTTGCAATTTATTGTACAAACTTATAGCACGGTCTATGTCGCCCGCTATATTGTTTATATACTCCTCTTTTCCCTCATACACAAACGACGGAAGTTGTTTCGCGAGCGGTGATCCGTTTATGACTTTGTGATCGTTCGTATATAGGACCGATCGGCCGTCTTTCATGGTGAGAACGGCGATAGGCTGGTATTCCCTGATATCGAGGATTAGGCCCCGGAAAACGCTCTTGTTTACGTAGACCTCCGATATGACCGGGAACTTTTCCTTTATATCCTTACCCACGACATCGGTATCTATGCTGAAAAAAGACTTCTCCCTCACCAACGATAGGGCGTACTCTTGTACGTCGTCGCGATTTACATAGGTCGTCTGGTTGACGTACACGCTGGTATTCCTGAACGTCTTGAAGATAAAGAAAATGCCTACGCCGAATACGACGAGCAGGAAGAGCGCACCAGCGAGAGGAATGGAGAGCGAAGCGATTTTCCGTTTCGGAGAACCGCCGTCATTGTAGAAAAGCGACTTTATCTTTTGCTGGATGGTAAACTTACGCTGGGGCAATTTAAATCCTCCGTTCCGTTTGGGAACATACGACGTATCGATATCGACCGGCTCTGGGCGAGCTTCGTTTTTTTTCTTCGGAAGAAGATTAGGAAGCTTGAACATTAGTGCAATAATACACAGTTACCGTGAAAAGAGTAAGATTAGAACTTCCAGAACTTATTGCCTTTCTTGACGTCAATTCCTTTCAGCTGTTCAAAGAGTTCTTTCTCTTCCTTGCCCAATTTCTTCGGTACTTCAACGCTAATCGTGAGGATAATATCGCCTCGGTTCTTTGTTCGAATATTGGGAACTCCTAGGTTTCTCAAAGCGAGCTTTTCCCCGATTTGCAAACCGGCCGGTATCTTTACCTTCTTATTGCCGTCGTATGTTTCGAGTTCAATTTCGTCGCCGAGAATCAAGGAATAGATGGGCAGCTTAACTTCCTTCAGCAGGTCGTCGCCGTCCCTTAGGAATTTCTTGTCGTTCTGCACATCGATTTCTACGTACAGATCGCCCGATGCCGATCCGAATCTACCGGCATTGCCCTCATTCTGGAACCTCAAGTTCATACCCGATTCGATGCCGGACGGTATCCTGATTTTAAGCTTCTTCTCCGCATCGATTACGCTATCTCCATTACAAGTTTGGCACTTTTCGAGAATTTTCTTACCGCTTCCGTTGCATTCGGGACACTCCCGTACAACTTGCACATTGCCTAGGATAGATCTGGTAACCTGCGATACTTTGCCGCTTCCTTTACAGTTGGGGCAGGTTTCAACCTTCTGCCCGCCTGCACCATTGCAGGTATGGCATTTCTCTTTCCGTTTATAGGTAATTTCCTTCTCTGGCCCTTTAATGACATCATCCATCGTTACCCGTACGCGTACCATAACATCAGAACCTTGGTTTTTCGGCTGACCGCGCCTGCCGCCTCCGAAGACATCGGCGAAAGGGTTGTCATCGCCGAAGATATCGCCAAAACCGCCGCCGAAAAAATCGGAGAAATCGAATTGCATACCTTCGCCGCCGAAGCCGCCGTAACCGCCAGCTCCCTGACCTCCGTTCGCGAATGGAGCCGAACCGTATTGATCGTACATTTTGCGCTTTTGAGGGTCAGAAAGTATCTGGTAGGCCTCGTTCACTTTCTTGAACTCTTCGGGCGCCTTAGGGTCTTTATTCCGGTCGGGATGAAGCTCGGCGGCCTTTTTCCTGAATGCGCTTTTGATATCTTTATCGGAAGCGCTTTTATCCACGCCTAATATATCGTAGTAATCCATACCTGCCATATATAGTAAATTTTAGCAGAAATGCCAACAGATTGCTAAGGGATCTGTCAGGATTCTTGCCTGAAACGTAACATGAGCGTCAATACTACTCCGGATAGTAATACTACTATGAATAAGAATAGAAACAGTACGGCCAACCAATTCGTGCTGCCCTGCGTCGTTATCCCCTCGTACTTTACGGTTATCGCATGGGAAGAAGAAAATGACGTTGCATGCGGCGGGTTGAAATCGCTAATGCCTTCTTCTAATATATCCCCTGATTGTGGGCTACTCATAGCCGATTATACACCAGGAAACCTATATTTTTTGATAAGAATACTGTATTTTAATACGCCAACGTACTAGCTGCCCGTGAAACGAATTTTAGATTTTGAAAGAAAAATAATACAAGTCGGTCTGGTCATCATCACGACGCTCGGAATATCCCTCTATATGTTCGGGCTTCCGATGTTCCGGTTCAAGACGAAGGCGGTCGTAACTACCTACGTATCCGATACGTTTACCCGAACATCATCGAGCAGTTGGGGCAGTGCCGACACGGGAGGCGCGTATACCCTATCCGGAACGGCATCGAATTACAACGTGGGTGGAACGAATGCCACGATGCTCGCCTCCACTGCCGGCACGACACGCGATGCTTCGCTCCAAACAATTTCCCAGCAAGATGTAGAAAGCACGGTCAAGGTAACAGCCGATAAGCAGCCGACCGGAAGCAGCGTAACCATGTATACTCGTCAACGCGTAAACGCATCAATCGCGAATTACGAGTACCGAGCGAAATTCAGGGTATCAACATCGGGAAGCATTCTCGTATCAGCCGGCAAACTTGCGGGAACCGGTACCGAAGTGGCGATAGGCACTGAAGTTACGGTTACCGGCTTGACGTTTACCCCCGGAACTTTTTACGTACTGAAATCCCAGTTTATCGGTACGAATCCTACTACCATCAATGTTAAGGCGTGGGATTCTAACGCAGCGGAACCGGCGAATTGGCAATACTCCGCAACCGACAGCGAAGCTAATTTGCAAGGTGTCGGGTACGTATCCGTTCGATCGCTTACCCCGGGTTCAACGACCAATACACCCATCACGTATACGTTTGACGATTATACCGTTACTTCACCGACGCCTGCCGCAACCGCGACGCCAACTCCAACGTCCACTCCCACCCCGACGCTTATACCGACCGCAACACCAACTCCCACGCTCGCTCCCGGCACTTCGGTATCCGATACATTTTCCCGCATAACATCGGGTAGCTGGGGATCCGCCGATTCCGGAGGGGCATATACGCTCGCCGGCACTGCGTCGAATTACGAAGTCACCGGAGGATCTGGACGTATGTATACGGCAACTGCGGGTAATTCGCGCGATGCGTCATTGCAAAGTATCTCATCGCAAGACGTCGAGATTCTTACCAGGATGACCGCCGACCAAGATCCTAACGGCAACAGTATGACTATGTATCAACGAGCACGCGTCAACGCTTCGCTTGCGAACTACGAATACCGTTCCAAGTTTCGAGTTTCTACGTCTGGAATAATCTACGTATCTGCTACAAAACTTGCCGGTACCGGATCAGACGTGCAAATCGGAACCGAATCGAATACCGGCATGACGTTCGTACCGGGAACCTGGTATTGGGTACGATCGCAATTCGTCGGAACGAATCCGACCGTCATAAACGTCAAGGCATGGGAAGAAGGAAGCTCAGAGCCTGCATCGTACCAATTCTCATCAAGCGATAGCGAGGCGAACATACAAACGTCAGGATACGTCGGATTGCGAAGCTTGACCCCCAGCGCATTTACGAACGTCCCGATTACCTATTACTTTGACGATTTTTCCGTTACGGCCCCTTCCATCGTGCCCACCAC
>CAZVIJ010000030.1:0-21694 GCA_964626735.1 uncultured Candidatus Saccharibacteria bacterium
GCCAATATCAATACATTCAAAGCTAAAATTTCGCGAGAAGGTATAAGATGGTCAAGTAATGCGTACGGAATGTAGAGTATTGAGGCGCTTCCGAATAAGATTGAAAACAACCAGGGGTTTTTAACATAATCCTTACTGTGCTTGCGAAGCATGGCAAGAGGAATAATCCACGATAACGCCCACAGAAAGCTGACCACGCTAATTTCCGCGAGCAATGACATACATCATTATGAACGAATTGCCCCGAAATTCAATTTCCAATCCATTTGACGTACACTTTCTCATGCCCGAACGTATTTCGCGTGTACTCCAGTTTATTTCCATTTGGCTCCTTATTCCTCTTCTGTATTACAATCATGGGACGTTCTGGAGCATGGTCACCGCTTATCGACCGCATGAAGGTTCAAATACAGAATACTACGCGAACAAACAAAAGCGCCTCGAATACACCATTAAAGAAGGGAAATTGGAGGGGAACGTCGTGATGTACTGCATGAATGGGAAAAAAATGAGGACAGCAACGTTCGTTTCCGGTAAAGCTCGCGGTTCGGTTCAAGAATTCAGCTGCACCGATGGCAACGTTTTGAACGAATATGAATGGGAAAATGGACATTTCGTCGGTATCCAGAGGATATATTACGAAGGTACGAAGATTGTCTATCGGGAAACCGATTTTGACAGCCAAGGAAATATCCGGCATATGATTACGTTTTTCGGCGACGGTTCAATCTCGCACGAAGAAAATTACGTTGCTGGAAAACTCGATGGGTTGGCTACTATCTTCTACCCTAACGGCGCGATACGCGTCAAGCAACAATATAATAAAGGGGTACCGGATGGGTTGACTGAGGAGTATGACGAGAACGGTATGATAATTAAGACGTTGCAATACGATAAAGGCCGAGTTAGCGTACCACCTACTCCTTGAGGAAGCTCCCCGATACGTCTTGCCGAATAGGCAACGTAAGAATGAACTTCGCTCCCTTGCCGATTTCGCTATACGCCGTAATTGAACCTTGATGGCGCTCGACTATTTTTTTGCAGATAGCCAGGCCGACGCCAGTCCCTTCATACTCTTCCTTGGCATGGAGCTTTTCGAAAACCTGAAATATACGGTCCTTATATTTTTCGTCAAAACCGATTCCATTGTCTTCAACAACGATGCTGCACACATTCGTCCCCTCCTCTGCTTTGCTGTAGATCCTAATCTGGGGCGTCCGATCCTCGCGTATAAACTTAAGTGAATTTCCGATAAGGTTTTGGAAAAGCTGGCGCATTTGAACGGGATCAGCTTCTATGTGCGGTAACGAATCCTTTATTACCCGTGCCTTCTCCGATTCGATGACAGCTTCGAAATCGTCAATCACGCTTTCGCAAAGTTCGTCGAGATTTACCGTTTCGAAGGGCGTCTTCTTAGACATGACTCGCGAAAACGACAAGAGGTCGTTGATGAGTGATTTCATCCGATCGGCAGCTTTTTCCATCTTATTGAGGTAATCCTGGCCCTCTGCATTCAGGTCGCGGTAATACTTTGCCTTAAGTCTCCCGCTAAACGCCTGTATTTTTCGCAATGGTTCCTGCAGATCATGCGAAGCTATGTACGTCAAATCTTCAAGTTCCTTGTTGCTCGACTTCAATTGCCCGTTCAGCAGCCCCAGCTCTTTTTCCGTTCGCTTCCGCACTTCTATCTCCCGCAACAGTCGCTTATTCGTAAGACGCAGCTTGTTGGTCCTCTTCTTCACCTTTTCTTCGAGCATTTCGTTGATGTTGCTCATATTCTTACGTGTTACCTTGAGGTAATGAACGATAATAACCGCTCCTGTGCCTTCGAGAAGAAACATGAAAAACGGGACCAGATCATGTATCTGGAAATGGCCTAAGTTTTGGAAAGGCGGAATGAAATAGTAGTCGATCATTGCCGCGCTCACGAGGACGCCAAAAATACCGGGACCGAGACCAGTCCAGAACGTCGTGCATAGGATAGGAAGCAGAAGAAAAAGATAAGGAGTGTCGCGTCCAAGTTCGGGTATTGCCAACTTAAGCTTGATAACCAAGTAGCATTCAAGAAACGTGAAAGCATAAAGCCCAAGAGCCTTCAAGATCCTCGTGACAGAAAAAGGCTCCTGCAGTCCCTGCATGAGATAATCGTAAAAGATACGGGATATTTCGTGCACCGACGAAACCGTATGGTCGCGTATTGTCCTCAGTCGTTCGTAGCTCATTTCGCTCCTACTTTCCTGGACAACCTGCAAAAACGGTAATTTCTAGACAGGCTTCTCCATACTCGATAGTATAGTAGATTTACCGAACGAATTTAATCTAACGTGGATATATAACGGCTAAACGTTCGCTATCAGGCTCTTCAGCGCAGCAATAGATCTCGTACCGTATATTCCTCGACCAGCAGTTTCGAGCATGACTTCTCCGACGTTCGGGTCGTACCCCAGTACATCGAGGCTCGCCATGATAGTTCGGTAAACGTCAACCTCTTCTCGGCGCTGACCGTATGTCAGCGTACTTTCTAAGTTATCCGCCGTTCGCCGCAACGTAGATTTGATTGCATATATTTCAGGATGCGCCTCTTCATCTTTCTTCACTTGGTATCGTTTCTCTTGGCGAATTTTCAGCCGATCGGGAGGGAAATTGAATGCCAGCTTACCAAGCCACGGATGTTCTTGCCTGAAAAGTTCAAGGTTTCTCGCCTTATACGCTACGATACAATCCACGGCGTTCTCGACTCGAGCATCGAAATCACGGTAGAGCCAGCTGGAAAGAACTGCGGAAGCTCGATTCAGGGTAGTCTTCATGTCGTGAACCGAATAATCGTTTTGGTGATTTATCACGACAATCGATCGCTGAAGGTTTCTGGTCGTTTCAAGTCTCAAGTCGATAAACCCCTTATGCACATATTGTTCCGTCGGCGTTATCATCGCTGGCGCATAATGTATCGCAGCTATGTAGTAGGCGTATGCCCAAAGGCCTTCTTCGAGCATCGTTCGTTGACGTTCAAGATTCTCATCATCCGATGAACCTAATAACCTATCGAATTTGGGATTTACTTCGACGGGAATTCGAGGGATAAGAGCATCCGGTACCAGGTGAGAATAATCTACTTCACGATAGTCTTCGGGTCCATACACCACGTCGTACCTCGTCAGGTAATCGGGAAAACCTGGAACTATTGTTTTTTTGCCCAAATCGGTGTAAAAGCTATACGCCAATGCGTCCATAACTTTATATTATAAGGCAAGAAAGCAAATTGTGCTGTTAATAAATCCCCTTAAAGACAGGGATAATGACACTATCCCTGATAGTGATTGGTTCAGGGTCGAGCAAATATGCATAATCGTCGAACAGGGCGGGAAGCAATAGTGCACTTCGCCGTAATGGAGAAACCCGAGGATGTATGTCCAACATATTCGGATACTGTGAGGATATCGTAGGGTAATGGCGCAACGCGTCTTCGCACGACGGGAAAACTGCTTCCATCCATACAGCGCAATATCGAACTTCCGAATCGGGCCTGCTGGAATTGGAATGAATACGAGGCTCGTAAGGGACTGCGCGATCGCACTCGGTGACAACTGACAAATCCTCAAATCCGGTTACTTTATCCAACGGTTTCAAACGCTGTAAATCGCCCCGCTCGATAGCGTCAGAGAAAAGCTGAAAACAAAGCGATACGCCGACACGATCTCCTCGGTAAACGGGAGTTTCGCCCGAAAACTTTCCTCCTACCCTGCTTCGCGCTTCATCAAGAGCATACGGATCAAGCTTTCTCAAGGCTCTAGAAAAGCGCCGATGGAAACCGGTCAGTATATCGTTTGCGGTATAGTCGATAAAGCCGGGGTCATTGAATATTTCCGAGAAACACGTAACGACGCTTGCAATCGTAGCCGATAACCGACGTCCCCTATTTTGCCTATCAGTGCAAAAACACCGAATGAGATCAATTTCGGATTCGGTCAATTTGATACTCATACCATGTAGTATGTACCAGTTATATCCATTACTCAAGATTCTCATATAGGCACGAGTACGTTATCATACGGTAATGATACAGCCATTCGTCATCGCAGGTCCCTCAGGCATCGGGAAAACATTTCTCCTCAGCCACTTGGTAAAGAATTACCCGTTTAAAAACGTACTTTCTACCATGACCCGTAAGCCTCGGGAACACGAAGTAAATATGGTGGACAACGAATTCCTAACGGAAGAGCAATACGAGACCGATGCCAAGAACGGAGCTTTTTTCACCGACTATAACTTCTTCGGCACTCGATATGGGTATAGACGCAAGTTTATAGAAGATATCGTAGAAGAAGGATTCATTCCGGCAATAATTTTTTTTACCCCGCTTATACAAGATTTTGTAGCGGCATACCCGGATAGCATACGGGTCTTCCTCATGCCTGGAGATGATGATCTGCTGGTAGCTCGAATGCGGGAACGCGGTGATAGTCCTCTAGAGATACGCAAACGGCTTGCAAGCATGAGAGAAGAAGTTGAAGCTTTCGAAAAAAACAAACAGTACTTTACCGCGTCCTTTCCCATTTCGAATGATGAAGATGTCTACGAGGTCGTAAAATTCGCGCTAAAGTCATACGGTCTACAACTATGAAGCTGTTGGCAGAAAAAATACTTAAAAATCGAGTATCGCTGCTCACCATTCTGCTGCTGCTTATATGTTCGTTTATGCTGATGTGGTCTACGCTCTCACACTCGGACGGTTACATCAAAATCAGTCCCCATCTCTTTGGCGACTACTCAACCCATCTATCGCTGATCAGGTCATTCTCGAAAGGCTATAACCCTACCCCGGAATACCAGGGATTCCCTGGCGAATATATCAAATACCATTACTTTTTCTTTTATCTTGCCGGAATGTTGGAAAGAATCGGTTTTCGGATCGATATAGCACTCGCGCTGCTCGGTGGAATAGGACTTACGGGAGTTCTAACGGCAGTGTTCCTGCTCGCCAAAAAGGTATTCGGCACAATTCGCTCAGGAATAATCGCATCGCTGCTGTGTCTTGCTAATTCGTCGCTTTCGTGGGTTTACTTTTTACAGGGAAAGCATTCTGCGAGTGATGTATTGAATGCTCTCATCTCCTCCCCGACGTTCGCATCTTCCGGTCCGTTCGATGGAAAATTGGTGAGCATTTGCTGGAACCTCAATGTCTTCGTGAACCAGCGACATTTATTGTTTGCCTTGATGCTTTACTTCGTATTTGTCTATTGTATCCACTACACCAAATCAAAAAAAATGTTTGCCGTCGGGATGGGCGCTTTTTTCGTAATCAGCCTTATGCACAAATCGATACTGATCATCGCACTCGTATCGGTTTTCTGCTTAGCTGTCGCTGCTCCGCATGAGAATAGAAAACGGCTGCTTCTTGCATGCGCCGTAACGTGCCTTCTTACCATACCTTCAGTAATGCTATCCCGTAATGTCTCTACTATCATCTTCAGACCCGGATTCTTATTTAACGAAACTACAGAATGGGATCGTTTGCACATAAGCTCGCCCATACTGAGATGGGTTGTATATTGGGCATTCAATTGCGGGTTTACCTTCCTGCTTGCATGTGTATCCTGGCTTTCGCTTAGACCGGAGAGCAAATCGAAATTCGAGAAAGTAAAAGAAATCTTTTTTTCCGATAAAACCGTATGGGCTACGATAGCAATTCTGGTATTCGTGCTAGGGAATCTGTTCGCATTTGGTCGAGAGATGTTTGGTGCGAACCATAAGTTCTTCAACTTCAGTTTGCTGATAGCCAATGTATATGTTGGAGGTTTTCTCGATTCGCTTCCTTGGAAAGGGATCATCAATAAAAGTATCATAACCGGAATTTTCTTACTCCTGACGCTTGGAGGCATCGTTGACATATCGCCCGTATTTGCACCGCGAAAGATGTCGATCCCGGATATCACGAAGGATCCGGTTTCGGAATGGGTACTAACCAAAACACCACGAGATGCCGTCTTCTTTAATATTACCGACGACGTATTGCCCATCACGCTTGCAGGACGGAAGGTTTTTTACGGTTGGGAATATATATCCTGGTCGTACGGGTATGATGTCGATTCCAGAAAGGAAGAAATAAGATCATTTCTTGATACGAATACGACCTTTGTTCGGCAATGCGCTATATTGCGCGATCATGCAATAACGTATATCGCAGCAACCGTCGACCAGTCATCCTTTGCCGGGTTCCCAATCGATCGAGGGATGCTCTATGCACGATTTACGCGAATAAACGATGAGCTTCCGTTCTTTGAAATGTTCGATGTCCAAACATCGTGCTACGGCGTTTTTTAATTGACAAACTGTATTTTAGAGGTAAAATGCATCTATTCGTCCTCTTACCATACTAAGAATCGCACGTACGTGCTGGGCAGATCCCGGATATATCTGGGACAAGCCGGAAACGAATAGTTATGGTTCAAAAAGATCAGCTGCTTTCAGAAGCCAAAAAACACGTCGATAGCTCAATTGAGGCGATCGGCCAAGAAATACCCAAAACTGAAGAATTGCTCGCTTTCCAGCGAGAAATGGTCAAGCAAGATCCAGACCTGTGGCTCACCCAAGTCGAAATCAACGAGATGATCTTGGAGAAATTGCAAATACTTCAAGCTTCTCCCTACTTCGTACGATGCGATGTGCGTCTCGACGGACTTTCCCTCCCTCAAACGTATTATTTCGCGAAAGCGTCGTTCATGCAGCGTAATATCTTTTCCTGGATCGTGCCAGCGGCGCAAATACGGTTCTCCGATCCTGGGAAATTCTCATACAAGCTTCCCGATGGAAGAGTGCAAAACGGTGAGCTGCTTCGCAAAGACCAATATGTGATCGTGAACGGCAAGATAACCTTCATGAGTACCGAATCCCGCGACACAGCGCGCCAATTAATCTATCAAGAATACCTCTCGAACAAGAAAAGCGGATTCGTTCTCCAGGAGATCGTAGAGCTGATGGAGAAAGCGCAAGATGCGGTAATCCGCGCATCGCACCGCGGATCGTTTCTTATCTCGGGGCCTGCAGGTTCGGGTAAGACAACGCTCGCCCTCCACCGTGTCGCCTACTTGACTCAATCTCCCGAGATCGCGCAATACTATCCCGGCGAATCGATCATCGTCTTCGTGCAAGACGACTCGACAAAGGCGTACTTCACGAGCCTCTTGCCGCAACTCGGCATCAACAACGTAACGATAACGACATTCCCCGAATGGGCATTCAAAATCCTTAACCTACACGACTTTACATTCACGGTTCGTTTCGGTGACGACGAAGAAACAAAAGATGTCATCGAGTACCATAAGGGGGTAGCACTCTCCGAAATAGAGGCGATTACGAAAAAAAACAACGTTCTTGATTCTCTAAAGCAGTTTTACGACCGGTTCTTGCCGTCGAATCTTCGGGAAACAGTCGAAAAACAACTTGAGGAGAAGATTTTGGATCGGTTCGACATGACCATTATGTTGTATGCGCATATTCTACAACATGGAAGCCTATCGAAAGATGTAAAGGACTTCAGGAAGACTAAAAACAAGCGTAAATTCTTGGAAGTCATCCTTAAGGAAAGCCTAAAGTACTCGCTGATAATCGTTGATGAAGTACAAAATTACCTGCCCGAACAAATCAGCCTTATCCGCACCTGCATCGATCCTTTAACCCAAGCGATGCTCTATGTCGGAGACCTCGCGCAACAAACGCACTTAAAGACCGTGCGATCATGGGAGAGTATCGGTGAGGAATTTGCGCTCGAGCGATCGGTCGTGCTGCAAAAAGTATATCGAAACACAAAACAGATAATTTCATACATCCAATCCCTCGGATACGAGGTACGTGTCCCTGAAGGATTGAAGGAAGGGCCCGAAGTGCAAGTACTGAAGACGAATACGATTGAAGACGATATTCGGATAATTGCCAAGATAGCAGCAGAAAACAAAGATTCGCACGTTGGAGTTATGGTAAAAACCCAACGGCAAAAAGCAAATCTCATGAAGCTTCTTCCCGATCTCCACAATACCCACGTATTAACCATTAATGAAGCGCAAGGCGTCGAGTTCGAAATAGCGATTTTGGCTAATGTGCACACAAATGACTTTATCCCCCCCACTCCGAACGAGAAATATCCAGAAGATCTTGCCGCGGAAAAAACCAAGGTAAACTACGACCTTATTTACGTAGCCTTAACCCGTGCGATACATGAGCTGATCGTTACCGGGCCAGATAACCTGGAAGTAATAGCCGGCACATTAAAAGAAGGTCTTTGAGGCAAATAGTACCGGTATAAAGCCACAAAACGACGTCCTATCTGTTACCATGGTATAATAGAAGCGTTTACTATGATAAACGATACAATTAGCTCATCTGCTAATACTTTAGGACCAGATGAGTTGACCGGCAGATATTTAACGTTAGTCGGACAAACCGCGCAACAAGCGGATACCGAATTAAACGGAGAAATCACCAACACCTATTTACCTACTGAGACCGTAGTATGTGCGGCAGCGTTTGCTGTAGGACATACGCTTATGGAGAAAGGCATAGTCGTCAATCCCAATGACCAAGATGAATTGCGAAGCGTCTATGCTCGACAGGCTCTATTGAGGAACAGCGGTAGGCATCCGCATGTACGGCATACCGTGTCAATGGTTCGACCTGCGCAATATGATGGAATTGCACAAGCGCTTCAAGCGAATCCCCGAATAACTCGACCGCTTCTTGCTGAAGAAACAGAAAGCACGAACGTACGGGCAGGCGAAAGGTGCGAACTTGAGCCCAAGTATGTAGGGCCCAACCCTGTACATGTTGAGAATCTATTTAAAGCCGGACTTTCGTTCGGCTGGCGAACGGTTGCAGATGCTAGCAGGAATATTGCAGTAATGGATCGCATCGTCTTCGATGATCGAAATTTAATAGCAGAAAAGTATGCCGAAATTACTAAAAGGGTCGATCCTAGCCTAAAGGAATACTATGGTCTCGGAACGATCGTTGGCGCTCTTATCGGCGACAATCATGAAACGATATACCCGGTAAGAATGGCAAATACTTTTTGGCACCGATATTTATTAATGTTTAGACACACTGCTACGCCAAAGCTGATCGCAGCAGTATGCACGCTACCCGGGCAAACTAATCCCGATCTTACGATTCTACAGGAATCAATCGAATTCGTCAGAAACTTCCACGCCGAATTGGCTCGGACCAATCCTTCATCGCCGTATACGAAGTACGTCGCTAAAGTTATCGGTTCAGTAGAACGAAAACGAAAGCTTCTTATCCAAAAAGACTTAGTGGGAACAGACATGAAAACTAGAGGCAAAAGAGCTTACGCTCGATTTATGCTCTCGTTATAATCCTAATTCGTGACCTACCATGAAACCTCCCTGAAAAGGGAGGTTTCCTATTGATCTGCTGGAATATGTTCGATTATCGCCGACCGATCCCGTTTCAACACGATCGCGTCCCGTAGCACATCTCCCAGAGCCTCGGGAGTTATGTAGATAATTCCCTCTTTTCTGAAAACTTCATTACCGACTGCAGCCTTCAGCCAATCGGCTGCGACTCCTCCATTCGATTCCATCATTCGTACATAGTCGATCCCATTAACCTGCTCTACTCCCAGCGTAACAAAGGCATGTGATGAACGGGAGGATACAACAAGACTGACGATCGATACGCTTGTTATCCCATCTCCCGCGATTTCGCGCTTAATGAATTCCCCTACGCCTTTTCGGGCAAGAAAATTCGGAACTTTAATAGTTCGTTGTTCTCCTGCCAGATTGTAATCATATTCTATTCCCCTTTCTCTCATCTGGCGTATCATTTCTTCAGCCTCGGCCGACATATAATCGACATTGACGGATGTCATGAGCGTATGGGTTGTCGTATACGGGTCACCGGCATTTACGATACTTGGATAGTTCTCGGACGATATGCCGAAACCTTCTAGGTTCGACAAAAGTTCTGCGGATAGCCCGTTAACTCCACGTATATCAAGACTCGAAGCAAGCTTCTCAGACTTAGGCGTCGTTGTAGGCCCACCGCTGACGCCGTACACTTCTGAGGCGATTTTTTCTGCCATAACTTTGAAATCTTCCGAGTCGCCATCAACTCCTCCCACTTCGTTCAAAATGAGCGGGTTCATAAGCGAATCCGAGCCTAGTAAAATTTTCAGGGCGTTATGGGTAGCGGAAATAAAACAAGTAGGATCATCACCTTGCGTCGGATAAAGTTTATCGTTGAACCCAACCATCGGTTTTGTACGTGCAAGCTTCACTCCCGGAGCAATTCGATCCGATCGTAACGCTACTGCGCATTCGGGCGTAAGTTTCGGAGCATATTCTATGACTCGTTCCTCTATACCGTCATACCGTACGGTATCAGTGGCCAAACATCCTTGGCTTATCAATTCGGCAATCCTTGGAATGCTCTCGAAATCGACTTCGCCCGTATCTCCTGTATATACGATTGAAGGTTCTACAAAGGAGACCGTTAGGTATACAAACGCAAGAACGAGAATCGCAGACCTCAATCTGCTAAACGTCAGAATTTTAGGGGGTTCGGGTCTATCGGCAACATCCAGTGCAACCGGTGTGAGTGTGGCGTACAATGACGCAGTTTGCCAGAACTCCAGCACCCATAAGTATACCATATATCTCACATATATACTGTGCAACCTAACCCATTTAGTGCTACCCTTATAGCATATGGTTCTGTATGGTTTATCCGCTTTTGTAGTGTTACTTATTGCATTTTCGGCAGCCAGAAATAAAGTACTCTGGTCAATCGGTTTGAGAAATATTACTCGTCGGAAATCTACCACGCTGTTGGTAATACTCGGATCTATGGTAGGCACTTCGTTGATCGCCGGCTCTCTAACCATCCAAAGCTCGTTCACCAAATCGTCAATGATCAAGGCTGAGCAGACCCTTGGTGAGATTGACGCCAAAATTACCTACAGCGAATCCGACTCCCAGGTCTCTCTGGTAAGAAACCCCGAATCGTCCCATGGATTAATGAGCTCCGATACAGTCAAGCAATTGGAGCAAAGCTTCAAGTCTAATACAAATATCGACGGCTTTTTGCCTGCATTGGTCTTCGACTCGAGTTTCATAAAAGGAACTGGAGATGCAAGCCAAAGCCTTTCTGTAACAAAAGCGGAACTGATTGCCCTACCAAATCGAACGTTCGCCTCCGAGAAGATCGATTTCAAGATCGACGAAGGCAAGGCGATTGTCTCAAAGCAAATCGCCGAACGGCTTGAGCTGAAAGTTGGTGATACCATACGGTCGGTAAACGAGATCAAGCCGGTTACCTTAATTGTCCAGGCTATTAACGATCAGAAGGGTGCATCGTCGTTCACGCAGGGCAACGGAAGCGTTCTCGTCTCTCCCTCCTATATGTATACAGAACTCGGGATCGACAAGGATACGTACAATACGATTTTCGTTTCTAAAACTGGACCTGCGTTCCAGTCGGGATATAACGGAGGGGAATTTTTGGGAAAAGTATACGAATCGTTACCGCGAACCGATACGCTTGCTGCTTCAAGCGGCAGCTTCCAACCCCAAGAATTGAAGTCGGATTCGATTGGTGGAGGTATGGGAAGCACCATATCGAGCGTATTCCTTGGAATATCGGTTGTAGGGATCCTTGCGGGCATCATGCTGCTGATCAATATCTACAGCATGCTTGCCGAGGACAGGAAGTCTGAAATGGGTACGCTTAGGGCAATCGCATTAACGAGAAACAAGCTTATCAAGACATTCATGTATGAAGGGCTTCTCTACGCAATACTCTCATCGTTGTTGGGAGTCATAGTCGGAGTTGGCGTCGGTTTTCTTTTGATCAAAGCGATCGTCAGCATCTTCAAGGATGCCGTGCAAGAATCTGGACTCGATATAGTCTTTTGGGTCAATCAGTCGGTCGTATTGAGTTCATTCTGCGCAGGACTCCTGATCACCTTCATCACATCCTATATCGCGTCGAGGAGAATCAGCAAGCTATCTATTGTCTCAGCGATCCGCAATCTTCCCGACGAAAAAGATATACGATTTACGGTCGGCAAGGTTATCTTGACGCTCGTTCAGCTCATGCTCCTATCCAACGGTATAGGAAGCCTTTTTTTCGGCATCTATCTGGCCGATCTCTCGAAAGCCGAATACAACAAGAAGTTCGAGATTATCGCCGAGCAAATCCCTGGCCCTGCTCTTGCCGGGTACCTGATATTCATTGGCTTAGGACTGATATGTCTCTTGCTTTCAATACTAATCACGAAGATATTGTTTTATCTCGGGAAAGAAAAGTACAAACGATACGTCGCAACGCTCTTTAATCTTCCGCTGCTGCTTGTCGCGCTGTTCGTCAACAAAATCCCGCTTTTTTCCAAGGCATATTCTTCCCAAGTCGGCATAGCGCTCTTATTCTTTACCGGGCTTGCGATACTGATTACCCTTACGATTATCTGCACGTATAATCTTGGCCTTATCCTAAAGGCGTATGAGGCAGTATTCGGCAAACTCACACGCTTCGCCGGCGTCGTTAGGGTTGCTTTGCGTTACTCAGCCGAGAACTATTTCCGCACCGGAATAACGATCTTGATGTTTGCGATGATCCTTTTCCTTGTATCGTTCCTTTCGGTTACCAAGAATACGTATGACGCCCAAATCGAAAAATATATACCCAAGACCGGCTACGACATTTTCCTGTACTTGCAGAAGACAACGGATGTCAATTCTCTCGAGAAATCGTTACGCGATACTAATCTCATCGAGACGCTCACGATAAATCGGTCAGTAAGTGCGACATTGCCCCTTATCAAACAATCCGAACTCGGTTTCCATAAGGAAGTAAATGGTCAAAGCCCGATGGGGGTGGATATGCCACAAGCAACGGACGAGCCCATTCAGACAACGCTCTACGGACTAAATGAACAATTCATAAAGAACAATCCGCTCAAGCTCTCGAAATACGCTCCAGAGTTCAAGTCGGCAGATGAAGCCTTGCAGGCAATGTTTACCGATGACCGTTACCTGTTTTTAACGGCCCAATTGGTAAACGGTTTTAGCGGTAAAGTACCCGACAGTTTGGCGCCAGGTAAGGAAGTCGAGGTAATGGTGGGAAATACTCAAAAAAAATTTAAGGTTGGCGGTCTATTGGACCTCACCGCTACCCAGAATTACACCGTTATTCAATATGGGTTGGTTGGCAACAGCAAACTCTTCACCGATCAATATACAGAAACGGAGATCGCGCCGTTATCCACTTCAGACATGGCAATCAAATTTGTTAAGAACGGCAAGACGGTAGCAGATAATACCCGCACTATCCAGACGATTTTGATCAATTATAATCTCGCCGATAGGCTATTCTCGATCTCACTGCTACTTACGCTTGTCGGTGGTTACATTAAAGGCGCACTCCTGATATTGCAAGGCTTCCTATCGTTCTCTCTTCTTATCGGTATCGCGGGAATAGCTATCATTATGACCCGGTCGGTAACCCAACGAAGACAGCAGATCGGAATGTTACGATCTCTTGGCTTCACGAGGGGCAATATCCTCGCAAGCTTTTTCATAGAAAGCTCATTTGTAATCTTCTTGGGAATTGCCATTGGATTACTCTCCGGAGCGTTATCGGCAAATTCATTTTTCACCGCTTCGAATGCCGTGAACCAAGCGTTAACAACGGAATCGAACTCCACCGCGGTAGCGACAACCATCATCATTCCATACACAGAGCTGCTGTTGGTAGGATTCTCCACCTACCTGCTCTCGATTTTATTTACGATAATTCCTTCGTACCAGGCATCCAAACTTGAGCCGGTAGAAGCAACAAATTACTTAGATTAGCACTATGTCACAAGAACAGAACCAACAACATGCCGTAATACAGGCAGATCATATAACCAAGGTCTATAATGCCAGGACACCGATCGAGTTTAAGGCGCTCGACGACGTAAACTTGTTGATCGAGGAAGGAGAAATGGTTGCCATCATGGGCCAATCGGGCTCGGGAAAAACGACGCTGCTTAACTGCCTCTCCGGCATCGATAAAATTAGCAGCGGCTCGGTAAAAATCAACGGCGAAGACCTCAATAGCCTCAGCGATAAGAAAAAAACTCTTTTCAGGGCTCGGGAAATGGGGTTCATTTTCCAAACGTTCAATCTTATCCCCGTTCTCTCCGCTGTCGAAAACGTTGAACTCCCGCTTCTCATGGTAAAGGTTAAACCGAAAGAGGCGCGCAGGAGAGCTCTCGAAATGCTTGCGAAAGTCGGAATCGAGGCGAAAGCATCAAATAAGCCTTCAGAACTATCGGGAGGGCAAAGGCAGCGAGTGGCTATAGCAAGAGCATTGGTGAGCAGCCCTAAGGTTGTATGGGCCGATGAGCCTACCGGCAATCTGGATAAGGAAAACGCAGAGGCGGTGCTCGATCTTATTCTCAAACTGAACGAAGAGTTGAATACGACAGTAGTGCTGGTCACGCATGATGCGACGATCGCAAGCAAATGCAAGAGAATAATACATATGGAAAGCGGACGCGTTATCGCTTGATATCTGCGATAGAGTTGCAGACCAGCCATGCGCTTTGAGCCCCGAATCCGTTTTTATCTATATCGAACGGCTCTATTTCTCGCGCATCTTCTAAATATATGAAAATCGCGTACGTCGCGTTTTTAGCCTTTTCCCGAACGATACGGGCTATATCTTCTGTTACAGCTATGTTCTTCCATTTCTCGTCGAAAAGGTTGAGAGCGGAATCAGCGTTTAGTTGAGCATAGTACTCTACCCTTGCGATCTTGGCTTGGGCGCGAACGAGTCCTCCCGACTCTTTGAAATATATTTCATCGCCTTGATGTATTCTGCCCCACGGAATCGTTCGATTTTTATACCAGCGGGTTTCGATCGTCTTTTTTCCTTCGATGATAGCGTCGATGAGTTTCCAAGAACGATTCATATACGCTACATGATCCATCAGCTTAATCGCTCATACGTGCTCTTCTTCCGCAATCCCCAAAAGCAGCCCCCGGTAACGACAGCGGCTACTGAGCCGAGCACGTATGTCCACGTAATGTTGTTGTTGTGCATCGTGAACGTTGTCGATACAGTAGGATCTTTCAGAACGTCGACTGCACGCTTCTCCTTATAGTTCCGGTAGATGACCTCAACGTCTTGCGTACCCGTCATGATGTTTTCGAAGCGAGACAAGCCGTTCTTATCGGTTATCACGGTGATGTTAAGGTTATTGAGCGAGACGCGGGCTCCCTGGACCGGACGTCCTTGATCGTCAAGCACTTTTACTTCCAGTACATGGGTATCCTTAAGGATTTGACCGTATGAAGTAGGTGTTGGTGTTATTTGCGGCGATGTCGAGGCTGTGTCCTCTACTTTCGTAACGTTTGCCGTCAGCGGCTGAGTTTCTGGCTCCTTCTTGGCAGTATCGGTCACGCCCAATACAGCGGGCTTTGCTTGCGTCTGGGTAGTCTTCTTCACGACCGCAGCCTTGACGACAGGCTTCTCTGCCTTTTTCACCGGCTTTTGAACCGGCTTAGGCGTAGAGGTCGGCATTGGAGTTTGTGTTGGCGAGGCAGTAGGTGTCGTCGTAGGTGTAGCTGTTGGTGTCGGAGTCATGGTCGTTGTTGGAAGGGCATCTCCTGTGAATAGCCAATATACATTGTTCCCCGAATTCGAAACCTGCTTTCCTCGAACATCAATGTAGGAAGTCTTATCGGTATTTTCGGAATCCCTAATCGAAAGGTAATCCAACTCCCTTTCCGTCGCGGTTACCTTCCAGTGCTTGCCGCTTGTTGCAGATTTCAATGTCAATACGGCTTCAGGATTTCCCTTCAATTCCAACCGCTTTACGACAATGGAAGTTGAATCCCCTTTGAACGTAAGCGTATCCGGCTTCGTGACTTTTTTGGTAAGGGTTCCGAACATAGCCGGACCTTCTATTGACTGAGCATGTCCGTCCAGCTTCACGTCGCCGAGAAGACTGAGATTCGTCGCCAGTTTATTCTTGATGTTCCCCTTAACCGTGAGCGGTGTTATATTCGTGAAATCTACATTGTCCTCGTATGTTATGTTGTCGACGACTAGATCGGCGGTTGTTACATGACGAACGTCATCTCCCGTAAAGACAAGGTTGTGAAGCGCCGTATTGAGAAGGTATGAAATTGAGTTTGCCCCGTATATCGTAACTGTCGAATTGTTATGGACAAATTTTCCGGTTTGCGCCACGGTAATCCATTTCACGTTCAATTTTCCGCTTGGGGCTTTGAACGTTCCCTTATTTACGAATAAGCCGCCGTTGAATTCGGCTGAATCTAGCTTGCCTAGATCCCAATCACTTCCGTTGACCACGACCGCCGAGTCCATATCGACCTTGTCAAAACCACGTATACCCCCTTTTTCCTCAAGCCAGAAGTTACCTCCCGAAGATTTCAAAACTCCTGAACCGTATACGATAGCATTATTGTGAATCGTCCCCATAATGGTCGGCGAAGAGCCGAGCGGCAATTCGCAGGGGGAATTTACGGTAAGCTCCCCCTTCTCTCGCGCAATACGCACCCGTTGAAAAATATCAGGCTTATTGCAGATGACTGTAGCGTTTTCGGTGCCGGTAAAGAGAACTGTTCCGCCCTCATGCACGAAGTTGCCGCCGCTAACCGTAAAGTTCCTGGAAACTTCGAGCTGCGAACGGGGAGCCTTCATAGAACCGCCTTTGACGACGAGATCCTTCACGGCAGCTTGCTTCATGCTTGTGAGGTCGATTGCATTACTCGAACTCTCAAGAATGCCGTCTGGCACGAGGAGCGAGTCGAAACCCCGTATTTGGGCATTGTCCTTCAAGGTTAGGTTTCCTTTCACATTCAATATTCCATTACCGGTCACAGAAGCGTTATCCGTCAAAAGGACGTCTGATTTGACGACCGGGTTATCTCCAAGATCGAGAGCGCAATCGGATGCCAACGCCAATGCCGGAGTGCCGGTGCTGATCGCAACGGCCTTGAAGATAGAGCCGTGGCAGGTAAGCTTCGTCCCCTCGCTTGAAGTAACCAGGGTTCCATCGCCGGGCTTGAAGTCTCCGCCGTTTACCGTGATGTTCTTGAACGGGCCGAAGCTTCCGTGGCCGATGAACGAACCTCCGTTAATTGAAAACGATTCGCCTTTAAGCTGGCTCTTTCCCGTATCGACAACACCACCGTTTTGCGTGAACTGCTGCGTCGTGAGATTGGTCTTGAGCAGAATTTTTCCGTGATAACCTCCCTCTACGATCACCCCAGCGAGATTTTGCGGCACGACATCGGCTATCGCATTTTTTGACGACGAGCCGTTGAAGGAAACCACGTCTCCCACCGAAGGAACAGTGCCGGTCGACCAATTCTTCGCACACGACCATTTATATTGGGCATCCTTATGTCCTCCGCACGAACTATCAGTTCCGCCGCCAGTCCAAGAAGCGCTTGCAGCGTCGGCCCGGTGCTTCGCCCCCATGAGGCAAAGCGTGATCAAGAAGAATGTCGCCAACGTAACGACTTTTGCGAGGGAAGAACTTTTTATCCGAGGCAGATATACTATCATAAGCTTTGCTCACAATGTACCAAATATGAAAAAAATGAAAATACATATTGGATATTGTGTACTGTCAAAGTTTTTTGACAATCTGTCCAATAAAGGTGTAACAATTTCTGTGGACTTATGACAATTTTTTTATGTCATGCTCCATCCCCTTTATAACGGCGTAAAAAACACCGAGTGAAAATAGGCATACAATTACAGGCCAAAAAACGAATCGTTGTATAGTATCGCCGTTCTGAGGCTGAACGGTCGGTTCCGCCAATCCGGCCGCGACCATTACGAGCTCGACTGAAACCGGCGATTGGTCTGTTTCAGCAATATCGATGTTTTTCTCCAATGCGATATTCTCGAAATGCGCATCGATAGTATGGTGTCCTGCGTATATCTGCTTGAATGAAACTTTCCCCTCTGAGTCGCTAATAAGTGCTGCCGTATTCAAGTCGAGGATTTTCACCGCTCCTCCTTTGATAGGGTGTTTATCCTTATCGACCATCTTCACGATAATTTCGAATTCCTTAAGACTCTGTTCTGCGGTGATAGGTGTTGGTGATTCGATAGTAGTCGGTTGCGGTGTTGCAACATCTTGCGCATTAACGAAGTAGCCGAAGGTCAACATAAGAATCCCCGCTACCAACAACATGACCTTGTTGAAAGATGATAAAGCAGTCATAGTTCAGCGAGTAAAATGTAATAAAAATCGAAAATTTAAGCAACGTATACGGGTTACATATGCCTGACAATCTATCTGTCAGTCAGCTGTCAGGACTATCGACGCAATTGACTGGAAGAATCCTATTCTCTTTTGTAGGATACGAGCATGAAGCTATTTTTGATTAGCGATACCGAGCGAATCAATGCAGAGTTGCGCAAGAGGCTTGGAACGGAAATACTGAAGCTTGGAGGACGCATTGCGTATATCTCCTCATCGCCACAAATGTGGCCGCTGATCTGGTACCAAGCGACAGTCCGAAACTATAAGTCGATAAACCACTCGATCTCTGTAGATTACTTCGACCTGTCCTCCAAATTTTCCGATAAAGACTTGAGGAAGCTATTGCAATATAAAATTATTCACCTATCGGGCGGCAACACCTTCGAATTTCTGGCTCAAGTACGCGAACGAGGTATGAAAGAAATCCTCGACATTTGTATCAGAGAAAACAAACTTATCGTGGGTACCAGTGCCGGTGCTATCTTGCTCACGCCTTCGATACATACTGCATCATTGGGAATCGGAGATGAGAACGATGCGGAGCTCATGGATCTAACCTCGCTTGGATATGTAAACTTCGAGTTCTACCCCCATTACTATCCTACTCCAGAAATCGATACAGCGCTCCATCAAAGAGCAATTGATTCAGGCATTCCGCTCTATGCTACCACCGATTCACAGGGACTTTTTATCGATAATGCGACGATACAAGTATATGGGGATGTCAAAATATTCAGGCCCTAATTATTGAATATTTATTCCCAATGGAATATAAACGTGTTAACCAGTTTGAACTCAGTCGAGAACTGAATCATCATGCTTCATGATACTATGAAATTATTATGTGCCGTAATATAAGAATACTTGCAAACTTCGATCCTCCCGCCACGCAACAAGAAATAGACGAAGCTGCTCTTCAATTCGTGAGAAAGGTTTCCGGAATGCGAATCCCGTCTTCAAAAAATGCAGCAATGTTTGAAAAAACGGTAAAAGAAATCTCGAAGTCTATAGCTACTATGTTGAACCAGTTGGAACATGCTGGCAAAAAGCGTAATAGAGATGTTGAAGCCGCCAAAAGAATCATGAGAAGCCAAAAACGGTTTAGCGGGGATTCAAATCGCGCAATCGACCGTATATCTTAAATACAATAAAAACCATGAGAAAAATAGTAATAACAGAATTCCTTACCCTTGACGGCGTTATGGAAGCCCCCGATAAATGGTCGCTCCAGTATTGGAATGAACAAGTTGCCCAGTTCAAGCTGGAAGAAATTATGACTGCGGAAGCGCTCCTGCTCGGCAGGGTTACCTACGAGGGATTTGCTGCAGCTTGGCCAGGCATGAGCGATCCCGCTGGTTTCGCTGACAAAATGAATTCCATGCCAAAGTATGTCGTCACGACAACGATGAGCGAAGGTACATGGAATAATACAACGATCATCAAATCAGATATCGCAGGTGAAATTGCCAAACTCAAGGAAGGCGATGGCGGACCGGTCTTGGTAGCGGGCAGCAGCGACCTTATCCAGTTCCTGCTGGCAAATAATCTCGTCGATGAAATCCAGGTTCTGGTTTACCCGATAGCGATTGGAGCCGGCAAAAGACTATTCCAGGAAGGAACCCAGGTTAAGGTGAATCTTATCGAAACCGCCTCATATGAATCCGTTGCACTCCTGAGATACGAAGTCATAAAGCCTACCGCTTAATGCCTGAGGGTGGCGATCAGCCGCTGCTCGTCAATAAAAAGATCCATTGCATCGAGTATAGATGGTACGACAATATCCGCCTCTAGCAGACTCATTATGTGAGCGCCTTCAGCTTGAAGCGTAACTACTCCTATTTTCGCACGCTTAAGCTTTAGGTAATCGATGTAGCCGTTGCCGATCGCCGCACAAGTTGAGGGATCTAAATTCCCTATTTGTTCGTACTTCTCCTGGGCGTCTGAAGCCTTCACGAACTCGATTTGCAGGTCGCTTGCGATGCTGACAGCATCCCCTCTCGTATCTCCCGAGAAGAATAGTAACCGGTATCCCAATTTCTTAAGCATTTCGAGCCTATCCCTAACTCCCTCAACGAGCACTCCCCCTACAGTTAGCGTACCGTTGAGATCGAATACGATGGTTTTTATTTCGATTTCCCCTTCTCCCGGAATAATAAACTTCATGCCCATAGTATACAACGATTGCCAAACATACAAAATCTTGACGCCTATTGTTTCAGATAATCAGGAAAACGCTGATGAATCTGCCTAAAAGATCCAGATCGTAAATCAACACATATTTATTGATTTACGATAAATCATATGGTAGAATCTACGCAATAGCCATGAAAAAAGGATCTACACTATTCTTGAAATCGGTCGTAGTGCTTATCGGTATCGCCGTACTAGCATTATGCCTCATCGGATTACCGGCAGGTATCCGGTATGAGCGTACCGGCATGTATCGTCCAATCTTGCTCTTCCTTTATATCCCTGCGATACCGTTCTTCTACGCGTTGTACCAAGCTATGATACTGCTCGGGTATATCGACAGGAATACTGCATTCTCCTTGCTCTCGGTGAGAGCCCTCAGGAATATCAAGTATTGCGCCGGATCAATAAGTTTGCTTTTTGCAGCCAGCATGCCCTATGTCTACTATGTTGCCGATAAGGATGATGCTCCTGGTGTCATCCTGATCGGTCTTATTATCATCTTCGCATCTTTCGTAATAGCCGTCTTCGCAGCAGTTCTCCAAAAATTGCTGCAGAACGCTGCAGAGCTTAAATCAGAAAATGACCTAACCGTATAAAGAGTATGGCAATAATAATCAATATCGATGTGATGTTGGCCAAGCGCAAAATGAGCGTGACGGAGCTTGCGGAAAAAGTAGGCATTACGTTGGCCAATTTATCAATCCTCAAAAACGGCAAAGCGAAGGCGATTCGGCTCTCGACGCTTGAAGCCATCTGTAAAGCCCTTCAATGTCAACCTGGAGATATATTGGAATATAAAAGCGAATAACGAACTTGCCGTAGGCATCTTTAGCTGATTTACATAGGCATAAACTTTACAAACGGAAACTTCGTCAATACAATGTGATTTATGGCACACACCATTAAACTCATCGTATATCCCGTAAAGGATGTAGAGAAAGCAAAAGCATTTTATACCGCATACTTGGGAGTTGCTCCCTACACGGATAGTCCGTATTACATCGGCTATAAAACCGATGAAATGGAAATCGGCTTGGATCCAAACTCAGATCTTGGTCCAATAGCGTATATCGATGTATCGGATATCAAGGAGAGCATACAAACGTTGCTTGATAACGGTGGCGAAGTGGTACAGGATGTCCAAAACGTTGGAGGCGGATTAATGATTGCCAAAGTCAAAGATGCCGATGGCAACAT
>CAZVIJ010000031.1:0-20852 GCA_964626735.1 uncultured Candidatus Saccharibacteria bacterium
CCCTATATCAGTTCGCTCTTTTTTAGCTTGCGTCTCGAAATCCTCGATAGGCACGACCACGACCAAGTTCTCGGCAAGATGCTCACGTTCGCCGAGCGGATGATCGCCGCAGGCAATTTTGCCGTTGCCGATGCAGCCCTACGTACGTATGAGATGCACGATGCGGCGTTCGGCGACACTGATTTCTTCCGTCCTCGGCCTTATGACGAATCCGATCCAATGGATCGACGCCTGCTCAGGTACCAGCAAATTAACGATCAAGTATTTCTCCACGTGCATCGCAACAAATTGCGGCTCAGAAACCGAGAAACGAGGGGGATCAACCTCGTATACCAAACAGCGCAGTGGCCTAAGTACGAGGAGACGTTGAAGTTCTCCCCCACATGCCAATATGTAGACAAGGTCATCACGAGAGCGTACGGCGCCCAGACGCAAGAACAATACGCCGCGTGTTGCGTAAATGTTATCGATCGCCTTCACGAGCTTCACGGTTACGGGCAAGATAGGCTTGAGGCGCGCCAGTTCCGAAGAGATGTTGGCTGGCATGATGCCGATCAGAAGGCTGCTTACTACGGCTTACTCGATCAGTTTTTCGGGATGCTTGAGCGGCATATGGAACCGTTCGGTTTGCTGCCCGAAGACGGGCAACCGTGGAGTCCGGAGTTTTTCGCCGATCATGTCGCCGATTTCCGACTATATCCTTATGAATCGATTGGAAGGAACGAGTGGTTTGTGCTCATTATCGAGCATATGCGCGAGCTTTATCAAGATCTGTCGCAGGATGCTTTTAACGGCGAACTCAAGGATATCGAAAAGTATCAGCGTATTGCGCTTCTCACCAGCCAGTTGGCGTACGATCCATCGTTCAGCAGGGCACGATTTCGCTATAACGAGCTCACCATGACCTTCAGGGATATCGCCCGGAGGTTTTCGCTCGATGGGCAGGAGGAATCCGAGCGGCGGATCAATGCAATTCTCTATCCCGACAATCCTGATGTCCAGGAACTCAATACCCTTGAGGAACAATTGCATCAAGAATTAGCACTGCCCGAAGTAAGCGTCTTGCTCGAACCGGTCCATGAATCGAGAGAACTGCAAGCGATCCGCGAAAATCTACCCCCGCAAACGAAACTCTTCGCCGCTTTTCTTGATGAAGTTACTGCAGCCGGGTACGATTCGCTCAAGGATATCGGTGAAGGTCTGCTTCAAATGCCGTTAATTCGTCAACTGATTTACCGGCTTGATCGGGATGGGTTATCGGCACTGGATGAGCCGATCGCTTTCGATGTATCGATCGGCATCTCCGAGCCGCTCCTCAATATGCTTGCCCTTGCCTATAACGGCATCGCGAATACCAGGCTCATGGCGCTCGAGGTACGCGAATCGATGCGAAGCGTTTCCCTTTTACGTTTTTTCAAAGTCCTCAGCGGATACGAGAAGATGCAAAAACGGCTATGGGAAGATCGCCTAAGGAGGCCGAACGCCGATCCCCATGCTGCTCCCCCGGAAATTCCTGAGAAGTATTGGAAGCTCGGCTTCCATGAGGGAAGGAAACAGTTGCGGGAAGCACTTGCCCGGTTCAAACTTCCCAAACCATTCTCCATTTTCGAAAGCGCTGCCGGCTCGTACGATACGCAAGGGATGGGAGAAGTCGCGGAGATGGAGTTGAACCTTCTCTACTACTCTATTCTGCCGCTTTTTATCGATCATCGGTATCGTCCCGATGTGACGAACTTGGCGATGATGATCGAGGAAATGAAAGAAAGCAGGAATCTTCCGATGCAATGCTCGCTTTCTGCCGAGATTGCGACTATTTTCTCCAATTTGCTCTTGGCGCGGGAAAGCGGATCGGTTGAAGGCGATACGCCCCACGCCCATATCCTGCTCGTCAATCAAGATTCAAAAGACGAGCTGCTTGCGACGGATGCCGACCACGATATCGTACTCGTTCGACTCGACGCCCCGACGCACCATGGGCAGTGGGTAGTGTTAGACTACAATTTGCCCGATCGGTTGGTCGTATTCAATGACGAAGCCGTGACTTTCGAGGAAATGGTTTGCGTCGAGCGCCATCCCGAGCTGGCGAATCGCGCTTTGCATGTACGATTCGACGCCAGCCGAGGCATGGCGTATGACGGCAAGTCATACTACTCTGCCGAAGGTCTTGCTCCCTACGATGCGGTTATGCAATTGCAGCCGGACGGCAATCCTGTTCCCGAAGAAATGGTTGCCGACCAATTCCAGCTTTTGGGCGAAGCACTTCTCGCCTTTGAGCTGACTCCGTTCGACATTTCCACGTGCACCAATGTAATAAACCTCTACGCAATCACGCATGCCTTGGGACTCGATACCAGGAGGGAAAGAGCGAGGAACGACCAGACTGGCGAAGGCATCGATGCACCGCATAATGAATATGATATTTCTCTCGAGAAAGCTGCGCTTGCCCTCGATATCATCGTCGCCGACCATTTCCGCATTTACCTGAACCAACTGAAGTACGAGGCGCGCATTCCGAAAGCGCTTGATGGTCAACCGTTGTTCGATCCTACCGGCAGTTTCGAGAATAATATGAATAACCATATGAATGCGGTATGGATGCAGTATGTCGTAAACGCGTACCTCGTCGCTCAGCACACCGACAATTGGGTGCTCCAATACGTGTTCGCCCGTGAAGGAAGCGGCATCATCGAAAAGACTAAGGTTTACGAAGGCGCACTCGACGTGTTCTCCCCCGATTGGAAAGATCAGCTGGTTACCGCGCTCCTCAAGAAACTCACGCAGCATTCGGACTCCTCTCGAGAGCTTGAGAGAATAAAGTCGGATCTTCACTATTACCGCAATGCCTTTGCTGAAGGCGAGTCGGAAGCGCTTATCGAAGAAATTACGATTCGGCTCGAAGAAACACGCGAAAAGTCCGATGAGGAAACTTCCCTTACTCAAGTTGCGCCAAATGCGATCATTACCCGGCCCGATGCCTTTCTCGTCACAGCAGGCACGAAAGCTACGTACCAGGTACTCTTCGGAGATGAGTTGGATCCCTATCAAAAGCTGGGGCTTGCAATCAGGGAACGATCGACCGCTCTCATGCCAAATCACGTCATGGCCGACCAACTCTCTGCGATACGACATACCGAAACTCGTCAGTATGCTCCTTCATACCCGCTCGACCACGCTACCCATGCGAGCATCCAGGCACGGCTTGAGAATGCGCCAGCCGGTTTGAAGGAAGCGATCTTACGACGTGCCCAACGGCTGGGTGAGCATAGATCTGCTGTGATCGGACTCGTAAAATCGATCGCGCAAAAAAGAAGGCAAATGAAACGGCAAAAAGCGCTCCTCGCACGAAACGAAAGCGGCTCGGAACAACAGTAACATCACTTGATTTGGCTACATCGTCGGATCTACATCGCCGCTCTCTGCCGAATCGAAAACAAGCCCGTATCGCTGCACATTCCGCACGTAGTTTTCTACATGGAATATATTGTGCGAAACCAAGGTTTCAAAGTCGGTCCAGAAACTTCTCACGAACTGCAGCGATACTTGATACGGCACTCGAATTACCTGTTGCACGCCGTACGTCATTCCGCGAGGATAATATCGGGCATCTTTTATTACCCACGTTCCATCCCCTACCACGTACGAGAGCTGCGTATTCGCAAAATAAGGATCATGCCCCTGGAGCTCGACATACGTCCTTTCTCCAGGAATAGTTTGGACTGCATCGAGCTGCGTATCTGCAACAGTATCGCGCATGAAATGGACGATAACGGGATCTTCCCTATTCTCGACACGAAGACCGTGCGTACGACTGCTATCTTTTACGGTTGTAATCGAAACGCTCTCGATTACATCATGTTTGTCAACATGAATCGCTTCTACCCCTAGCGGCGTCCCCCCAGGCCCGTGCAATCTCGAATGAATCCGTTGTTCTCCAACTCTTCTAAATCGTGTATACGGACTTACGGTTTCGCCCATGATTACGTGGGGAATATCAACGCCAAAGATTGGGAAGCTGCCGTTTGCCAATGCATGAAAAACGGCTATCGACCCGGTATAGTTGAGGGATGGATCGAACATGCCGCCGGGCATTACGATTTCCATACTGGTAGTATCTTCGGTTACTCCCAGCTTAAGTTTCCTGCCGAAAAGCATTCCTCCCCCTGCATTGACGACGCGAGCTACTTCAAGCGCTTGCGCAATGACTCCGTAGGACATCATGGATGCCCGCTCAACGTTTTCACGTTCAGCAAAAGGTATTCCCGCCTCGTCTGCGGTTTCCAAAAGCGACCGCTTGTTGCGATCCAATTGATTCGGAGTTCTTGTTGCGGTATTTAATGTCTTGTAATACATACTGTCGATTGCGCGATAAAAATATTTCTTGTCATTTATTCCAACCCTTCATATGCTACATCCGCGAGCGTTATATCTTTCGAATAAGCTTCCTGCTCATGGGACGGGAGCAGAATACCCAGCATGAATGCGAAGTTCCAAAGATCGTCAACCGAAGGAACTGCTACTGCCACTTCATCCATCGTCATACCATGCTGCAGCCATCGATTCAATTCGAGCCGAATCGGTGCAGTCATATAATGGGACATCCCTAGCGCATGTTCCGACCTCCCGCGATATTCCTCGTACGTTCGCTGATCTATGATCGCCCGCTCTTCGAGTACCGAGAAGTATGCCCGTGAGGCATAGGGATTTTGCTGGTCTACCGTAACCATCTCGCGTATGCCGAACGTACCGGGTTGCGAACCCGAGATTTCTCGTCCTCGTCTCTGATAGTATTCCAGCGTATGTCCGAGGTTTGGAGATACCGTAACCTTCGTGCCTGTCATAGCGACGCCCGATACGGTTTCGAATCGGTCGATTTCGGAAAGCGTGCCGTTGACGTATTGCACATGAAGTCCGCTGGAAATCCCCGCAAGCGGTACGACGGAAGCAACGACTAATCCACTCTCTTTATATTCGACAAGGCATTGCGATCCGATCTCGGGATCATCGGGCAGTGACATGCCTCTGAGCCTTCGCGAATCGAAGTCGAAGTACAGAGAAAGAGGAATTGGACTGAACCCAAGCATTTGCTTAAAACCGCTGACTTTTCCGGGGGCTATGAGGTCTGCCCGATAGCATCGATCTGCTGGCCGGGTAAAGTGCGAAGGATAGACAAATAATCCGCCGCCTTGCGAAAGCAGCGTAACGATTTGCGCAGCCTGGTGGATATTAAACGGATATTCGGATGCTCTTCCGACGAGATTTGCGTAATTACCGACATCAACGCGCGGTGTACACTTTCCTGCCAGCTCCAGCATACCCGAGAGTCGCTTTTCCACGCTATCCGGTCGGGTTGTCAGGTCAATGTCCCTTTCGACAATTACTATAGCCATACGGGGAGTATACCAAACCGGGCGAACTTCAAAAAACCGCGCATTGTACAGCAGCCGAATGATATAATATACCCATGAAATCAATTCAAGGACGACTTGCCCAACTAAGGGAGATAGAGACAATGATGCGCGAGAACTTCGATTCGGCTGGAAGAATGAACGGTACACTGCGGCTCGTACGCTATATGCTGGAAACCTATCTTGGCAAAGATGCATTCATCAACAGCGAAATGTATGCCAGAACGCCGCTTGCCCGTTACGCCCGAGACATGCACCTCGGCATGATCAATACCCACGGCGACAATTCGCTTCGCATCAGGCTCGCTGATGGTACACGTACGGAGCAGTTTCTCGGCTTTGGAAGAGTTGTGTATGCCTCAGTTCACCCTATTGAAGCGAATCTGGAGCGACAGCTGCTAGAAACAGAAGCTCTCAAGAAGCAAGGCGCGGAAGATTGGCGGTATGTCGTTACCCTTGCGATGTTGGCACGAGGAGATGCTCCTTACGTTATGCCCGCTCATAAAGCTCAAAGCGAAGAGTTCGGTGATCCTGGTGAATGGATTGTGCTGCCGAGCCCGCTAGGAATATTTCCCGGCTGGAACGGCGAACGAGTTCCTCTGCTCTCAGATTGGCGGCCACGAGCTGAAGACTTGGCTACCGAGTAACTAAACTCGACAAACCATCTATAGCCTGCCCCACAAGCAAAGACCTATGATCGAACTACCGGAAAACGTAGACCTCGAAAGACTTCAACAAAACATGAACGAGATCGGCAGCGCCCAGCTCGACTTTCTTCATACGTTCGATGTAATCGATTCTGCCCAGCTCAAGCAGCGGTTCGCGATAGCCGACGCCCTACCCGGTAGCGAGGCAAGCAGGGTATTCCAGGAAGGAATGCTTGCTGTCGTCAATGCTGAGCGCGGATTATGGGCTCGAACGTTGGAAGGCAAGCGGGCGAAAGCGTTGCCGTTGGGAACGCTTGTCATCGTTTCCGTAGACAGCGTCAAGGATGAAGCGCTTCTGCAAAAGTTGGAATCTGATCCGAAGCTCAAGAAAGCGGGAGTTACGGACTGGCACTATATCGTAACGCTCTCTATCCTCGATCCGGAGTTTTCGATGTTGGCTCGCCCGCTGCTCATGCCCACCAAGATGATCGTCGTAGGCGATGACGGCAAAAAGAAGCACGTCAACTTGCTCACCACCCCGGTTACTTCACGCGTCGTGCTGCCGGGATTTGCAGGCGACGGAATACCGGGCAGCGATATGCATCTCCTGAATTGAAGATTCCCGCATATTGCGGGAATCATTCTTGCATTATACTTCTCACTGAACGGTCCACTGGGTCCAGTCGATGTTTCTCCCGCCACCGCTGGCAGCATATTCCATCGGTTTGAAGCCATACATTTTGAACGCCAAATGTTTCACCCATGCTGCTCGGGTTCTGTCATACCAGACGCCGTCGGAAACCGGATAGTTCGTTTGCAGATACCATTGGTATTCGACCGCCCGCTTGAGAGCGTCGTCGGAAACATGCCACGGAGTCTTCCCCAAGGGATCTTTGTACCCGAGCCTATCGAGCATCAATGCCTGGGCATACGCTCCTTGCAGTCCTTCCCACGGATACTGCGTGTAGCCGGGCTTTGCCGATACGCTCGTAGGGCAATTTCCGCCTCGTCCTTGATCGTTCGGCAAGACGCCGTCCGCCAAGAATGCAGAACTGGTACCGCTGCAATGTGCTCCCTTCGGATTGATACCGACGTAGTTCGTTTCGGAAACTTTCCAATTGCCGCTAAAGCTGTTCGGGTCGAAGGTAGGTCCGACCGTCGTATCGCCCGCATAGTGTCGGAACGTTAACCATGCCTTATCGAGCTCGGCTTTATCGCCTAGGTATGCTGCTGCGGCAATCCTTGATGCTCCCGAGAGCGCATTACCGTTGCTGGTCGAGCTATCATGCCCTTCCGAGATATCGCCGGAAAGTTGGGCCTTACCGTTGCTATCGCAATTCTTTCGATGGCGCATGTAATCGATCCACTTTTGGACCTGTGTTCCCTTGCCGCTCGGATCGTAACCTCCCGTTCTCACGTTGAGGATGTCGGCTGCGACCGCATAACCGATCAGGTTCCGGCCGACCGCAAGTCCGCGGGCGCCGAGCGTCGGCGAAGCGCAATACGGATCCGGGTTGTTTTCGGTTCCGATCGCTTCGACAAGTTCGTTGAGCGCTTTAGTCTTAAGCGTTTCGCTTTGCGTCCTTACCGCAACGAGCGCAAGCCCTACGAGCTTTTCGGGATGGGCAGAATTCTGATCTGACATATTGGCAGCGCCGATATCGCTATTCGCAACCTTAACCATATCGTTCCAAGTCGTTCCGCTCATGGGAAGCTTCATTATTTCTTCCGCGGATGTCCAGACTCCTTTGCGCGCTCCAGTTATAGGCGTAGTCGTCGGGATTACGGTCGGCGTCGGTGTTTTTGTCGGCGAAGGTATCGATGTTTGGCTCGGCTTTACCGTTGAGCTCGGCACTAATGTTGCCGTCGGTTTTACGGTCGGCGTAGGAGACGGCTTAGTCGTTGTCGTCGGCAGTACTGTTGGTTCGGTATCCGATTGGATTACGAGCATCGGCTTATGATCAGATTCTCGCGAGCCGGCAGCAAATTTATAGCTGCTCGTCGGTTCGATTGCCAACGAAAGCTGCTGGTTTACGACTCCGAGGAAGGCTTTCGAAATATCAACCTGCATGTCGACTCCCGTCGTTGCCGGATTGAACTGCGCGATTGTCGTCGATAGCCGTGTCGGGCGAGTTTTATAGGTGACGGTCCCTTCGCTCCAGTCATTCGGATTTGCGATCTTTATATTGATGGCGTTTTTCGTTCCGTCGGTTACATAAAGCTGCAGCTTGATTGATTGGAGCGCCGTCGTGCTGATGCCGCTCAGGTCGAATTTGAGATACGCGTAACGAACTGGGCTGCCGTCAACGGTAAGGCTTTGGGATGTCCCGAAGTTATCGCCCGGTTTATCTTCGTCGACGTATGCATCTTCGTAGGGGTAGAGCGATTTCGATGGCAGCGTCCTTCTCGTTGCGCCCGACCTTGTGTCCAGCGAGGAACGATTGGCCAGGAATACGGAGACGAGCCCGACAATGAGCACTAAGATAAGTAAGGAGGTGAGGATTAGTTTTGTGGGTTGTATGTTCGTCCGCGAAACGAACATGTTTTTGGATGATTTCACGTTTTCTTTCGGAAATATATCTGCCCTAGTGTAGCAGAAATAAAACCTACCATGAAAATTACGGCCCGTACGTTACGTTGGCGGGCAACGTCTGCTCGTCCCCCGTTTTGCATTGCACGCTTTGTACCCTTCCCTCCGCAACAAACGACGAGATTACCAAGGGCGGTAGGCCCGCGCCGTTTTCCATCGCTTGACGGCGCTCGACTGTTCCCGTGTCGGGATGCGTGACGTTATCCAGCTGGTACAGGGGGATGGGCAAAAGAACGCTTGTGCTATCGGGAGTAAACGGATACGTGCCGGTCTCAATTCTCCCGTCACCAAATGCATAGACTCCATACCAGCGATCGTCTTCCTCAGGCCGGTGAACCAAGGCTTTCAGAAGGGTATGGACTGTAGCGGGATTTCCGTCGAGTATGTAGAGTGCGGAATTGTTTACGCCTTCAAACACGCATTCAGCCTGCACCACGTAAAACGAATTGAGGGGGCGGTCTGTCGGGCGCGGAGGTCCTGAGACTGCCGCGGTAGGCCGTATGCCGGTTGCCTTAGGCGCAACTGTCGAACGAGCCTGTATTGCTGCCGTAGCCTGTGCCGTGGAAGCCGGACGGGTAGTAGGAATTGCCGCAGCGGTTGGTGGCGCCGTGGGCGTATCGCAAGATGCCAATAGCAACGCTAGTGCCAATGGAAGTCCGTAATATTTAGCGAAATCCGATAACGGTATTCGGGATACATTTCTTGGTGCCATTAGGTTTTGTATTGTACACGATCCTCATCGAGCAAGTACTTGCCTTTGAGGTAGAGGTCGAAATTATGCTTTCGCCAATAGACCTCATTATACCCTGTCGTGATTAGTTTCACCTCAAGCGGCTCGACAAGCTCGAGTATCTTTCTTTTGATCGGCTCGTAATCTTCCCCTTCTTTCCCTTCGTACTCGACTTCGACGAACTCGCCGAGATCTTTTACGTCGTCTACGGAAATTTCGAATGTATCGGTCGTGTATTTTCTTCTCAGCTTATCGATCGTCATGGATTTGACGAACCCGTTTGCCTCGCAAAATTCCTGGAAGTCAGGTTTATCGGGCGCTTTCAGGTTAAGCATCTTGCAAACCTTGGTAAACTCGCCGAAGTGCGATTGCTCGAGCGGCAAGCGATACGTGTATTCGTCACAGTATTCGTGAGCGTTTCCGGCTCCTTCGGAAATATCATCGAGGTTGAACTTAAAGTCGACTTGCTTGCCGTCCCGTATCCGCAGGAAAATACCGCGCTGGAATAGTTCGCCCGAGGGGGTATCGTAGTAATCGTCAACAACACGCTTTTCGCCATGCGATTGGAGACCGTTGAGGAATGCCTCAAGCCGTTCTTTCTTTCCGACCTGGAACTTCAGTTCGACTTCGATATATTTGCCCATAACCGGATTATAAAATATTGCAAAGTGGTAATATAGGAAAAGAAAATGTTTACGCAGCGGGCTATACAAATTGCGAGCAGCTTATTTCTCTTGCTGGTGGCTTTTTTCTTTATAGGCCTCGCCTACCTTATGCATTCCGACGAATCGGAGTTCCTCTCGCATGCGGTGAAAACGACCGGGGAGATCGAGTCGGTCACATCATTCCAACAGAAAAAATCGTCATATTTTTATCCCGTCGTTTCGTTCCGAACCAAGGACGGCAAGTTTATATCGGGTACATCGGAGACAAGCTCGAAAAATGCCGAGGAGTATCCCGTTCATTCAAAGCGAACCGTCTTCTACAATTCGAATAATCCTGAACAGTTTCGATTGGATAGCGCCAACAACAAAGACCAGTATATGTTTTGGGGTTCGCTGTGTATAGCAGGATTTTGTATAGCATACAGCGGTATCGGTCTTCGAAAGCCTGCGGAAAAGGGATCCGGCAAGAGAAAGCAGAAATAGCCGCCTGTACGGCAATGGTGTAGTATAATTGTATACAAATGTTCGTAAATACGCTCGGCAGAATCATTTACGTAGTATTCGCATTGCCTGCAATCGTAATCGGCTGCATCGCGATCTATTTCGGGTTCACCATCTACAACGGGCAAAAAAGTTTCGAGTCGCATAACCGCCAAGTCACGGGCACGATTTCCTACGTCCGCGAGTCGAGAGGCCGCAAATCCTCAACCGTTACGTTTTACTCTACGGTCAGGTTTACCACTCGGGACGGCAGGGCAATCGCAGGCGAATCACAAAACTCCTCGGGCAAGCTTAGTGATTTCGTTATCGGACAGAAGATACCGGTTTACTACGATACCGAACATCCTGAATATTTCAGGGTAAATTCGCCCGTCGGTAACGGCACGTACTTTTTCGCGTACTTTTTATGGTTCCTCGGAGGGATGTTTGTTATAACGGCAATAGTGCAGATCGCAAAGGCGCTCAACCCGTACTTCACCCTCACTTCGCTCGTTCCTAATTTAGGAGGCTATCCGCGTAGAGTTCGTTGATGCAGCAACGTTTTCTTTGGGCAGATTTTTCGCCGTCATTTTCATATACTAGCGAACCATGCCCGGCTCGCTCGACATCAACCCCCAATTCCAAAAAGCGCTCGATTTATTCGAGCGGACCAACAAGCACGTATTCTTGACCGGGAAAGCCGGTACGGGAAAGTCGACGCTTCTCAACCACTTCCGGCTGAGTACCAAGAAGAACCATGTTGTGCTCGCACCTACCGGAATTGCAGCGGTGAATATCGACGGCGAGACGATCCATTCGTTTTTCGGATTCAGCCCGAACATAAATCCGCATGAAGCAAAGAAAGAGGCACGCGAGCGGAAGGATGCCAAAATTTTCACCAAGCTCGACATGATGGTGATCGATGAAATCTCCATGGTTCGCGCCGACCTGATGGATTCGATGGATATATTCCTCAAGACGATTCGAAGAAACGAGCTTCCGTTCGGCGGCGTCCAGGTAATTTGCATCGGGGACCTTTTCCAATTGCCTCCGGTACTGACGAACGATGAACGTGAGATGTTCGGCATGCTGTACGACACGCCGTACTTCTTTTCCTCGAATGTCATGAAAGCGATCGAGCAGGATCTATACAACCCGATGGAGTTTATCGAACTTACGAAGATTTATCGTCAAAAGGATCTCGAATTTGTCGATCTCCTGAATAAAATCCGTAACAAACAAATCGAGCCCGGTTTGATGGACAAGATCAACAGCCGGTATGACCGGGATTTCTTGACGAAAGAAAACTACATTTATCTTGTCGCGACCAATAAGCAGGCTGATGAAGTAAACACCTTCCACTTGGACCAGTTGAAGGGAGAGGCCCAAGAGTTTTGGGGAGAAGTTAAAGGCGAGTTCGATGCGAAAGGTTTCCCTACCGACCAAGACTTAATCTTGAAAGTCGGCGCCCGCGTAATGTTCGTCAAGAACGATCCCGATGATCGATGGATTAACGGAACGCTCGGTACGGTAACGCATATGAGTGAGGAATTCGAAGATCCCGAAGTGGAAGTACAAATCGACAACGGGCCTCTCGTAAAAGTGGAGCCGGTGACGTGGACGAACTACCGGTCTTCATTCGACCAGGAGACGAAATCAATAGCACGCGAGGAAATCGGCAGCTTCAACCAAATGCCGCTTCGCCTCGCATGGGCCATTACGATCCATAAAAGCCAAGGAAAGACCTTCGACAACGTGGTAATCGATTTCGGGAGAGGCGCATTTGCGCACGGGCAAGTGTATGTCGCCATGAGCCGGTGCCGATCGTTTGAAGGGATGGTGCTTAAAAATCCCATACAGCCGCGCGACATCATACTCGACACGAGAGTCGGCAACTTCTACCGCAAGCTTTCGGGTGACGGCGAGGAGCTGCAAACCAAGGACGATATCGTGCTTTTCTTGAGGAATGCGATCGAAAACGAGAAGGACATCCATATCACGTATGCTGCAACGAACGGCACGAGCGAACGCGATATCCGGCCGGCGCGCCTCGAACAAATGGAATATAACGGGCACTATTTTATGGGGCTAGAAGCCTATTGCCACACCACGCACGGCCAGCGGATTTTCAGCCTCGATAAGATTTTGGGCGCATCGGAACTATCGTCCCGTCGTTAAAGCGACAAGTTATTCCACGAACGCCAAAAGAGTTTTACCGACTTGGCAAATTGCTTCTTGTACCCGGGGACGAAATGGTAACGGTACATATACGAAACGAGCTGCATCGCCTGGTTGTACGCAAGCGATTCACGGTTGAGCGGCTTGATCGATTCGTATTCTTTCAGGAATTTTCTCCATTCGTGATCGCGGCTATGCAGCTGGCACCAATTGCCCAGGCAAGCCAAGTCCATTTCAGGCTCCGCGGCACAAGCGTACAAGTCGAACGGCATCACGGTGTGAATGCGCTCCTCAAAGAATATATTGGCCGGATGGATATCTCCATGGTTCAAGACTGCTCTCGGCGGGTCAGCCAGTTCATCGAACGATTGGCGAATACGGTCGATGACGGATAGGGGAAGCAGACCGTTTGTCAGAAGGTAGAGCAGGGATTCCTGCATTTTGTATCGCTTGGTCAGCAAATCCCGGTACGGCTCATACAGAACCTGGCCATCAACAGAAACGGTACCGGTATGCGGCAACATGACGGAGTGGAACGAGGCGGCGCTTTGGGCAATGTAATGCGGCCATGCTTTTTCGACGGCAGTTACGTCAAGGAGTCGCAACAGCGTGGGATGATTTACATGATGGTAGACAATCATGTTGAGATCAAGAACTTCATCCACGCCATATGCAACCATAAGTGGGACGAGCAGCCTGTGCTCCGCCGCAAGTTTCATCCCCCCCACTTCTGCCTGATAATATCCATCGTCCGGTACGACTTTGACGATTCTTCTTCGAACCCCGTCGGAAATCCCGAATGTCGCTGATACGCTTCCCTGTTCCATCCAACTTATGGCATCAAAACCGTATGGGAAGACGCCGTGAAGTACTGCACTGCTGTACGGTTTCTCGTATAACTCGACCGCACGATCGATGAATTCCCGCGATCTGTAACGATTCGGCGTTGGAATACTACTGTGCTGGCTTGAAATTTTCATTATTTGATGCGGTCGAGTCTGATTTCTCCTTCATCAGACCGGAGTTCTAGAACGGGGAAGTTGGCGCTGTCCCCTTTGCCTGCGATTGCATGGAAGACAGTACGCCTATTCCCGAATGCCTGATTTGTAGTGACGAGATCAAACCTTCGGGTATCGACCACGATATTCCCCTGTGCCCCGAGCGCTGAGGCACGGAGTACCAACCCGCGTGTAGAGAATTTCACTTTGATGTTTTCCTTCGCTTCGATTCTGCTTACCTTCTTGATAAATTCTCCTCGCTCGATATCGACTTCGCCATGCGGCACCTCGATCAGTGCCCATCCCCGCAAATAGTTGATATCGACCGGTTTTAGCGCTCCGCCAACAACGGCATCCAAGCCTCCGTCAATATGGTTCGCCTTGAAGTGCCCGTTTGTCCGTATAAGGACATCCCCCATTGCGTAGCGCACGAATGTATCCTCGTGGTATTGCCGGATTCCCACATTGCCAACATGCCTGCGTACGGTAACCGGGCCATGGGTGATATCGATATCGAGATCCGATGCGCCATCCTCGATAAATACCTTGCCGTCGATAATCGTTATTTTCGTTCTCCCGCCGCGTTTCATCCAATCAGCTGCGGAAGGGAGGTAAATATTGACGGCACGCTCGGTTTGGATCGCCCTTGACGCATCATAAACGCCAGGGCCTGTCGAACTTACGGCTATATGGCTTCCTCCGTTGGTAGTGATAAACCTGAACGGACTCTGGTCATATTCTTGATCGGCCAAGATTTGCGATCCTGCGCCGCGAACGAAAGCCTGCGCCACAATCGCCGGGTATCTCGGTTTAAGAAGCCTGCTGTCAGGGGAGTCGGTGTTAACTGCATCCTCACCAACAGTGAAAACGCGGACGACGCCTTCATGAAGCTTTGCGGAAACGGCGGAAACTGGTCCATGCAGGCGTACCTCATGCTGTATTAAACGTTCATCTCTTGATGCATCCCAGAATTTCATAACGGGCAAGTATACTTGGTAGTTGTTTTAGATGACAATCGGTTACGTAAGTAGTGGCGCGTCACACACCAAGATTTTTTTCGTAGATTTCGTCCACCCTCATCTGGTGAATTTGAGCTGCAACAGCCGCGTCGTAATGATGTTTCGGATCTCCCCCCATCGATATGAGATTAAGGCCCGTCATCGGATGATGGCCTCGATGCATTACCAATTGGTCGGCCGGATCGAAATAGAATTGCACATCCGGCGTATAGTTAGGGTCAGAAGCAGGCGTTTGTCCTTCAAGAAGGATTCGCGCCATTGACGCAACCATAGTCCGGGGGGTTCTCGCCACACCAAGCGAATCGAGCGTATAGGGCTGGGCCAAGGCAATCGCGCGCTGCCTAAGGTAGAACGCGTAGTTCTGGACGAAACCGATACCCAACAACTTGGCATCCCCATCCTTAATCCTTCCATGATAGCCGGCAGGGCTCACGAACGATAATCCATCGAACCGAAGCATACCGTGTTGGTATCTCCGCTCGTCGATAGTATGCCTTACTCCAATAGTGCCGTCGTGATTTAAGAGCCGGAGCCACGGTATCGCAGCCATCGAGACGGCCATGCCGTGCATCGGCAAAGCGACCGTATCTTCTCCCATCTCGCGCAAGACATGCAGTGCTTGATTAACGCAGTACGGGATTGCCGCAGGTTCGATCAGCGTCGGGGCGCCAAGGAATAGGACGTGGTGGTTTTCGCAAGCCTTCAAAATATCGGGCTGCTTTTCGTGAACGGGTACGACCGCTTGGGCACTCGGGAAACCTAACGCATGGACGAGGAGGGCGCGTCGCGGGTTATCCGTTCTTGAACGATATAATGCCGCTGCGGCTATTCCTGAAGTTTTGTCGTCGATGATGTGGTCAGGTTGGTAAATGCCTTTCATATTCATCATTATACACCGTACAGGCTCAGGTTAGCGATGAAGCCGCTTTCCGCAACAGCGTGAGGAAGATTTGACGCATTACTGCAGATATTCCATACTGGTAGCGACATGAATGCGAAGAAACTGCTCCGCGAGACTCGCACGGTGGTCTTGGCCGTCGTTGCAGTTCTCGTCGTAGTCTTCGTATTGTTCGTCAATTCCACCAAACGCGACGGTAAAGATTCTAACCAGAACTCGTACTTGGAAATGAAGCGGAATCAGCTGATGAACGGAGCCGGGAAAACGGCGGAAACTTCGCCAACTCCCGTTTCTTCCGGCGATGTATTGGGAGCTAGCGATTTCAATGCACCGGGTTCAACGGAACCGAACCCTTCAGATCCTGCATTTACGACATCGGTTCCAACCTTTTATCCGACGCTCACCCCAACTCGAGCTGCAAACGCGGCAACACCTACGGTTCGAGTTACCGTCACCAAAATCCCGACTCCAACGAAATCTTCCACGGTAACAACTCCTACGCCGAACAAGCCGTCTACCCCAACACCGACACCTACCCCCACTAGCATTGTTCTTACGCCTACTCCATTACCGAATGCTGCGCCTAATGTATCTATCGTTTCCCCGCTGCATAACGCGAATTTCCAAGTTCCTGAAGAAGACCAAGACCACACCTACCATGGGCAAAACGATATCGGTTTTTGGCCCGTACTTTTTAATGCCGTCGCTATCGACCCCGAGGATGGGACGATCAACGATACGTCGCGATTCAAGTGGATCCGCGAAGACGGCAATTGCTATACCGCGTATAACTGCTCGGATGTGAGGTACGACAACAACTTCATCATGAACATGCCTACCCAGCCATGTTCGTATACGACGCAATACAATACATTTCAAACCCACAAGTATCGGCTTGAAGTGCTCGACAACGATGGCGTTAAGGGTATCGCCGAAGTGAGCTTCAAGATCTCGAGAGCTTGTCCTGGACCGAATAGTTGACGGGAGCCTCGAAGAGATTTTCCGTATAGCTGACGATAGCGTCCGCATCGTTGAATGCCGCTATCGTTCCCGACGTGAAATCGAGCGACATCGGAATCATCCCCGATTCCCCAAATACGTTTGCGCGTTCGAATTCGGTGCGGAATACGAGCCCCGGAACCTGATTGATCTGTCCCAGGAATAGCAAGTGGCAACATCGGTACACCATATCCCTCGAGAATCCGCCCATTCCTTCGAGAATAATTTTCGATCCCCAATATTCCTTCGGATGTTGGTCCAGAACCCCCATCCTATCGAGCGCCATTGCTTTATCCAAGAAACACACATCGGCTATCAGATTCCAGTATTTGCAATACCCATCGAATGCTTGCCCGTCTTGCGCTTCGAGCAGCAGTTCTCGCCTCGCCAAGAGAGTTCTAGCGAATGCATCGAGCCTCCCATTCCTGATTGACGATCGCGTCTCTTCCGCTGCCCTCCTAAATCCGTAGGATTTACACATAAGCGTCTTTTGGATGTCCAACACGAGCCATGCTGCGTGGTAGAGTTCATCCCGTACTTCGACTAATTGTTCCGGTGTTTTTATGTTCATAGATTCCTCCTTTTTTAGAAGTTGCGCGATTATGAGCCTCCTCAGAAAGGCAGTCAATCGGGTTGCACCAGACAGCTCTCATAAGCCGCCATAACAACGTTTTTCCGTGTTATAATATTGTGACATGCGGAAAATACTGAAGCAGTTGGGGTTCAACACGTACGATATCGACATTTACGAATACCTCATCAAGAACGGTCCATCGAAGCCGAGGACGCTCTCGGACTCTCTCCAAATTAAGCGACCAACTGTTTACAAATCGTTGTACACCTTGCAGGAAGCACATATCATCGAGAAGGTCACGGCCAGCGACGACGAAGATAGCGTTTTCAAGGCGAAAGATCCTAGATTCATAGAGTTCCTCATCCAAAAGCGGAACAAGCAGATCGACACTATGCGGAAGGAGTACCTCACGATGTTTCCGCTTTACAGCCAACTGTACCAAGAAAAGAACGTTACTCCGGTCGTCGATATGCTGTATGGGGTTGAAGGATTGAAGAAAATCCACAGCCAAATAGAAGCCGGGACCGATGAGGTTCTTATTATCCGATCTGCGTACGACAGAAACTCAAAAAAGCTTTACGAAGAGATCGACCGTCATGTCGCGGAACGGAGCCGTAAACACATCCCAACCAAAATTATCACTCCCCGGCTGAAGACGGTGGAGGAAACGCTGACCGAATATGCCGAAATACCCAATCGGGAAATGCGTCTTGTCGATCCGGGCAAACTTTCATTGGCCACGCAGATAATGGTTTTCGGCGACAAAGTGGCGATCACCAACTACCGGGAGGAAATCGTTACCCTTCTTGTCCACCAAAGGGATATCCGGGATTCGTTCGCCACCATATTCGAGTTCATGTGGGAAACGCTCGGAACTGGTATAAAGTAATACAATAACACGATGTCGAAGTACCAACCTGAGGGAGTTTCCGAAAAGCAGTTCAATACGGAGCGAAGACAATTTGGTTTTGGATTGGGATTCCTCATGGGGTTTCAAAAAGTTCCCCTACTATCAAGGACGATGACTGAACGGCAGGGCAATATCGATTTATTGATTAGCAATCTCTTCCCCAATAACAGCGATATGTTTCCACTGGTCCATGTGCCGGGCACGTGGGAAACGAGAAATATCGCGGCGAGCTCTGCCCCCTATATTAATAACGATCAGAGGCTGTATCCAGCCGAAAAGGCGCATGACTCCGGAAACCCGCACGAGAACCGGCTTCGTGAGCAGTTCGACCAAAAGCTTTTCGGTTTGCTCATGAGAAAATTCATCAATCTGGCGTACGGCAGTTCCCGGTATGTGAATTATCTCCATGGCATCGTTTATCCGGGGCTGGCCGATGAATGGCTGAGGGCTCAAAAACATTTTCCCGTTAGCGGTAATGCGGTGAATCTACCTGACGCCGGCTACCTGCGCGAGATGTACGATTTCATGCGGGTCGTAACCGAACGAACGCCAGCAGGCGAGCGTGCTCGCGCACGTGAGAACAAAACTCCGGCACGCGAATCGATTGCCCGACAACTGCAAAAGGTAAAATATTCCACCGGTACTATGTCGGATCGGTATAACCAGTTGCGGCGAGTTCTGGCACGTCAAGATATGAAACCCGATCAACTTTCTCGCTATGTTGCAGAAACATATGGTGTTGCGATGGAATTCCCGCAGCCCGTCAGCGCGATGGCGCTTGCCATCGAGATACTCGAAAAACAGCAGGCTAGCGACTTGCTTATTGAACAGCGCGAGCAAATCGAAAAATTCGCGAAGGATCTGCTTATCGCCCGCTTCCCCCAATGCGCTGAGCGGATTGCTCGCGTTAAGTTACGGTACTACAATACACTCACTTGGAACAAGCACTATCAGCCGGGGTCTCCTGAACATACTATTCTCGAGCCGATTATGAGCTCCGGTGGTGATATGGGCGGGTTCGCGACTGATCCGCTCGATTCCGATTTCGTTTTCGTCAACGTGAATTCAGGCGACGTCAGCATCATCGTTTACGAGACGATCCACGAAATTGCCCATCGTCTCCCCCCCATGACCCCTTCCCCGGACAACGATCCATCGCATTACTTTGTCGGAAGCAGTTGCCCCAGGGATGGAAGCCAAAGTTATTCCACGGCAAATGAAGGGCAGACGTTCAGAATACAGGTCGGAATTTTCCCCGAACGATTCACGGGCGGAGATGCAGACAACTATACCAGCTCTGCAATCGCCTATGAGCGCCTTGATAAGGTATTGGCATCGGTCGGGCAAGCGACGTCGCTCCAACTGCATTTGCAATCAACACCTTTTATGCTGCCCGGTATCATTGACCAAGTGGCGGGAATCGAGAATTACGGCGATGAGCTCATGGCCGCTATAGAAAGCCATGAGTTCGAAAAGGCGTTTAGGATGATTCGTAGAATGCAAGATTCGATTAAGCGTTCGTAGCGCCTATTGCATTCCCCTTGAAATATTCAGTCGCGTAGTAGATGACATCGCCTACTGTTTCATGGGTAAAACCGTCATTCGCGGTATGGATAACCTTCACCATTTCGAGAACTTGCGAATCGAACTCCATTCTTCTCGTCGAATTCCAAGCTCCCCACGAAGGATGCTGGAAGTGGATCAGGTTCATGATATGAGCGAACTCCCTGAAGTATTCCAATTCGCCACGCGTCATTTCCTGTTCGCTGTTTATTAATCCTCGCGTTCGTACAATGAAGCTTTGGAATTGAGCACGTTCGTCCGGCAAACCCGTAGGCTGAAGTTTCGTTTGGGGATCCTCGAGCATACCGATGCATGCGGAGATGACATGTCGGGGGTTAACATATGCGGTATGAGCAGCGCGATCGGCTTTGCCGAATACACCGAAAAGAGCGGCTAATTGCATATGAGCATGAGGTGCATTCACAAGCGCCGCGATTCCTGCTCCTGCAGCCTGAACGTCATCAAAGCCGTTGCTTAAAGTAAATTCAGTAGCCTCACGAGGTAATTCAGAAGCTTCGCCCCAATTGCCGAAATCTGACATACCTAATTATACCACGGCTGGAGCAATCATTGACTGTTTTTGTCCATTTAGCGATACTTTAAAACTCCCATGAACCAAAAGAATCTGCTCCGTGAGGCTCGCCGTGTTGTCGTTTCTCTCGTGGTGGTGCTTTTTGCGGTAATGCTTGTTTTTATCCAGCTTTCAAAGCCTAAAAACCAGACGTACACGAAAACGGCTGAGGACAAGCTTGACCAGTTCATTATGAAGAACAAAAAGTCGGCAGGTGCGGAAACTAAGCAAACGCCAGCTGTCCAAGGGGTGAGCACCGGTATACCGTCTTCCACACCGGTAGAAACCAGTACCCCTACTCCATCCGTAACTAAAGTAAAAACTGCATCGGGTACCAAAACACAAACATCAGCGAGACCCGCAGCATCCGGGCAAACTTCGCCGGCAACTCCTACGCCGACACAAAGTCAGCGAGCATCCAACGAAGAGACGCACCACGAAAGCGAAGATCCGACTCCAACGCAATCCTCTCCCCCGACAAGTGTCCCGACTGAACAGCCAGCTCCTACAGTAACCACTGCTCCCGCACCAACCGACACACCGACTGCAACGGCGGAGCCTACGCAGGCAGCAGTTCCTACCGAGTAGCTCGCGCTTCTCGATGTTATTGCGCTTATGAACATGT
>CAZVIJ010000032.1:0-20107 GCA_964626735.1 uncultured Candidatus Saccharibacteria bacterium
GACCTGGGCCTTAATGGTGTCTTCCAACAGCTGCTGCGTCGGCAGATCGACTGCGGCTACCACGGTGTATCCTTTATCCCTGAGGTACTCGCTACCCTGGCAGTTGTTGTTCTGATCCTTATCTACTTTATCGCAGTATATCCGGTCAAGCTCATCGATAACCTTATCGACGTAATGCGGCGCCGTCTTAGCGACGCCGTTCGATTTGAAGGCAACCGTCGGAAGCTCCTCCTTGGCTTTTTTGATATCTTCAGGCGTCAAGCCGGTGCGTTCCTTGGTTTTATCGCCAAGCTCGAGCATTCGGTCGAGTACGTAGTTTGCGCGATCCTGGCTTTTTTGCGGGTTATAGTAAATACCGCCCCATGGGGAGAGGACGCCCGGTTCATTTGGAATTGCGGCCAGGTACGCCACCTCGGCAAGCGTAAGGTCGTTCAAGTTTTCCTTGCCGAACATGTATTTGCTTGCGGTCCGCACTCCCGTCAGCTTACCGCCTTCGGGAACGACATTCATGTAGAATTCGAGAATTTGGTCTTTAGAATACTCCTGCTCCACCTTCATGGCGAGTATGGCCTCTTGCGCTTTTCGCTTAAGCGTCCTGTCTTTTTCGTTCGTGGTGTTCTTGATGACCTGCTGGGTAATTGACGATCCACCTCCGCATCCTGCTGTGCTGTGGTTTTTCGCGGTACAAATAAGGGTCCTGATAAGTCCGAAGAGATTGAGCCCTTTATGGTTATAGAACTCCGAGTCTTCGGCAACGACAAATGCCCACTGGAGCTTGTCGGGCGTATCCTTGATATCGATACGCTCTTTAAGGACATCGCCCTGCAACCGATACAGTTCCTTGCCGTTCCGGTCGACGATCTTCGTTTCGCTCTCGTCCTTCGCGCTTTCGGCGAAATACTTGTTGATGTCGGGTAAATTCTTGGAATACGCGGAAACTACGCCCAAAAGTACGAGTATGCCGAACAATATGCCGAATAAGAACGTTAAGCTGAAAATAATTCCTGCTCGCTTGAGAATCCTTTTGGCTCGCGAGCCGGATTTCTTGCCGCCTTTCCCGGAGATTCTGGATTTGATGCCTCCGACCATTCCCGAAATTCCGTTGCCCCCTACTCCTTTATGTCGTGTCCTGGTAGCTTGTACGCTACTCTTCGCAGATGCGAAATCTGTGTACCGTTTTTGTCTAGAAACGTTCTTTTTGTTTCCTGAAAAATTCATTGCGCAATAAATTATACATGTAATGAGATTTAATGGAACCTAAAGGCCATCGTAGTCTTCACATAGTATCAATGTTGTTGGGGGGACACCCGGTACTGCAGCGCCTCGCCGATATGCAATTCTGAAACTTCCGCGTCTCCTGCGATATCGGCAATGGTCGCCGCAACTTTCATTACCTTCGTATAGCCCCGCGCCGAAAGCTGAAATTTCGAGGCCGCTCGCGCCAGGAGATCGAGTCCGGTTCGCGAGAACGGAAATGTTTCAAGGAGCATATTTTGCGACGCCGAAGCGTTCGAGGTTATGCCGGACTTTTCGTATCGCCGCTTTTGCCTATTTCTGGCTTCCTCGACAATGAGCCTCGCCTCATGGGTAGTTACGCCTTGCGGTAGCGATGTCATATCTTCTATCGATACTTTCGGGACCTGTATGACCATGTCGAAGCGATCGAGGATTGGTCCGGAGATACGTTTCTGGTACTGCTCGACGCTTGACGGCGGGCAGGTGCATTCCCGGCTCGTATCACCGTACCATCCGCATTTGCACGGATTCATCGCGGCGACGAGCAGGAAGTTCGCGGGAAACGTGACCGACATCCCCAATCGGGAGATAACAACTTTTTTCGCTTCCATCGGTTCACGCAAACTGTCTATCGTCCATGGGGACGCTTGCGCGAATTCGTCGATAAATAAAACTCCATTGTGCGCCAAGGTCACCTCTCCTGGCTGTACCGGTTTTCCGCCGCCTATCATTGCGATCGTCGGGGTCGTGTGATGCGGGGACCGGTATGGCGGAGTCATGATGAGCGGCGCGTCGGGATCGAGCAGATGGAGCGCGCTGTAAATTTTCGTCACCTCGATTGCATCATCAAGAGAATTGTTCGGTAGGATTCCGCGCAATGCCCGTGCAAGCATAGATTTGCCGGAACCTGGCGAGCCTTTCATAAGCAGCGCATGTCCTCCTGCCGCTGATATGATCAACGCCCGTTTTGCCGACTCCTGCCCCTTTATTTCTCGAAGATCGAGTTCGGTTTCCTCAACGGTTTCACGCGCCCGAAAAACCGTTCGATCGATTCGCCGCTCATCCTTAAGGTATTCGACGATCTCCCGTAAGCTTCGCGCTCCGATAACCGATACCCCGTCAACGATAGATGCTTCATTCGCATTTTGCGAGGGCACGATTATCGAGGGGATCCCGCGGCCTTTCGCTGTGAGAGCAGTCGCCAGCGCTCCGGAAACCGGGCGTAGCTTTCCGTCAAGCGCCAACTCCCCGAGAAAGACGAACTTCTCCGGGTCGAATACAACCTGCTCCGATGCCGACAGGATCGTTAATGCGATTGCCAGGTCCAAACCGGTACCCGTTTTGGGAATGTGTGCGGGCGCTAGATTGACGATAATTTTTTTGCGCGGCCAGTCGAATCCGTCATTCCTTATTGCCGAGACGATCCGCTCTTTCGATTCCTGTACCGTTTTGTCCGGCAGGCCGCCGATAATGAATCCCGGAAGCTGGGCATTCCTAATGTCTACCTCGATGTCTATTATATGGGCATCGATTCCGACGAGAACTGCAGTTTTAGTTTTCGTAACCATAAACTGCATTATACTCGAAACGGAGTTTGGTTACTTCACCGAGAACTCTATCGAGGTGATCGTTACTTGATCTGGTGTATCGTCGTTTTGGATGCGGATTTCTTCTGCGCCGTGGGTAAGCGTCATTGTCGAAGAGTCGTCTTCGGTAGTTAATTTCGTCACCTCAGCTTCTTTGCCCCCCAGCAGTTCCCTAACTTGGATCTTTGCAGCCTTATTGGTCTTGAGCGTGTCGTAGTTGATTTTCACGACGATATCCTTCGCCTTATACGGGTCGTTGATGAAGAACTGCATGCCGTCATATTTATTGTAGATTTCGAGCTCGCCGTATTCGACTTTCGGTGCCCTACCGGTATTGAGCGCGAGCGCATGTATTATTTTGTTCTGGCCATCCACAACGGAGCGGTTCCCGTCAAAGGAGATCCTATCCCCGAACCTGTCGCCCACGACATAAACCGTTCGGTGGGGAAGCTGGATGTAGTATCGTTGCGCCTTCAGGTAATAGAGCAATTGCGAGTTCGGGATATCGAACAGGTAATCGTTATCGTAGTACGTAACTTTATACCGTGAGTGCCATGAGTAATCCTCGCTGAACGTACCGAGAACTTGGACGTATACTGAAAAAGCTGCAAGCAGTAAAGCAAGCGAGATCAGGATTTTTCTCAAGAGTCTTTTGCGTTCGAGGTTCCTAACCCATTCGAATGCCGGCACGAAGCCGACTGCAAGATACGGAATGCCTTCGATAATCATACGGTATACCCAGGAATCGCCGTGCCAAGCCCACCACTTAGAGTACAGAAGCAGATTCGCCAGAAATACCAAGACGCATGCGAAGTAGAGATTGTATCGGGTGAAAGCCAATCGATGCTCGCGTAACGCCCGTACGACTATGTGGATCATGCCGGCAATCGCAAACGCGAATATCGGCGAGAAGACAAGAAGGCCGACGCTCGGCGAGAAAAGCAGTCCGAAGAATCCTTGGCTGAACTTCGCATTCCAACCGGCGCTTGCCTCTGCTCCATACCCTGAACCGGTAATCGAGCCGAAAACGTGATAATTGTAATAGAGGAACATTGCAAACGGTCCAATGCCTCCCAAAATGGTTGCCAGTATCAATTTCCAATTTCTCGTGAGCAGTATTAACAGACCGATACACAATGCGGTGAGCGCATTTGTTGGACGAACCGCAATATCGAGCCCCAACAACACACCGATGATGAAAAAGGCGTACACCTGGGCTGAACCGCGTGGTATTCCGACCTTCCAGAAAAGTTTCACCCGCTCGGTACTATCTTTGGTGACAAGGTACAAGCTCAACAAGAACAAGATGATACTCGAAAAAAACTGCCCTAACGTATGCTGCCAAAGCGCTTGGGATGTAATGCCCCAGGTGCTGGAACCGAACGCGTAGATAAAGGCGATCACGAATGCGAGTTTCTTCGAGGTAAGATTCTTGAGGAACAGGAACATGAAGCAAATAGAGATCGCCGTGATGAACGCTGCCGTTATCTTGCCGATGAGCTTGTAGTTCGATACGTGCAGCACATGGAATGCCTTAAAGAACGGATAGACTAGCACTGGAGTCGCGGGGGGATATTTGGAATAGAAATGTCCATTGATCTGTTTGGTGTTCTTCGCGTGCTGCGGAAGTTCTTCCGGCTGAACGAGGAAATTGAATTGGAAGTTGTTTTCCAAGTACGTCTTTCCCGTCTTCGAGAAATTGTCGGCGAAGATTTCGTTGGTTACGGTATCGGTTGTTCCGGTGTAGCGGATGTTCGCCATATAGACACCGAATGAAACGGCGAATATAAGGAGGAGGAGAACCGGAGTTCTCTTAAGGAAGGCTAGTAATTTCTTCATTATCGTTTGACGTAATTGATCGGGTTGAGCACCTGTCCATTATAGAACAAGGAGAAGTGCACGTGCGTTCCGGTACACGAACCGGTACATCCCATCAATCCGACAACCTGCCCCTGAACAACCCGATCGCCTGCGCTAACGCGGAATGATCTGTTTTGGAGGTGGGCGTAAAGCGAACTGTATCCATTATCGTATTTGATCATCACGACGTTCGCGCCTCCGCCCGACTGCCATCCGGCGAACACGATAGTGCCGTTCGCGAGCGCGACAAGCGGCGGCCCCGAAGAATCTGCGACATCGATAGCGGTATGGAATCCTGAGTAATACTGGGAGATAATTCCCCGCCCGCCTGCGACTGGCCAAATGAGGTTCGCATTGGGTACGCCGGGAACAACTTTCGGCACATTAGCAACCGGCTGCTGGGGCTTCGGCGTCGGCTTGGCTTGCGCAACTTGCGGCTTAGGAGCTTCCGCGATAACGCCACCGGGCACGATATACTTGCTTCCCGGAGAAATGATGGGGGTGCGCGTATCTCCATCTACCTTGACTTCAAGAAGATTGATATCGGTGAACTCCTGGAGCGCACCGTTCACTTCTTCTGACGAACTTTTGTCGGAAATCTTGCCGTACTTCTTGAGGATATCGGTCGGATTCTCTCCCGATTGCGCGATATGGAGAACGCCGCTGACCGGGGGGATGTCGAGTATCATGCCCGATTTCAGGAAGTCGTTTTGCAAGCCGTTTGCCCACATGATGGTATCGACCGAGATGACCGTATCGGGGGTCGAAAATTTCTGAGCGATCGATGAAAGGGAGACGCCCGTACCTACCTTGTATTTGACGATGTTGAACTGCTTTTGGGTGACATCAGTTGGTGCGCCTCCTCCCGAAACGATCGACTCGTTCGCAAGCGCCGTACCAGCGTATTTCGAGAAAAAGTTGGTCTTTCCCGATTTCGAGGTGCTGCCGAGGTACACATAGCAGCCGAAGACGAGAATAATGACGATCGAGAAATTGGAAATGTACTTGAAGTACACGCCGCGGCCCAAGAAGATAGAGCGAGATACCCTCCATTTCGTCTTAATGAAGATGGTGAAGATAGTCTTGGCTAGCTTCTTCAACGTCTGAAGAAGGTTATTCTTGCCTGAGGGTTCGTCTCCCCCGTCTCTTTTCCTGAAAATATTTTTCAGTGAGAACTTCTTTTTCGGGCTCGGATTTTGTGGTTGAGCGTTTTGGGAGAGGTTAAATCCGAAATCAAGCTGATCGATTTTTAGTTGTGTATCAGATTCTGACATGCAGTGCTTATGTAAGCCCCGATCCTACCCATAATTATACCATACCTTTATGAAGGCCTCCGTTATAGCGGAGGGCGCTCCACGATCGTGCGTTCGTCGTCGATGTAGTACATCTTCTCCTTACGAGCCAGGGCGATAGCCCACAACGATAGCACAAAAATCAAAATTACAATACCGATTGCGACTCCGATCAGCACCCGATTCTTTCGCGCTAGACTCTGATCCTTAGCGATCTGTGACTCGGGCTGGACGATCTCGAATTTCCAGGTTCTCTTCGTCGGATTCGCGTTTTCAGCAGCGATTTCCACCGTTACCTCGTGCTTCCCCAACGCCATGTCGGCATCCGGCGTATAGGCAAAGCTGAAATTATTGAGTTTCGCGTTCGGATTTGACGTTAAGTCGAGGCCGTCGATCGTAAGCTTGAACGATTTCAGGTCGATATTCGCGCCGGCAGGCTTTTGGAACGTGGATGATATTACCGGCTTGCGATCGGTTATCTTCTCGCTTTCCTGGGGTTTCAGGTCTCGAATCGTAACATCGAGCGCAGCCTGGTCGGTATTTTGCTTGACGATATGAACCGGGCCGTATGTCTTTACTTCCTTGTTGCCGTCAGCCAGCGTGTAGGTAAACCTAAGGTAATAATCTCCTCCATCGTATTTCTCGGTATCGAGGGATGTCGACAGGCTCTTTCCTTCGTAGACCTTTTCCCATGAATTCCCTTCCCTGCTGATCTCCATGACCATGGTTGTAACTTGTGAAGCGAGAGCATCGGGCATGGTAGTTGTTATTTTCGAGTCGGATTTCGAGAGCCGATCTCCGGTCGGAAGCTTGATGCCGATATCGGAAACCGTATATGTCGGAGTACTGCCGCCCGTTTTCGGATCGAGCGTAGGCGTTGGAGTCGGTGTCGTTTGGTTCGCCTTCGTTGTCGGTGCCGCTTTCGTCGCGGTAGGCTTAGGCGTCGTTGTCGACGCCGTTGAAAGCGATGTCTTTACGTTCAACGAGAATACTTGCGAGCTTTGCCTTCCGAAATCGTCGGTCGCTACCAATACGATCGGGTATATTCCCGTCGCGGTCGGAGTGCCGTCGATCGTCTTGCTGGCTGCGTCGAGCTTGAGCCACGCCGGCAAGGTCGGCGCCGCAATCGTATACGGCCTGTTCGATGATATCGTCGGCGTATATGTATAGCGTTGGTTTACGACGATATCGGGTCCGGGAGCAAGGCTGACGAAGGTCGGGCGAGCCGTGTTCTGGGAGATGGTAAAGAAGCTGTCGGAGTAGTCGATAACGGCATTCTGCCCGTTTGCGTCCACGGTCGTCAACTTGAGTTTGTAATCGGTTCCTTCGGTAATGCCGGTGAGATCGACGAATTTGGATCGTATTCCGTCTCGATCGGTTATCTGTTGAGTACTGGCAACGACAAAAAGGTTTTTTACGAATTGCGTTCCTTTCAGCAGGTCCATGGTGAATCCGAATTTCGCCGAAGGATCTGAAGTATTTTTAGCGAAGAACTGTAGTTCGGTATTTCCGTAAACGATTTCGCCGCCGTTCGGCGCAACGACCCATGATTGTATGAGTCCAGTCTTGCATGCGGGTGGAAGCGGAGTCAACGAACAATCGGGTGTCGGCGTGGCCGTAGCGGTCGGACAGGGGTTGAGCGAATCGCATTGCGGATAGCGAATCTCTGCGTTGCTTCGAGAATCTGTCGAGCTGGTGTTGATTTGGCTGATTACCATGGGGAGTGCGGCGAACAAGGCAATCATCAATCCTGCGAACGAGATCTTAATGACATTAAGACCTTCCAATATAGAGCGGTTTTTTGAAAATTTTCTGCTATTCATGTAAAGCGTCGACTATCGTTTCTGTAAGCGTCCTTACTTATGAAATATTTTTTGCCGATGTTTGTCAACATGATTGCATAAATCATGATTTTGACTATGATGTTTAAGCACGATTTTTTACAAACTATCAAATGGAGAAACTCAGTGAAAAAATAACTGGTATTGGACTTATCCTTGTTCTATTAACATTTAATCCTCTCATATCTCCGGGACTCTACTTCGATTCTACTCGTTCGTACGTCTTCCTTTCGGCGCATAAGGTGCTGCTTCTTGCGGTGATCAACCTTATTCTCCTTGGAATTTGGACTTGGCGGGTTTTCAAGACCAAGGAGCTCAACCTGACCTCGACGAAAATCTTCCTTCCGGTTTATCTGTGGGTGGCATCGTTTGTGCTTTCAACGGTCTTCTCCATCAATAGGCAGAATAGCATCTACGGCTTCGAGGCGACGCTACAAAATTCCCTTTTCGAGATGCTGATGCTGTTCGTCTTCTTTTTCTTCGTAGCGAATAACATTCGCGGGCAGAAGGCAGTGCAGTTCGTGCTTCGCTGCGTAAACATCTCAATGTCTATCATCGTCGTATGGCTGATACTCCGGTATTCGGGAGGCTGGAGCAACGGCTCGATCTTCTTTCGCGAATACTTCAATTCGACCTTGTTCACCCCATCCGGGCACTACGGCTCGCTGCTGGCGCTCGTTCTGGCGTCGTTCTTCGTGAGCATCGGTCTCGTCGTCACCAATATTCTCGAGTCGAAGGATAAAACAAGCCTGATTATCGATTCGCTCTCCGTAATTATTCTCGGCACCGGGTTCATGAACCTGCTCAACGTTTCGGGCAGGACGCACAACTACTTCTATATGGTCCTTGCGCTCGTCGGCCTTGGCTTGATTTTCTTCATGATTCTCAACAACAAGAATTTAAGGAATGCGCTCGTTCCCGTCGCTTCCCTCGTCGGCGTTTCGGTAATCCTCGGCTTGGCAAGCTATTTCGGCCTGACCAGCACCATCTTCAAGGGATTCAACTATCCCTCCGTTCCCATCGATGTATCGTGGGACGTTTCGGTCAACTCTATCCACGCATCGCTCAATAAAGGCTTTATCGGAAATGGGCCGAGCAACTTTACGTACGCGTTCGATCTATTCAAGAACGAAAGTTTGGTTCCCAACAACCTAACCATCAACAACAACGCGCCGTCGGTTCCCGAGCTTCGGATCAACCATGCGGGCTCGTACTTCCTCGAAGTCCTTAATTCCCAGGGTCTGCTCGGCATCATAACCTTCATACTCGTACTCGCCGTAACGTTGTACGTGGCCTTCAGGAAACTCTCCTCGAGCACCGTCGATTTCACCGGCATTTTCGTCTTGCTCGGATTCGTAACTTTGGCGCTCTCTACGCTCGTCACGGGATACGATTTCTCTCTCCTGCTGCTCATGTGGCTTTACTTGGGTTTGACGATCGCGGTCCTATACGAAATGGAGCCGACAAAGTCGCTCAATATCAGTATGGCAAGCCGAACCATGCGGCTCGAACATAATTTCAACTACTTCTTCACGCTTATCCTGCTTGTCTGCTCTCTCGTCACCTTGTACAACGGCTTTTTCATTACCTCGGCGAATGTATCCGCGTTCTGGGCTAAGCGATACCAATCAATCAACGACCTGGCGAATTACCAACGGAGCTCGCTCGACGCAGTCAACAAGTATCCCAATTCCGACGTCTTCATACGGGAGCTCGTGAATGCAAACGGCGCGATACTCATCCAGAATATTGCCGACTTATCGCAACAGGTAACGAAAGATCCCCAGGCAAAACAAAAGCAGGAAGTGATCAACCAGTTCAATTATCTCGGAACGTTCCAAAAGGGTATCATGTCGAGCCTCTTCTATGCATCGAACAATTACCCTGACGAATACAAGAACTACTATTTGGCCGGCATATTGATCTCTCGCCTATCCGAGTTTTCCAATCTATCGCAAGACAGCTCGGCACTCGACTACTTCAACGCGACACTCCTCAAGAATCCGACACACCCCGACACCTACTACCAAATTGCTCTTATCCAGGAACGCAACAAGAACCCAAACGCGGCGTTCACTGCAATCCGCCAGGCAAATGCGTATGACGTCAACAACATAATCTACCAGCTTAAATTTGCCGATATTCTCGTCGAAGTGCAGGGATATGATCAAGGCCTAACGATTTACAACAATTTCAAGAAATTGAAAGAGCAGAATCCGAGCAACCAGCAAATCGCCGCACTTTACGACGCACAGCAAATCGACAAGAAAATAGAAACGGCCCAAAAGCTCAAGGATGAGGCTGCAAAGCAGCAGCAGCAAACCGGCAGTACCGACGACAAATCGAAAGCGCTTCCTACTCCATTACCAACGACGAGTCCGGTACTTACCCTTACCCCGACGGTAACGCCTAAGAAGAAATAACCTGCCGATGCCACATTTCGTGGCATCAGCTCCTTGAAATGTTTGCGCCATGATAGACAGCAACCTCTCCTACAAAATAACCGATAAGACCCTCTTACATATCGCCCACCTCGAGCGGAACATTACGATACTTACCCAAAACGAGCTTCCCGCCGCAACGAGATACAAAAAAGTAACCGAAAGCCTCTTTGAAGATTTATTCGCAATCAGCAGCCTCTTCAAACTCAACCTCACCCATGGTGATATCAAGAAAATCGCTATCGGACGGGAGACAAGCTCTAAAGAGGAAAAGCTGCTTTCGAATATCCGCCAAATTTTCGACTTCATACAAAACAACTATCGTAAGGACAATATCGTTTTCAATTTCCATCTCGTGCAGCATATCGTTAAACTGCTCCAATCCGAGATTCTGGAAGTGTGGGATATCGGCAAGATACGGACGGGCGGAGAAACGGTGGATAAGACATTCGAGTTGGAGAACCAGTCGTACACGAACTCCGATATTTCCGGGCTGCTTGCCGATGCCGTGCTCTGGATCGAGAACGACAACGACACGCATCCGTTTATCAAGGCATGCGTCTTCATGATGCTGATTAACGTCAATTCTCCGTTTGTCGGGCTCAACTTCATCTCATCGCTTATCTTCTTTCGGGTAATTCTTGAAAAGTACAATTACGGAAACGGTTTTTGCATTCCGCTTTTCAAGATCCTCAACCACAAGAACTTCAACATGTTCGAAATGCTCAATGCTTCGCTCTCCAAAACCTCGACCATAGGACTTTCCGAGGTGATTCAAAGTATGGCTGGAGCTATGGATGAGATCATCAACCATTACAAAAGCGAGTTCGTGCAGTTCGATTATGTCGATATTAAGTCGTCAACGACGAAGCTCGACTTGAACGACCGTCAACTTAAGCTACTGAAACTTCTCCAGCAGAAAGTTTTTATCAAACGAAGGGAATACATAAAGCTGTTCAAGGTTTCGCCGATGACCGCATACCGCGATCTCAATTTCCTGCAGGAAAAGAACTTGCTCGTGCTTACCGGCAATGGGAAATCGACCACGTATACCCTTTCGACAAAGGCAAGCACGCCGACCAACGTTACGTAGCGGGCTGCTTAGCCTTATAGGGAGTCTTAACCGGAACCTCCGTGTATCCTTGCGGAATATCGTAAAGGCGATCGAATGTATCGAACGACTTCCAATCGAAATAGATTTCAGAAGGCTTATTGGAATAGTCGAGGGCTATAGAAAAGCTTTTGAATAAACCGGTTTCCGGCTCTGTTTCGATGACGACATCCTGAACCTCATCGCTCGTGAAGAGATGATGGCTCCACTTTCCCGAATATAAGTTCGTTGCGCGTTCGACCGGGTTGAACTTTCCGTCTTTGTAATCCTGCAGGAGCGGAACGAGCGGGAATGTGGTTTCTAGTTGCGCTTTCGTCGCCGCGAATGCGAGTAACGCGTTCTTCTCGCTGTCGTCCGGTATCGGATACGTCGTATACGATTTGAGCGTGTTGCTGATGTAGACGATATCGTTTTTCTTGTTGAAGAAAAGCGTCTCGTTCTGGCCGTACGTCCGTATATCGAGCCTTTTGACCTTTCCCTTATCGATAAAGAAGAACAAATCGTCGTACTTGTTTTCCAATGCGCTTACGGTATTGGTCGGTACGCTTTGTACTTGGGTAGGATTCGGTGTCGGCGTAGATTTGTCCTTCACGACAAGCGACCCGCGCGTGTAGACTTGGAACCCGCCTTTATAGAAGGCATCGACTGCGGAATCGAACGTCACCTTCCTGGTGACTTCCCGGATATTGGTCGAATCGGACTTTTTGGAATTGCCGTTAACCTGCAGTACGAGCAATACGATAACCCCGATAAGGACGACTGTCAGAAACGGCTGCACCCAATTGAGATTCTTCAGGTCTAGATTTATGTTTGGAAGCGGTAATTTCATTTGCCCACGATAACTTTAGCCGTCCTCAAAACGCGGTCGGTATACGTATAGCCTTTCCTGATCACTTGGGAAATGCGCCCCTTGTTCTCTTCATCGTCGATCGTCGTCACTACTTCTGCCTTGGAGGAATCGTAATCGTCGCCACGTTCGAGCTTGATCGGTTCAACACCTTCGAGGCTTAAGGTATGGAGCATCTTCGACTTGAGCATTTCGAGGATATTTCGCGTCTCTTCCGAAGTTTCATCTTGCATCAAGCCGTTCTCGATATCGTCGAGGATGTCGAGGAACTTCAGTATCAAGTTGCTGTTGGCGAACTTCACGATAGATTTCGATTCAGCCTCTTTTTGCTTCTGGTAATTCGCGAATTCCGAAAGAAGCCGTACATACTTGTCCTTGTAGTCGTCCTGCTTCGGCTCGTCGGCAGGTACTGCTTGATCGGCTCCTTCGTCAGAATCCACCATTTCGTCACGGATGTCTCGTTCGTTCTCCTCGGTGTGCTTTTCGTCAGTTTTAGGATTCTTATCGTCGTGTTTCATACCCGGTATTTTATAACTCATGCCGAAAAATGGCAAAATCGATTTAACTCTGCCAAACTTACGCTTCAACATCGGCATTGAGGAACGCATCGAGATCTTGCACCAGCACCTCGCGCGGACGAGGGCCGTCTTGCGGACCGACTACCCCTGCCATCTCGAGCTCATCGATTAATCGAGCAGCACGGGCATATCCGATCTTCATCTTCGTCTGGAGGAGCGAAGCCGAGCCCTTCTGCGCGCCAATCACGATTTCCGCAGCCTGCTTGAACAGCGGATCGTCGGACATAAAGTTTCCTCCTTCGCTGCCGCCTTCTGTCGGTACCGTCAAAATCTCGTCCTCGTTGTATACGACATCCGGCGCCTGCTTCTTGATGAAATCGAGAACCTTATTGAATTCGGCGTCGCTGTACCATGCACCCTGGATACGTACCGGCTTCAAGTCGTTTGCAGTCTTGAAGAGCAGATCTCCCTTTCCGAGCAGGGTTTCCGCACCGGTCGAGTCGAGGATGACGCGGGAATCTATTGATGTAGCTACCGTCAAGGCAACGCGAGCGGGAATATTCGATCGGATCAAACCGGTGATGACATCGGCTGTCGGCCTCTGCGTTGCGACAATTAGGTGAATGCCGACAGCGCGGGCTTTCTGCGCCAAGCGGATAATCGATGTTTCGACTTCCTGCCTGAACTGCATCATAAGGTCGGAGAATTCGTCGATAATGATGATGATATAGGGCATGAGATTACCCGTCGTTTCCGTATACTGTTCGATATTCCTGACCCTCGCCTCCTTCAGCGTCTTATACCGCTCTTCCATTTCATTGACGGCCCACTTGAGTGCCGTCGAAGCCTTGGACATATCCGTAATCGGACTGGTTAGCAAGTGCGGGATGCCGTCATACGGCGCCATTTCGACCATCTTCGGGTCGATCATAATGAACTTGAGTTCGTCGGGGCTCATCTTCATCAAAAGCGTAATGATGAATACGTTAACCAAGAAAGATTTTCCCATACCCGTCGCGCCGGCTACGAGCAAGTGGGGCATTTTCTGGAGGTCCCTGACCACCGGTTTTCCTCCCGTATCGATACCGACAGCCATTCCAAGGAGCGGTTTTTCGGAGCCGTCGAAGATGGGCATGATCGATTCGCGTAACTGTGTCAGCTGGCGCTTTTCGTTCGGCACATCGATGCCGATATACGAAGTATTCGGGATAAGCTCGATACGCAAGTCTGAACCGGCAGCAAGCGTTAGGGCGAGGTCTTTAGAGAGATTGGAAATTTTGGTGAATTTGACGCCGGCTGCAGGATCTACGAAGAATTGGGTTACCGCAGGGCCTTGTCGGTAGTTCTCTACTTTTGCCTCGATATTGAAGCTTTTCAGAGTCTCTTCGATGGCACGCGCCTTTCTCTTGATTACATCCATTGAGTCGCGCTCTTTCGGCTTAATTTCATCCAAGAGCTCGAGCGGTGGGAGTACCCAATCGGGATAATTACGTTGCGACAAGTCGAGCCCCTCATGAGCAGCTTCAGGCACGGCGCCCAAATTCCTCAATGGCTTATTGACCTTATCCCCCGTCCCTTTCGCTACGTTCGCGAGGTTAATATTGAAATCCGATGCGGGTTGGAGCGGCAAGTCTTTCTTCGAGTAGATATCGCTTACCATCTTGATGTCAGGATCGAACTGGAGAAGCTCGCCATCTTGAACGGCGGTACCACCCCGTTTGCCCTTCTCCACTTTGCCGAGCATGTTCATCTCGAGATTCTTATCCATGCTGCGGATTTTATCGGTGCCCTTCTGAGCGAGACTGAAGAACGCGACAACGCCGTTCTTTAACCCGACGACGACGCGGGAAAGGATATTGATAAACGAAACGATACCGTCCCCTATCTGCTTCGGCGTGAAATCGAGCGCGATCAGCAACGAGAAAAGCATCAGGAGTCCAAGCACGATGAACGCCCCTTCGATCGCGAGACGGTCTTTCACGTACTCCGAGATATTGTATCCCAGTATGCCGCCGTACTCGCCGTTATAGGCAAGCTCCCTCGATTTGTCGACATCGGCGAAAAGCTGGATCCAACCGAGGAAGCAAAACATGAATAGGATGAGGAAGAGCAGTACCTTGAACGAATTGTATCGCGTCTTGGTACCGAAAAGCCGTAGCGACGTGACGAACAGTACGATAGACATGACGATAACGCCAAGGCCCAGGAAATTCTTGAATAACGTTAAAACTTCGGACTTCGAAATAAGGCTGATGAGAAGCAGCACGGAGACAACCAAACAAAAGATGCCGAGTACTGCGAGAGATTCTGGGTCACGAATTGTTATATGTTTTTTCTTACGTTTGCGTGACAATGTTTAGGCAGTTAGATAGTGACGATTATATACAAATACATAGGAAACATCACTAACAAGCAACATTAGAGCAATTCGAACCAATAATCAAGATTGTACCGCCTTTTTCTACTTCCCTCCCCTGATCCGCTCTTCGATTCTCAGGAGCCTGTTGTATTTCGCGAGCCGTTCGCTTCTCGAGAGGGAACCCGTCTTAATTTGCCCGGTTCGCATTGCGACTACGAGATCTGCAATAAACGTATCTTCGGTCTCCCCCGAACGGTGGCTAACGATAGCGCTCATCCCGTTACGATGCGCAAGGTTGATGGCATCGATCGTTTCCGATAGCGAGCCGATCTGGTTGAGCTTGATCAATATAGAATTCGATGCGCGCATGTCGATGCCCTTCTGAAGCCGTTCGACATTGGTTGCGTAGAAATCGTCGCCGACTACTTGGATCCGCTTCCCGAGCCGCTCGGTGAACATGTTCCAGCCTTCGAAGTCGTTTTGCTCGAGAGGATCTTCTATGCTGATGATCGGATACCGGTTTACGAGGTCTTCGTAAAAATCGATCATTTCCTCCCTCGTATGATGGGTGGTCTCCCTATCGAGCTTTTCGTGGAGCGTATAGGTGCCGTCGCTGAAAAACTCGCTCGACGCGGGGTCCATAGCAATCGCAACATCATCGACCGGACGAAATCCAGCCTTTTCGATTGCTTTCATTATGTAATCGAGCGGCTCAGCATTCGACGAGAGGGATGGCGCGAATCCCCCCTCATCGCCGACGAGAGTCTGATACCCCGCTTCGTCCAACAGTTTCTTAAGATGCTGGAATATTTCGGTTCCGTCTTCGAGCCTTTGCGCGAAGCTTGTTTGCGACATTGGCATAATCATATATTCCTGGAAATCCGCAGACTTGATCGCATGCTTTCCGCCGTTGATAACATTCATCATTGCGTGAGGAAGTACAAAAGGCTCGCTTTGTTTCGGAGAGAAGACCGATAGGTACTCGTAGAGCTCGAGGTTTCTCGACTTACTTTCGGCAACTGCTGCTGCGAGCGAGACGGCGAGTATCGCGTTTGCCCCGAAATTGGCTTTGTTCTTCGTGCCGTCGGCGCGTATCATCGCCTCGTCGAGACGCCGCTGTTCCGATGCATCCATTCCCGTGAGCAAATGGGCGATTTCGTTATTGACATGGCCTACAGCTTTAAGTACCGACTTTCCACCGTATTTGCTTTGATCGCCGTCGCGAAGCTCGACTGCTTCGTAATCTCCGGTACTCGCGCCGCTGGGTACGCTGGCACGCCCCATGCTTCCGTCTTCTAGGAAAACATCTGCTTCCACGGTAGGGTTGCCGCGGGAATCGAGTATCTGCCGTCCGATGATTTTTACGATTTTAGCCATGATTTTCACTATGTTACAATAATTGGAAATATTGTCATGAAGTTCATATACGAATATCGATATTTCGACCCCAAAGATTTCATCGAAATATACGCGCGAACCGACTGGTATATTCAGATGCATGATCTTCTGCGCGAATACTTTTTCGAATACCACGACAGGCAGGAAAAAATATACGGCGACTGGCAGCAGAAGCGTAAGGAAATCGTGATGATGACGTCGGAATTCTTGCGCGAAGGCGCGATCGGCCTTTCTAAGCGCCGCAATACGGACTTCGACAAAGGCAGGAAGCCGATCGATACCATCGTTATCCACCACTCGGGACATCCGTCTACTCAGCCGTTCGATTTCGCAAACGCCATGAACCTCATTAATGTCTACGCGAGGAAGTTCAGCGATCGATCTAAGCCGTACTACGGCATGCCGATCGCATCCGGGCATTTCTATGAAGAAAAACCTATTTTCATAGCATACCACTACTTCATACTCGACGACGGCTCGTATACGAATTATCTGAAAGACGAATACGTCGGGCTCCATTGCGGAGATACCGATTACAACAATCGAAGCATCGCCCTCTGCTTTCACGATGAATTGGACGAGAGACAGCCAAGCGTCCGGGCGATCGAGGCAGCAAACGATATAATCTCCCGTTACCCCGGATGCCAGATTCTTGGCCATGGCGAGATCCAGCAGAACCGCTCCTGTCCCGGCACATCGTTCTACGGCGAAAACGGATGGAAGCATGCGTTGCGGTTGCCTCACTCTCCAATTTCAGTATGATGGACAACATGACCCCAAGCAAACCAGTAAAGATCGTGATCACCAGCATCGATGCAGGTGGCGGCCATAAAGAGCTCCAGAACAATTTCATGAGGACGCTTACTGGCCATCCCGAGCTCGATATAGTTGTCTACCATTCCGACAAGAAGTCGATCGAAAAACTGTACAAGGCGGTCAACAAGTTCCCCTGGCTTTGGGCACTCATTTACCAGTACGGCAATTTCAAGCCGTTCAGGATGCTAATAAAGCCGTTGCTTTCCGTCCGGGAAAAGAAGAATTTCAAGCGGTTTCTCAAGGCTGAAAAGCCTGACGTGCTCCTCAGCACGCATTTCATCCACAGCGTTCTCGGGAATCTTCTGAAAAAGAAGTTGAAGGCAGACTTTCAAGTTGTCTCGACCGTATACGATTACGGAAACCAAATACCGGAAACGCACAAATTCTCGCTGCCTGATTACTACCTCGTTCGCGATCAGTACACCAAGAGCTACGTGCAAAAGTTTTTCGACCCCGGAAAGATCTTGATTTTCGGAACAACCGTGCATGAAGGGTTTACGATCGCCCGACACACCTCGCGGATGAAAGCGCGTACGGAAATACACGAATACGTTAAGACCACGATCAATCGCGAGCTTGATCCCGCCAAGAATACGGTGCTCGTGCTCGGCGGATCCGGTTGGGCCCGTAAGGCGAAGAGGCTTATCGAGCGGCTCGCCCGAACCCAACGCTATAATATCCTCGTCAATTGCGGACGCGATACTACGTTTCGGGAATCGCTGGAGGGGAAAGCTGATATTTACCCAATCGGTTTTGTGGACCAAACGATATTGGCGCTACTGGAACGTGCAGCAGATGTTGTCGTGCTCAGCTCGCTTGCGCCTGCAACCATGCATGAAGTGATGGAAGTGAATTCCTCGCCGCTCTTCGTCTACAACTACATTAAAGGCCAAGAAACCCACCATCTGCAAGTTATCAAGCAGTGGAACGTCGGCTTGTATGAACCGAATGCCGATCGGCTTGTCCACAAGATTCAAGATTATATGGATAATGCCGACGCTTACGAGAAGATGCTGGAGAATCAGCGAAAGATCCGCTCGGATGAATCCGAGAAAGCTTCTCACAATTACGAATTGTTCCTGAAGCTTGCGAATGGCAAGTGAGCAGCATCGTTACGATTTGGTAACCACGAGCTTTTTGATCATGGTTTTCGTTTTCGACTTGAGCTTTGATTTTATTTTTTTTGCGGGAGTAACTTTAATCGGTTTATTTTTGAATTCCTCGATGACATTCTTATAGACATCGATATATCGCCCTACGATCGCATCCCCCGAAAGAGCGCGAGCACTCTCTTCGGCATTTTTCGACATCCGCTCGAGCAATTCGCGGTCTTTATACAGCTTTTCGCAAAACTTGGGAAGCTGTGAGATTTCACGCTTAAATCCGTTCTCGCCGTCGACGACCAAATAGTCGACCGAATCGTCGTCGATCGAAACGACGGGCAATCCGACAGTCATCGCTTCCAGTATGGTACCGGGCTGGTTGTCGGAGGTCGAGGTAAAGAGGAAGCAGTCGCCTAATGACGCGAGGGCGCTTAGCGTGTCCTGCGTATACGTGCCTGCGAAGACGACTTTTCCTTCCAACCCGCGTTTCTCTACCAGAGCCTTGAGCCTGACTTCGTCTTGCCCTTTGCCGGCTATCAGGTACTTCATGTCGGGATACTGCTTGAGGAGCGGCTCGAGCATCTTGATGGCACGATCGAGTCCCTTTTCTTTTGCGACTCGGCCGAACGTTATGAAAACGAAATCTTGAGGCTTGATGCCATACGCTGCGAGGAGCTTCTTGTCCTTGGCTACCCGCTTGAGGTGCTGGTTATTCGGGATATTGATGAGATATTTGATTTTGCTGCGTAGTCCGATATCCAAAAGGTAGTGGCGAATCTTCGGCGACGGCGCAATCACGAGCTCCGAGTTATTGCAGACATAGCGGGTCTTTTGCCGAACCCACAGTTTATATGCCGGGATCTTGAAGTAATTGTAGGTCTCGACAAAGGTATGGTACGTATGGATATGCGGGATACCCAGCCTCTTCGCGATGCTTACCGCAGTATTGCCGCCTTGCATAGTTTCGTGCGAGTGCAGAAGCTCGATATTATGCTCCTTGAAGAAATCGATCGCTTGGCTTTTATAGAGGTATGCGATCTTGAGATCCGCATGAATACGCTTCGGATACGAGAGCGAACGGACCGGCAAGATATTTTCCGGGTATTCGTAGTTCTTTATCCTCGGAACGACAACATACGGGTTAACTCCCTGCTTTTTGAGCTCTTCCACGAGCTTGACGAGGCTGACGCTCACGCCATTGAGGTTAGGATAGTACGTATTTGCAATCAGTCCAATATTCATCGCGTTTGTCCTCAAATTATAAAGAATAGGTACAAATTGTGTCTACAGGCGGGTATTAGGTTAATTTTCCCTCCTTCTTGAGCCTTTCGAGCTCGACTGGATTTGAGGTTACGTATATGTGCTCGGTCGGCGAAGCCTTTACGTTGATCGAAACGTGGTTGTTGCCCGCAAAAAAGAGACCGTTACCGGGCGGAACCGAGAGCAGGAACGCTTTTTCTCCTTCCGACAAATTGAATACGCCTGCAAGATAGTCGGCCGCGACGGGAGCTTGTCTGAAAAGGACTTGAATCGATGAGTTCGTAACGATAGCCCTTCCGTAATCAGTGCTGAGGAAGTCCTGGACATCCTGAGTGATCGTGGTGAGCCCCAAATAATACTTTCGGGCTCGTTTTGCGATCGAGTTGATGAAGAGAGCTGAATCTGGGTATTTCATCAAGATCCACGCTTCGTCGATAAC
>CAZVIJ010000033.1:0-6773 GCA_964626735.1 uncultured Candidatus Saccharibacteria bacterium
CGAATCAAATACTATGCAACCGATCATCCCCAATAAGGGACATGCGAATACCGGACGAACGATCGCAATCGCTGGTCTGGTTATCGTCGTGGTCGGGATTCTGTTTTATTTATTTAAGCTTCCGCTTGCAAGCCTTGGATATGCTTTGCCTATGCTGTTGTGCGTAGGTCTGCATTTTTTCATGATGCGCGGCGGAACACATCATCATTAAGAAAACTATCATGAACAAATACACAATCGCAATAAAGGGAATGCATTGCACAGGCTGTAGAAGCCTCATTACGATGTCGCTCGAGGATGAGAATTTCGAGAATATAATAGTCGACGAGAACAAAGGGTTCGCATCATTTGATTCTTCGGACGATATCGAAGCTGTACGGGGAAAGCTCGATAAGGCATTTGCCGAACTCGGGAAGTATTCATATACGAACTTAGAAGAACACTAATGTCTAAATATCTAGTAGTCTCATTAATTTTAGTCTCTATCATCATCGGATTCGGTACGGGATATATGCTATCTCCTCAGTATGCCCAATCGGCATCGGAGGAGAGTATGCAAAGCAGCTCAGCTAAGTCAGGACGGAATTACGATCTCAGCTACATCGACTCTATGATAAAGCATCATAGGGGGGCGATACTGCTTGCGATGCAGGCAAAAGATACCACCGAGCGCGTCGATGTTAGAAACCTCGCTCACGAAATCCTCAAGAGCGAGCCGAAGGCAATCGATGAGCTGTATTCGTGGAAGAAAGACTGGTACGGCAACACAACGCGGTTACAAGATCCGAAGGTAGTGAAGCTCGGCGATTACGACGAGAACTTCGATCTGAGATTCCTGAACGCCCTTATCGCTCACCACGAGGCTGGAGTCGAAATGGCGAAAGAAGCTCAGCTCAGCTCATCCAGAAACGAAGTACTCGTTAATGCGGAAAAAGTAGCGTCGTTCCTGGAGAAGGGCATCAGTTCGTTCTCAGCGTGGAGATACGAATGGTACGGTCTTGCACCGCGAACAAACATGGAGGGGGCGAAGAGCGTTCCTATGGATCTGAATACGTATACGGACGCAGCATTTATCGATGACATGATCGCGCACCATAACGGGGCGGTAAAGATGGCGGAGGATGTCGTTAAGAACACGAAACGAAGCGAGTTGAGGAATATGGGCGAGGATATCATCACGGCCCAGAGAAAAGAGATAGACGATCTGTATGCCTGGAAGAAGGTCTGGTTCGACGATTCGAATGTCGTAACGAAGATTGAGGGCGTTAATCTTGGGGCATACGACAAGAACTACGACTTGCGATTTCTCAACGCGATGGTGAAGCATCACGAAGACGCAGTCGCGATGTCGCAGAAGATACTCGGCAATTCCACCCGCAATGAGATCCTTGATCTTGGGAACGCTATCGTAATAAATCAAACGCGTGAAATTAACCAAATGAGGTCGTGGCGATCGAGCTGGTTCAACGTACCGGCAACGAGTAACGAGTCGATGAATAAATAAGACTAATATGGATAAGGTAACATTACCAATTAAAGGAATGCACTGCGCGTCGTGCGCGCTGACGATCGAAAAGGCCGTTCGTCGCGACGCCGCGGTGGAGGATGTGCAGGTCAATTATGGGACGGAGAAGGCAACAATTACGTACGACACGTCGAAAACGAATGTCGCCGAGCTATCCAAGCGTATAGAGCCGTTCGGTTATTCGTTCGACACCTCGAAAGCGCATGTTACGGGATTCGTGCAGATGCAGATTCCTAATAAAGTGCCAACGACGACGCCCCCTGCTAATCAAACAGTAACTTATGCTGAACCCCGTGCAGACAAGCCGCCGGTTGACGATACCAAAGCCCAGAAACTTGCTGAGCTCCAGAAGCAAAAAGAGCAAGTCGAGTTCGCGATGCCGATAACGATCTTCATCTTCTTTGCGATGATGTGGGAGATTCTGTCGAAAAGTGTCTCGTGGGTACCGAAGTTTTTCATACCGATGCAAACGTTCAACGTGATCGTTTTCCTATTGGCGACGGTCATCATGTTCTGGATCGGCAAACCGTTCATCGAAGGCGTTTCTCGATTCGCGAAATATCATGTCGCGAATATGGATACGCTTATCGGTATTGGAACGATGACGGCGTACATCTACAGCACGATCGTCGTGCTTTTGCCCGAGGTGCGGAATGCGCTCAACTTGCCGGAGACGACGTATTTCGACGTAACGATCGTTGTCGTCGGATTCATCGTTTTGGGAAAGTATCTTGAGGCTCGTTCGAAGTTGAAGACCGGCGAGGCGATCGAGAAATTGATGAATCTTCAGGCGAAGACTGCCCTGGTTGAACGCGACGGTGCGGAAATCGAGCTGCCGGTTGACCAGGTCGTCATCGATGACGTGATCGTCGTCAAGCCTGGATCGAAGATCCCAGTCGATGGTGAGATAATTGAAGGAAGATCATCCATAGACGAAGCGATGGTAACCGGCGAGCCGATCCCTGTCGACAAGAAAGCAGGGGATGCGGTTATCGGCGGGACGATCAACAAACAAGGGACGTTCAAATTCAAGGCAACGAAGATCGGTTCGGAAACCTTGCTATCCCATATCATCAAGATGGTCGAGGAGGCGCAGGGCTCTAAGGCACCGATTCAGCGCATGGCTGACCAGATTTCTGGAGTGTTCGTGCCGATCGTATTGGTGATCGCGGCACTTGCACTTATCACTTGGGTTGTTGTCGGTTCGCGTTTTATGCCGGTCTCAGAGGCGCTCTCATATGGTTTGCTTTGTTTCGTTGGAATCCTCGTTATTGCATGTCCGTGCGCACTTGGCCTTGCTACTCCGACAGCAATTATCGTTGGCGTCGGTAAAGGGGCAAGCAGCGGTATCTTGATCAAGAATGCGGAGAGCCTCGAGAAACTGCATAAGGTGAAGGTCGTGGTCGTCGACAAGACGGGTACGATCACGAAAGGTCAACCAGAAGTGACCGATATTGTACCGGTTACAATGCTCGACCAACCGCACATATTATCGATACTCGGTGCGCTCGAGAAGAATTCCGAGCATCCATTGGCGCTTGCAATCATGGACAAAGTGAAGGCGATGAATGTCAGCTTCCCGGTTGTGCAGAACTTCGAGAATATCGAAGGCAAAGGCGTGAAGGGAACGATCGATGGAGTCGTCTATTATGCTGGCAACCTGAAACTGATGGCCGACTTGGGAATATCGGTAGATGGGAATCAAATTGAAATGCTTGCAATGCAAGGCAAAACTCCAGTTGTGCTCGCTGGCAACCAGGGCATTATCGCAATCATCGCGATAGCCGATACGATCAAGGATACTGCTATTGAAGCAGTCAGGGATCTGCATAAGCTCGGCATCAAGGTCGCGATGCTGACCGGAGACAACAAAAATACTGCGCAGTACATCGCAAAGCAGGTTGGCATCGATGCGGTATATGCTGAAGTGCTTCCGTCGCAAAAGGCGGAGAAAGTCACCGAGCTGCAGGAAAAAGGATTCGTCGTCGCAATGGCTGGCGATGGCGTCAACGACGCACCGGCGCTCGCGAAGTCCGATGTCGGAATTGCGATGGGAACAGGTACGGATGTTGCTATTGAATCCGCAGATATAACGCTGCTGCACGGCGATATCTCTAAAATTTCCAAGGCAATCAAGCTTTCTAAGAAGACGATGCGCACGATCAAGCAAAATCTCTTTTGGGCGTTTATCTACAACGTTATTGGCATACCGATTGCTGCCGGCGCTCTCTTTCCGCTTTTCGGAATCTTATTGAATCCGATATTCGCAGGGTTAGCGATGGCTTTCAGCAGCGTATCGGTGGTAACTAACTCGTTGAGATTGAAAGCAACACGACTATGAAGAAGCTACTATTATTTTTCATCGGGGGAATGCTTCTCAGCTTCCTCGTTACGACGGCTGTACGGTACTTCACTGTACGAGCCGCCGACTCCGTGCATTATCACGCTGATTTTCTGATCTCCATCAATGGCGAGATCCGGAAGCTGGATGACCCGAAGTTTTACGAGGAATCGTCGGCACCGTGCACGATCGAAAGTCACAAGACGCCGCTCGAACGGGCACACTTGCACGATAACGTTTCTACCGTGGTGCATGTCGAGGATTACGCAGTTACCTGGGGGCACTTATTCCAGAATATCGGTTACAGCGTAAATCCAAATTCAATCGTCGACGACAAAGGGGCGATTTATTTGGCTAACGATGAAAAGAAGATCCGTTTCATATTGAACGGCACCGCGATTGAATCGATAGAAAATACGATAATACAAAGCAAGGATCGGTTGCTTATCAACTACGGTACAGAGGGAGAGCAGGAGCTTATCAGCGGGAAATTCACCCAGGTTACTTCGCTTGCTGACAAATACAATACAACACCTGACCCGGAATCATGCTCGGGAAACAGGAAATATACATTCAAGGAACGCATGAAGAAAGCACTAATTAACTGAAATGAGCAAGAACGCTAAAAGAAAAAAAGATATGCAGAAGCAAAATGCCGCAAGCAATCAAGAGTGTTTGGAGTTCGACGTGAACGGAATGCACTGCGCGGCATGCGAACTAGTTATCGAAAAGAAGATCGGCCGAATCCCCGGCGTAAAGAAAGTCGATGCCGTGTTGGCAAAGAACAAGGTCAAAGTCTGGGGCACGTTTTCGGAGCCCAAGGCAAAGCTTGCCGCTCAATGGTCGAAGCTTATCGAACCAGATGGATACGCGCTTGTCACCGAACGCTCAAAAAAGCAGGTGAACTGGGGAGAGTTCAAGAAAGCCGCGCCTATCGCCGGCGTGGTCATCCTCTTATTCATCGCTTTGCAGAAACTTGGCGTCGTCAATCTCGTGAGCCCGGACAGCATTAATCTTCCTGCAGTCTTCCTGATCGGCATTATTGCGTCACTTTCATCATGTATGGCCGTCGTTGGCGGGTTGGTTCTTTCGATCAGCGCCAACTACGCAAAAGAAGAATCGAAAACGAAGGCGACGAAAGCCATGGTCATGTTCCACGGCGCGCGACTGGTTGGCTTCTTTATCCTTGGTGGCGTAATCGGGCTTATCGGGTCTGCGTTCACGCTGTCGCAAACGGCATCGTTCGTCATGAGCTTGATCGTCGGATTCGTCATGATCATCCTCGGCCTTAACCTTTTGGATACGTTCGAATTCACGAAGAAGCTTCAGTTCAAGATGCCGAAGTCGTTGTCGAGGTCTGCGATCAATACCGAGAACATGCAAAACAAGTGGACGCCGCTCCTGTTGGGAGTCGTAACGTTCTTCCTTCCGTGCGGGTTTACCCAGTCGATGCAAGTGTATTCGCTGAGCTCGGGGAGCTTCATCCAGGGAGCTTTGACGATGTTCGTGTTCGCGCTTGGTACGCTTCCGATGCTGGCGTTCATCAGCTTCTTCTCGAACAAGATGGTCGGCGGCAAGAAAACGTCAGGCGTCTTCTTCAAGGCTGCCGGGCTGGTTGTCTTGTTCTTCGCTCTTATAAACTTGACAGGCGCGCTCGTGGTGATGGGGCTGATCAAGCCGATATTCAACTTCTGAGCGCTACTGGTACCATTCGTGGTTATGGTGGACGAGCTCTGAGATTTCGCGGGACTGGTTGGTGATGACGTTGTTGGCGAAATCGCGAAGTTCCTTGTGGCTTGCGTACATGGCAAGGTCGATAGACATCTCGATCGCCATCGAGTGGTGCTTCGACATCGCCTCGATGAACTTCTGGTCGAAATTGTCGGCATTCTTCAAGTCATCCATGTGGTCGGACATGTCCATCATCATGGTTGGCGCAGGAGGCTTCGTGCCGTACCATGACTGGTACCACGCGGTGAGCTGCTGGATCTCATTGGTCTGGTCGGCGATGATACGCTGGGCGATCTGCCTGACTTCATCGCGTTGGGCTTTCGTAAGCGCGATCTTCGACATCTCGACCGCTCCCTGGTGATGGGGGATCATCATGGCGATGTAATCGCTGTCGCTCATATTCGATGAATGCATATCGTGCATCATCGAACCGTGCATCATGCCCATTGAAGCATGCCCCATTGCAATATGTCCCATCGCGTACGACCTACCGATAATGCCGATTGCGAAGGCAGACATGACGATGACCATCCCTATCGATGCTATTTTGGTTGTTGTTTGTGTCATTATGTATATGTAGTCAAATCGAATTTCTGCAAGACTGTGGTGTCGGTGACGAACGTCACGTTCAGAAATCGCGAAAGACGTAATATAAGTTAATCATGAAACTACGCACATTACTGTTCTATATTTGTTGGGTCGCGCTTGCGATTCTTGTACTGTACGTTTTATATATGATTTTCATAGCACGATGAACATGACTGGAAACAACAAGAAATTCACGCTCTCGAACAGTGCGTACTACGCATCGTTGTTCGGTGCTTGCATACTGGCATTCGGCATCGGCTTGGTCGTCGCCAAATTCATGAACGACAAGGTCGGGTACGTTGCTATACTCATTGGAGCAGCCCTCCATGGATGGGGAATGATGAAAGTTCAGAAAGAAAACAGCTAACACTATATTTCCATGCCAGAATCAGGAGCAGAACATCAAATTACAAAATCCTTCGTGAAGCGGTACATGGTGCCGATTGCACTTGCGTTCCTCTTTGTCGCTGCTGGTTTAGGTATTTATCTCTATGGGAATCGTCCGCGTACGTTCGATGACGACCCGCCGCCTCGGACTACGAAAAACACCGATAGTCTCGTAAATACGGACGGCAAGCAGGTATTGGA
>CAZVIJ010000033.1:6783-10293 GCA_964626735.1 uncultured Candidatus Saccharibacteria bacterium
GAAATGACCGTGAAAAATGGCTATACACCCAGAGAATTTAACGCCAGGCCGAATGTCCCTATCGTATTGCGTGCGGTTTCCAAGGGAGCCTTCGATTGCAGTTCCATTATCCTCATCAATAGCATGAAGATAAGGAAAGACCTACCGATCAACGGAAAGACCGATATCGAGATACCCGCGCAATCCGCAGGAACCACTATAAACGGTACGTGCATCATGGGAATGTACTCGTTTACGATTAACGCACGCGGCTAGGTTGGTGCTATACTGACCGTATGGAGACCAGGTCAGAGTTCAAGGACAATATTTCCTACATCGCGAAAACGTTTGCGTACTCGCTCAAAGTCGCTCCAGTAGAAACGGTCGTAATCTTTTTTGTCAGTATCGGTGCGATTGTAGCGCCAATCCTCATGGGGTACGTGTTCAAGAATGTGCTTGATCGACTCATACGGCCGGACTTCTCCCTCAACCTGGTGATGGCTCCGTTTCTCGTATATCTTGGTATCAAGGCTGTATCCAGAGTCAGCGAAATCGTGCGAAGCTCACTTGTCTTCAATTTCCTGACGTGGAAAATGCAGAACAATTTCTGGCTCGATTACCACCGTAAGCTTTTCGATGTCGATATCGCCGCTTTCGAGGATTCTCAAACATACAACCTGTTCGTAAAGGCAAGCGATATCTCGAAATGGAAGCTGGCCGACCTCGTTCGCGATATGGCGCTGGTTGTGGGTGGATTTATTACTTTCGTGCTGGCCCTGTTCGTTACCGTGAAGTTCGGATATGAGATACCGCTTATCTTAATACTCGCATCGATTCCAAGTTTCATCGTATCCTTGAAATTCAGCAAGGCACTCTGGTCGATCTTCGACTCTGGAGGAGAAAACTATAAGAAGATCAATTACCTCGCAAGCCTCGTCACATCGCCGAGTTTTATGCCGGAGCTGAGAATATTCGGGGTCAAGCCGAAGATATTTAAGTCTGCCGTCGATATCCAACGGGACTTCTACGACAAGAATAAAACGCAAGCATGGCTTTTCGGAATCGGGAATGTCGTGGCATATCTTTTCGCCTTTGCCGGAAGCGCATTCATTTTGTTGTCTCAACTGAATGGACTATCGAAAGGATTGATTACAGTCGGCGAGTTTACTCTCATCATGGCTGCGGTCTTCGCCTTGTCCGATTCCCTTGAACAGACCCTTACGAGCGTTGGGAGCGTATACACGCTCAGCAGGCAGGTCGGTTACTATTTCCAGGTGCTTGGCATGAAACCTGAAATTGTCGAGCCCGACACGCCGATAGTACCGGAATATGCGACGCGTGCTCCACGTATCGAATTCAGGAATGTATCGTTCAGGTACAAAGAAGGCGCAAGGAACATACTCGAAAATCTTTCGTTCGTTATCGAGCCGGGGGAGAACGTTGCGCTTGTTGGAGAGAATGGAGCAGGGAAAAGCACCATCATCAAGCTCCTGGTGCGGTTCTACGATGTCACCGAAGGGGAGATCCTGATCAACGGGGTGAACATCAAGGAAGTCGATCGTGACTGGTGGTACAAGCAGCTCGGTACATTATTCCAACAGTTCATCCATTACAATTTCCCCGTCCACGAAAGCATCACGCTCGAAGCCCACGGTGGCGACGAGGCAAAGATGAAACTCGCAGCACAGCAGAGCGGGGCAAATGAGTTTATCGAAAAATTCCCGAACGGGTACAACCAAATGCTTGGCGTGCATTATGAGAACGGTACCGAGCTTTCGGGAGGGCAATGGCAAAAGATGGCCCTTGCCCGCGCGTTTTACCGTGAGCCAGCGCTGCTCATCTTGGATGAACCTACATCAGCAATCGATGCCCAGGCTGAGTTCGAGATCTTCAACAACATCAACGAGCTGTACCGCGACGACAAATCGCTGTTGATCGTATCCCATCGTTTCTCGACGGTACGCAACGCGGAAAAGATATTGGTGCTCGAGAACGGGAAAATCGTCGAGCAAGGATCGCATAATTCGTTGATGGATTTGAACGGGCTATACGCCAGGATGTTCAACGTGCAGGCTGAAGGGTACAAATAGGTAATCACCTTGCCTTGTGTTGTGTTTTTGTCCGCTTGCCGAGATGCTCAATCAGATCTACCGGCGATTTGATATCGTTTCTTTTCAAATACCGGGGCATAAGTGGTGCGGAGAGCAATTCCGATTCAACCATGGTGAGAGCAGCCGCGAGCGTCTCCATAACCTCATCGGTATGGAATGGAAGCTCGACGACAATATCCAGTACAGTTTCATCGGTTGATTCGACGTTCCCGTTCGCCCGGTCGATCGTTTTTTGTGCAAACGCGAAACGCTTCAGGAATACGATGGGAGCGGCTGCATCAGGAAGGTCGAAGTATTCCAGCAAAGCCATCATATGCGGATGGTACTGCCCCGTTACGCGCGTGATCGGAAAGAGGAGTGCGTCTCGTCCTTCGCGAATGCGGTTGGGCGTAAACATCTTGTTGTACGATGCCGCGCCGGGAGGAAGGATACCGAACCTATTCGGGGAAGCAAGCGAGCCCTTGCGGTTCATGATGACATGGTAATTCCGATCGTTACCCGCGACCATATGTACGCCGATGCCGAATCGCAGCTGCGGGTACGGGACGCCCGTTGCCATGGCAAGGAACCATTGCAGCCTGGGATTCTCGACCATCTTCGCCTCCAAGTAGCCTCTGCTGATGCTTTTCATGGTATGGGTACGAACCGTCCACGCATTTGCAACAAAGGTAATGGGGCTAAGGACATTGTCGCTGTGTTGCAGGAAAAAATCGGGCACGATGCTTACGGCGCCCGCGGTTACGTCATGGATCGTTTCCAGCACGTCTTGCTTCATTTGTATTTCCCTAACGACATTAGAGAATACCGGCACAAACTTGTCGGGAATAAGGGGGCGCAGAGTATCTTCGCTCAGTGAACATAATGCAGCCATGTACTTTCGCGCTTCAAGATAGTATTGCTGGTTGCGTACGCTTTCCAGTTCCGGACCGGTTTGGAACACGGCTTTCCTCAATGCCCCGAACGTTTGTTGGAGCACCAGATTTTGCTGGATAGTTGATGCAGCTTGTTCGAATGCACCAACGTTATCGGCAATCGGTAGAGCGTATTGTTCGGGAGTATAGGGATTGACCATTGGTTGCTATTATACCTCACAAACTGAATTAAGGATTTACCCACGCAAAGCCACTTTTCCTGAGATAACGGTTGTTCATCTATGATTACATCAAGGAAAGCTCAATGAAACTTATCGCAGGCAAGGCGCGGTACTGGTAACGCTGATTCTTACTGATCCTCCAGTCGGATGATACTCGTAGGGCAGCAATCTTCGACATCGAGATTCGTCTCGTAATCCTCTTGGTCGATGTGCCCGACATACATGTTCTTTATGGGAATAGAGTCTTTGAGCGTCGCTTTTCCGTCTTCTCCAATCTCCCAGTTCTTCGGATCGACCTCCGGGTTCAGGAAACTGTACGTCAGATCG
>CAZVIJ010000033.1:10303-19179 GCA_964626735.1 uncultured Candidatus Saccharibacteria bacterium
ATCCTATGCACCGCTCGCGAAAGTGAGTCACTTTGATCGTTCGATCAACGACTGTGGAATTCGTCACGTCCATCAAGCTTTGTTAATCAGATAAAATTTATCTTTCGCGCGTATTCGGTCGGCGACTTTGAGGGTAAATCTCGATCCCCGATCTGCAGAGGTCCGTTTTTCGTCGTTAACGAAAATGTCCTTAACCTGCCCGCGGAATACTCCGGTTTTCGGCCCAATGATTACGTACTCTTGCCCTTCGGTGACGGTACCTGAACGTACCTCAACTTCAATGACGCCAGCTTTCGCGAAGTAATTTAACACATCTCCGACATACTCTTTTTCTTGCGTTGCCTTGCTTCCGTATGCGCCGCTCCATTCCTTCATTTGCTTCCCGAGATAGAAGCCTGTTCCGAGCCCCCGATTGTAGACCGACTCCAAAGATTGCATCCAGCCGTCAATCTTTTCTTTCGTATAGGTCCCGTCCTTAATCGCCGATAGGGCTTCGCGGTAGCATCGAACGACAGTATCGACATACTCGGGAGACCGTCCTCTTCCCTCGATTTTCAGAACGGCAACTCCGGAATCGACTATCTGATCCAGAAGACCGATTGTGCATAAATCCTCAGGACTCATGACGAAGTTATTGTCGATTTTCAGTTGGTTGCCGTCTTCGTCGGTCACCGTGTAGGTTCGTCTGCAATTTTGCTTGCAGGCGCCGCGGTTTGCGGAAGAATTATGGGTGTACAGGCTCATCGAGCAGCGGCCGCTGAGAGCAACGCACATCGCGCCGTGGATGAATACTTCGATCTCGACAAGCCTTCCCGATGGCCCGGTAACGTTTTGCACCTTGATCTCGTCGCAGATTTTCTTGATCATGAGCAAATTCAGCTCTCGCGCTAGTACGATTCGGTCGGCGACGGCTGCGTAAAACTTTATCGTCCCGATATTGGAAATCGACATCTGGGTAGAGAGGTGTACCTCGACGCCAACCTCGCGAGCGTACATCACAGCTGCCATGTCGGATGCGATTATCGCATCGACGCCATACGCCTTTACAGCGTCGATAATCACCTTCGTGAGCTTAAGGTCGTGGTCGTATAGAATCGTATTGAGGGTCAGGTAGCATTTGACGCCGCGTTTGTGGCAGGTTTCGGCAACGGCTTTCATGTCCTGCACGGTAAAGTTATTGACGGACGCAGCCCGCATATTGAGTTGGGTAACACCGAAATAGACTGCATCGCATCCTGCATTTATCGCGGCAGTAAGACTTTCTAACGAGCCTACCGGAGCCAGCAGCTCCGGCATATCTATATGATCCATGGTGTCATGAATTATACGGGGGGACGAAGCAGTTTCTTGTGACCGAAGTCACCGTCCTTCTTTATGCTCGCGCGAATACCTGATGGTATAATTAGGTGTGATAAACTCCTTCTTAGGATTCGATACGAATCACGAAATCGTTGCGGACAGGACAAATACCGCGCGGGCAGTTGTCGCCGCTTCGATGACAGGAAACGGCCAACTAGTACCCGATTTCGACGTAGAATACGGAACACATACGATGATGTATGCCGGCTTGAATCAATTGGCTAGAAACAGGAGGAATTGCGTGGTGGTGACTGTTCGGGCCCGCATGGATGAAGCTGTCGATATCGCTCGCGACGGAATCGCAAATCCTTCGGATCAGAAATTGTCTACGGCTATGACCAAAGCATTGATGGCCGACAGGGAATTCGCTGCTCGAATTGTGGCGCCCTTTTACCAACCGACCGAGGCCGCAAGAGTCGGCGAAAACATGGCATGGTATACCGAAAGGCTGCATCAAATCTACGGCGCTCGACACATAGCGCTTACCGTATTGGGTCGGAACGGAAGCGCGTTGCGAATGGCGCACCAAGAAATTGGAGCTATTCCGGGAACATACCCGCAAATAATCGGCGTTACCCAATCGAAAACGTTCCGTACGCTTAAGCGGGAATTCGACGGCGCGAAAGTTTTCCAGGCACCCGAAGAAGTAAAGGAACATAGAATTTTTCCGCAGCCCCGAGATTACGAAATGGTCGCTCCCGCGATGTATTTCTTGGTGAATGGGTCGCGTACGGCAGCAGAAACGGTCCGCTGCTATTTCGACAATTGGAGCACATCATGGGCAACCGGTATTTACAAGGTGAACGACGCGCATGTTGTGCACGGATTTCTCTACTTTAACGGCTTTCAAGTGCTCTACAGGAAGGAAAGCGTGATAAATCTGCCGAATGGAGGAGAGCATTATAAAGTGAGGGACTTTCTGCGGGGAGAAATAAACAGTAGCGGCTCGAATATCGCCAGCTTCATTAAAGCAACGCAAGGGATGCTGGATGGTAGACCAGTAGTTTATCGCGAAACCGAGCAGGCGCCGATGCATATGCTTTTCCCCGGTTTCTTAGCCATAACGAGCGCTTCGCGCCTGACTTACCCTACATCGGTATCGTATGTGTTAAGCAAACAGCGAATACGACAGTCCGATGCGTGGAGTTCTCGTTTTGGCCTGGCGCCATTCTAAGGTTACCTCCTGCGCTTAATTCCCAACACTCCCAGTATCCCTCTCGTAATTTCCCTGGTAAGGGTTCTACCGACATCGCGCGCGATGGGATTCTTGGAAATCTGCTCGAATATCGACGGGTCATCTTTTTGAGACTTGCCGTTCCCGGTAGATTTCGATCCTGAACCTTGAGTACCGCCGGTCTCAGCAGGAGCCTGCCCGTCGCGAATCTTCGCCTGCAGAATCTCATACGCACTCTGCCGATCGATCTCCTGGTTATATTTCATTGATAATTGAGAATTCCTAATTGACATTTGCAACTCCTCCGGAGTTACCGTATCCATCCTTGAACGCGGGCTTGCCATCATCGTTCTGACGAGAGGCGTCGGCGCGCCGCGTTCGTCCAGTACCGTTACGAGTGCCTCGCCGATGCCAAGCGAGGTAAGAACGGTATCAACCTGATAATACGGCGTCTCCGGGTAGTTCTCGGCGGTGAGCTTGATCGTCTTGCGGTCTTGTGCGGTGAAAGCCCTCAACGCATGCTGTATTTTCATGCCGAGCTGACTCAGGACGCTTGCGGGTATGTCGGTCGGGATCTGCGTGATGAAGAAAATTCCGATGCCTTTAGAGCGGATTAGCTTGATGGTCGTATTGATCTCGTCCAAGAGCGTCTTCGACGCCTCTTCGAAAATCAAATGAGCTTCGTCGATAAAGAAAACGAGCTTCGGCTTCTCGACATCTCCCTCTTCAGGGTACTTCTGGTAAATTTCCGCCAAAAGCGAAAGCATGAACGTGGAGAAGAGCTTGGGCTTGTTCTGGATATCGGTAAGCCGCAAAATATTTACCACTCCGTAGCCGCGCGAATCGGTACGCATGAGATCCTCGACTTCAAAAGAAAGCTCGCCGAAGAATCGGTCTGCGCCTTGCTCTTCGATTTCGATAACCTTGCGGACGATCGTATTCACCGAAGCGCTGCTGATAGCGCCGTATTCACGCTCGATCGCGTCTTTGCCTTCGTTATTTAGGTACTGGAGCGCGGCTTTGAAGTCTTTCAGATCGAGCAGCGGCAGGCCGTTATCGTCGCAATACTTGAATATCAGCGAGACGACGCCCTGCTGAGTTTCGTTCAGCTCGAGAATTTTCGAGAAAAGTACCGGGCCGAATTCGGAAACGGTCGAGCGAAGCCGGACTCCTTGCTCGGCAGAAATCGAGAGGAACTCGACAGGATAGCGTTCGGGACTCCAGGGTATGCCAATTTTCTGGGAACGGTCCTTAATTTTATCGTTCAATACACCTTCCTGGGAGATTCCGCTGAAGTCGCCCTTGATATCCATTACGATCGTCGCGACGCCATTCTCCGACAATTGCTCGACAAGCATCTGCAAGCTTTTCGTTTTTCCGGTTCCCGTCGCGCCTGCGATAAGGCCGTGCCGGTTCATGGTAGAAAGCGGTGCTTTCACGAGCAGCCCGGGGACCGCTTGCTCAAGCATGGCTCCGCCTAAGACGATCGATTTCCCCTGGAATGTGTAGCCCTTCTGGATGGATTCTGCGAATGCATCATTTGTTGTCATACTACGATGATACCTGAAAGCTAGGTAGGCTTCCATTACTACTCGAGGTTTTTTTACTTCCTCCCGGAAAATCTGTATCTTGGGAATAGTAAACGTGAGAGCGAGGATTGTTGCCAAAAGAGCGGAAGAGCCAAGGAAGAAACGCGCTTTCATCAGGCTCTTCATGAATAAGGCCATGTACGTCATGGTGCTTTGCGTTGTCGTTCTCTCGGTCATATCCTTTTCGGTTCAGTATATTTCCCATCGCGACACCAAGCCTCGGGCGGAGGGGACCTCAAGTTCCGCTATGGCGTCCGCTTGGGAAACGAACGGCACGGTGTACAGCATGACTCATGGAAGCGACGGAACCGTCTATGTGGGAGGCAGCTTTACCTACGTCGGCCCGCATACGGGACTCGGCGTTGCCGTAAGCGCGACGACTGCATCGCCCGTAGGAAATTATCCGCTCGTTGACGCTTATCCGAACAACTATCGCCAAGTTGAGGCCGTTGTCCCCGACGGTAGCGGCGGCTGGTATATCGGCGGAAAATTCACGAGGGTAGGAGGCTTGACGAGAAACAATCTAGCGCACATCCTCTCGTCCGGGTCGCTCGATACTTCTTGGGATCCTGAACCGAACAACGAAGTCACCACGCTCGAGAAAGTAGGCACGACCCTGTATGTCGGAGGGTACTTCACCAATATTAGCGGTACGGGGCGCAACTATCTTGCGGCGTACGATACGACTACCGGCAATCTCCTTTCGTGGAATCCGAATCCGAGCAGCTACATCAACGCGCTCAAGTCGGACGGAACCACGCTCTACGTCGCTGGCGCCTTCGTAACCATCTCGTCGAACTCGAGAATCTACCTTGCCTCATACGCCGTTTCCGGCAATACCCTCAACGCATGGAATCCGATACCGACGTCGTATCCAAGATCGCTTGCAATAGCCAACGGCTACCTATATGTCGGCGGAGACTTTTCCCAAATCAACAGCATCTCCCATGGAAGGATCGCAGCATTCGATTTGGCGACCGGTAATTTGAATGCCTGGAATCCTTCAGCCGACGGAGGAATTTATTCTATCGCGGCGAATGCAAATGAAGTCTATGTCGTAGGCCAGTTCAGTACCCTCAATGCTTCTTCGAGGAACTCAATCGGCTCGTTCCAGGCCGTTGGGGTAGGAACGGCTACAACATCGTTTGACCCGAATCCCGATAGCAGCGCGTATGTCGTTCATATCAACGGAACGACGCTCTACGTTGGCGGCTACTTCACCTATATTAGCGGTTCCTATTTACGCAACAGCGTCGCAGCCTATGATACTTCGACGAATACGATCACGAGCTGGAATCCGGGTGCGAACGATGAAGTCGACGCAATATATTCGGACGGCACGAATGTTTTCCTGGGCGGTTACAGCGACAGTTTTGGAGGCAAGCCGCGCGTAAACCTTGCAGCGTTCGACGGTACAACCCATGCTGCAACTTCCTGGGCGCCGACGACGAACGATATTGTACGGGCTTTGGCGGTAACATCCTCGACAGTCTATGTTGGGGGCGACTTTACCCAGCTCAACGGCAGCGCGCATAATTACTTGGGGGCAGTCGATCTGAGCGGCGCAACCGTCAGTTGGACTCCGAATCCCGATAACCTCGTCTATACCCTTGCGGTTAACGGATCCACGCTGTATGCCGGAGGAGACTTTACCACCATTTCCTCTGCATCGAGAGGCAGGGGAGCGGCATACAGCACCAGCAGCAATGCGATCACGTCATGGAATGCTGGAGCCAACAGTACTATCTACGCATACGCCTTCAACGGATCTTCGGTGTATGTCGGCGGCGACTTCTCGACGATTGGGGCAAACTCGCAATCCCGCTCGTACGTTGCGGAATTGGATTCGGTCTCGGCAAACGCCACCGCTTGGAATCCTGCAGCCGACAGCACGGTATATGCCCTTGCATATGCAAGCCCCTATGTATACGTCGGCGGCGTTTTCGGAAATATCGGCGGGGGAGCGCATAACAGTCTTGCAGCGGTCAACGCTTCAAGCGGGGTAGCATCGTCATGGACGCCAAGCGTAACGGGGGGCACCTTTTCATACCAGGGCGTACATCAAATTATTCTCAACGCTTCTACCGCCTATATTAGCGGAGGATTCACCAGCGTCTCGGGTTACAGCAGAAAGGGACTTGCTGCAGTCGATCTCGCCAGCGGCTATCCGACTTCGCTCAATATCAATGCAGACAGCAACGTACGGGCGATCGATCTAAGCAACGGCGTACTAACAGCAGGCGGCGATTGGTGGAATCTCGACCAGGTGCAAAGAACCTATATGGCGGCATTCCAAGTTTCCACACCGGACCCAACCATTACGAACGATAACGTCGCGTACAACGGGTTTCCGGAAACAGACGGCGACGTCAAGGCGATTGAAGTCTCAGGCAATACGGCGTATGTCGGAGGAACATTCAAGTACATGGGGCCGCATACGGGAACCGGCGCTACCGTAAATATCTCCGACGGTTCTCTTTCCGTTGGGTTTCCTCAAGTCGACTTCCAGATTTACAGCGTCGTACCTGATGGATCGGGCGGATGGTATATCGGAGGCAATTTCACGAAGGTCGGATCCTCGACGAGGAATGCGATTGCGCATATAAATTCCGATAATACGGTCGACGCGAACTTCAACCCGAACGGCAACGGAATTGTATGGTCGATGGTATTGAGCGGATCGACCCTGTACGTGGGAGGCGACTTCACGACAATCGGCGGACAATCCCGCGCCGGTATCGCAGCAATTGATGTTACCAACGGTACGGCAACTTCTTGGTACCCGGCGGGCGGTGTCGTCGGTTCGGTTCGTAAGCTGTTCCTCGACGGCTCGACGCTCTACCTGGGCGGCGGATTCACGAACGTGAACGGCAGCGCTCGTAACAAGGCGGCTTCTATCGATACCGGTACCCAATCGGTCACTTCATGGAACCCGAACGTCAGCAACGGTTCCTACGTTTACGAAGTGTATGCCGATGCAGGATACGTTTACATCGGCGGCGATTTCACCACCGTTTCCGCTGCGAGCCATCCATATATTGCCCAGTTCGACAAATCGGCAAATCCGCCATCCATCACCGGTTGGAATCCAGGCATCTCCGGCGGTTCGACGAAAGTTTATTCTATCGTCAATAGCGGAAGCACTATATATATCGGAGGCGTTTTCTCCAACGCAGGCGGCCAAGCGAGGAACGGCGGGGCAGGAGTTGGAGAGACCACCGGAACCGCAAATTCATGGGATCCCGGTCTTGGCGGCATACGGAAAATACTGATAACAGGCGGCAATATTTATATCGGCGGCGCATTCACGGAATACGGGCAATCTGGCTCATGGCCCTTCGCCGGCACGATAAAAAATAGGGTAGCGGCATTCGACCTGGCGACCGGCGCCATCAGCAGCTCGTATATTTACGGAACGAACGGCACCGTTTGGGATATGGCCGTGTACAACACGAAACTGTATTTGGGAGGAGATTTCACGAGCGCCGGCGGCGTGCCGCGCCGTAATGCAGGTTCGGTTAACCTGTCGACCAATGCGGTTACCTCGTGGAACCCCGACGTGAAGGGCACGGAAGTTGACGCTTTCGCGGTTAGCGCAGGCGTCGTCTATATCGGCGGGTACTACAGCCAAATCGGTTCGACGAACAGAAACCATATCGGCGCTGTTGACGCGACAACGGCAGCGGTCGTTTCCGGTTGGGACGCGAATGCAGGCGACCAGGTTCGTGCAATCGCGGTGAGCGGATCGTATGTTTATCTTGGCGGCTGGTTCTATACCATGGGCGGCAATTCGATCGATAATCTCGCTCGAGTCAGTACGGCGGACGGTACGCTCGATATGACGTGGAACGCATCGGGGGATGGCTTAGTACGAGATATCTTTATTTCCGGCTCGAATATGTACGTCGGCGGCGACTTCGGCACCATCAATAACGGGCAAACCAGACAGCGCCTGGCTGCGTACGACATATCGACAAATCCGCCGACATTGAAATCGTTTTCGGTTGCCATGACCGGCTTCGTCGACACGCTTTTCGAGACAGGCGGCAACCTGTATTTCGGCGGATCGTTTACGTCGGTCGCCGGCAAGGCAAGAAACAAGATTGCCGCCGTAAACGCAACAACAGGAGCGCTGCTTCCTTGGAATCCCGAGACGTACGCGTGGGAAGTCTACGCAATGGTTTTGAACGGCACGACTGTCTACCTGACCGGTCAATTCCAGATCGTCGATGGCGCCAACAGGAAGACTGTCGCAGCAGTCGATCTGGCAACCGGAACGCCAAACGCATGGTATCCAGGATTCGAAAATTCCCAGGATACCGGACATGCTATTGCGCTCCACAACAACGACATTATCCTCGGAGGCTTGTTCAACTACGTCAACAACTACACCGATTACCGGCAGTACCTCGCAATGTTCCCCGAGACGGCATCGACGCCGTCGGTCCAGTTTACCTCAACTTCGACGAGCGGCGGTGAAGGGACTGCATCGGTTAATTTGCAGCTGACCCTTTCGGGAACGTATGGTTCAGATGTTACCGTCGATTATTCCGTTACGGGAGGTACCGCAACCGGAGGAGGCGTCGATTTTACGCTTGCGAGCGGTACGGCGACGATTACCTCCGGCAGCCTTACGACAAACATTCCGCTCACGATCGTCAACGACAGCGTTGCGGAGTCGAGCGAAACGATTGTCGTGACGATATCAAATCCAACCAATGCTACGTTGGGCGCCAACTCGAGTCACACCTATA
>CAZVIJ010000034.1:0-4760 GCA_964626735.1 uncultured Candidatus Saccharibacteria bacterium
GGCTACCATGTTTACGGAGTCTCTACCCGCTCTAAAGAGCAATCTAGTTTTTCTAACTTGGAGAAGCTCGGCATTAAAAAATCGGATATAGAACACATCTCGTTTGACGATTTGGCAACGCTCCCCCTTGAGGGAGCCGAGGTGTATAACCTTTCCGCCCAATCGAGCGTAGCCGAGAGCTGGAAGAACCCGGAAACGACGTTCCAGGCGAATGTAAATATGTATATACGGTTGCTCGATATCCTGAAAGGGAAACAAGTAAAGATCCTTCAAATCGTTTCGGGCGAAATTTACGGTAACGTTGCGGGATATATCAATGAAGAAAGTCCTTTCAACCCGAACAATCCGTACGGCTTATCGCGCTTATCTGCGTATCTATACGGGAAGCTTGTCCGCGAGACGGAAAACCGGTGGATTTCAAACGCAATACTATTCAACCACGAATCTCCGCTGAGGGATAATCGTTTTGTCTTCAGGAAAATCGTCGACGGCGTACGCGCGATAAAAGAAGGGGTTGCTGCTCATATCGAGCTAGGGAATATAGAGATTCAACGCGATTGGGGTTATGCTGAGGACTATGTCGGAATCATGCATACGCTGATGCTGCAAGACGAACCGATTGATGTGATCGTGGCAACCGGTAAGACTACAACCTTGAAAGAACTAATCTCGTACGTATTCGATTATTTCGGAGTCGAACATTTCGAGAAGTATATTCGGGTTAATCCCGAGTTCATTCGCCCTACCGACATAAACAGCATCAAGGTCGATATTTCTCGGCTTACGAGCCTCGGCATCGAGCCGATGAAGATAACTCGAGAGAATATCGGTAAGCTTATCGATTTGACCTAATCGTTAGCGGTTTGGTTAACCTTCCATTCGGCGTCCATATTGACGAGACCGTCTTTCGGGAGCGAAGAAACGATCGAGAATGTGTACTTTTTATCTTCCCAAATGTATTGGTTCGCGTACGTGTCGTCGGTTAACGCCAGGGTTACGAGAATATTTCCCCGAAGGATATTGAGCTTCGGTATGGTTACCGTTACTTCGTACTCGCCTTTACCCAACTCCTTTCTTTCGAACGATTTCGAGAGCAGCGTATTGTTCCCGAAAAGATACTGTCCGTCATCTTTGTATAACGCTATGCCGAATACGGGGTTTGCGACGGTTTCGTGAATTTCATAGCGCGTCTTTATGGTAATCGGGTCGCCGGAAATGAAAATGTTGTTCGGCGTCTTTTCTTTGTCTATGAACTGAACGTCGGTAATCTTGGCTATATTCGATCCCGTACTGGCAGTTACCTGATCGTTCGCCTTGCGTTCCTTGTCCCGATCCATATAGATGTAGTTGTCTATTATTTTTGTCGGGGTATCGATCGCTTCAAGCTTATGTTCCTTGATATACACGGCTCGGTCGCAATACTGCTGGACTGCGCCTAAATCGTGGGTTACCAAGATGACGGTCTTTCCCAATTGCTTGAATTTCCTGAACTGGGCCATGCATTTCGCCTGGAAAGCCGCATCGCCTACTGCAAGTACCTCATCAAGGAGGTAAATCTCCGCATCAGCTTTGATGGCGATAGAAAACGCCAAGCGAACCTGCATGCCCGATGAAAACTTCTTGAGTGGCATGTCGAGGAACTCGCGGATTTCCGCGAAATCTACGATCTCATCGAAATACTCGTCGAGTTCCTTTACCGTCAAACCGAGTATCGTGCCGTTGAGGTAGATGTTTTCTCGGGCGGTGAGTTCACCGTTGAATCCGACCCCGAGCTCGAGGAACGGGATAAGGCGACCGTTAATTTCGATTTTTCCCTTATCGGGAACGTAGACTCCTGCCAATAGCTTAAGGAGCGTGCTCTTTCCTGATCCGTTCCGCCCGATAATGCCTACGAATTCTCCTTTATAAGCATCAAACGAAATATTCTGGAGCGCATGGAACATATCGTATGTAGACGGTTTACCGGGGTGAAGGAAAAAGTCCTTTATGCTTCCCCGTTTGTCGTGGTATAGCTTGAAGCTTTTGCTGATATTTTTTACCGAAATGGCGACTTCGCGCGGATCGTGTTTTTTAGTTGTGTTCTTCTTCATGCTTAGAAATCTTCTGCTACGCGAGGGACACTCCTCTTGAAATAAGCATACCCGAGCAGTAGTCCGATAATGCCGACGAGCAGCCAAATCCCGACAAGCTCCGGGTTTTTAATGTCTTGGTACACGACCGCATCTCTCGCAGCGGTGATGAATACGGAAAGCGGGTTGAGTTGGGTAACAACCGTTTTCAACGCGCCGTCATGCAACACTTTCGAAGCGTCGTAAACGATCGGAGTCATCCAAAAGAGCATCTGCAGGAATAGTTCCCAAATATGCAGGAGGTCCCTGAACTTGACGTAGAGGATGCTGGTGAACAGCGAGAATGTGAAAATGAGCATGTAAAGGCCGAGTATCGAAACGATAAACCAACCGAGATGGATTGGCAGGATTGTCTTTTCATGGCCTTTGAAGAACGTCAGCAACAAGAAGAAAACGAGTAAGTTGATAAGCAGATTGATGACCGGTATGAGCGTTGCGGAGATAACCACGATATACCGGGGAAAATTCACTTTCAGTATCAGGCCGCTTTTGTTTTGGATGGCGCCGAGGCCGGACATCGTGCCTTCATTCCAGAAAGAGCTGAAGATAGTGCCTAAGAGCAGGTAAAAAGGATAATGGCCGATCGATTGGTTGACGAATACCCGAGAGGTTATGGTGAAAAGGATTGCGAAAATGGCCAGCGGCTTGATAAGTACCCAAAGGAAACCGAGGATCGAATTGTTGTACTTGAGCTTGAAATCGGTCTTGAAGAATTGGGAGATCAGATCCCAGGTATTTCTGTTTTGGAAACTGCGCAACATTATAATCTATAAATTATACAACTATTTCATACTTATGCCTCGTTCTCAAGCTGCCAGTTTTTAACTATACTGGTTTACAAAAAATTCATAGGTGATATGTATCATTGACCACTGCCATGAAGCGTTTCATCACTATCTGCGATAAAAAATTCATCCTGTTTTGTTCGAGGCTCAGGAACTCTCTCCTTTCAACCAACCCCGATGCGCATTTAACGATATACTGCGATGATGTAGAGTATTTCGAGAGTAACCTGTCTGATCCCCGCGTTACCATCCTGCTTCTTCCCTCAATCAAGAAGCTCGGAGTGAAGCGCGCTAAGTTCGATGCGTACGAACACGCGTCCCAAGGCGGCGGCTTTGTGTATCTCGATTCCGACACGATTATCCTCGACGATCTTTCCGAACTCTTCGAGGGGAACGTGTTGAGGGGCTGTCCTGACGATCTGCGGGGTTGTCCGTATATTGTCAGCAAAACGTTCGTTTGGGAGAACGAGCCTACGCTGAAGAACAGTATCTATATTAATTCTGGAGTGTTTTATGCTCCCCCATCAACTCGATCTTTCTTCAAGAAGCTCAAGAAATATGCGAATAACTATACGTTATGGAACAAGTACATTATCCCGGGCAAGCTCTACGATAATCATTTCCTCTGCGCGTATATTAACAAATTGAAGCTTCCGGTAGATCTAATCGATAACGAGGTATACAACTGGCAAGGACTTTATAAATTCGAAGAAACATTGCCGAAGCGGGTCAATAACGAACTTATCAATAAATACAACGGCAAGAAACTGAAGATTGTCCATTTCGCGGGAATACAGGACATCGATAGCTATTTGGTCGCGATGCCGATAGACGTCTCGAGTTTCATCCTCAACACGGCGAAAGTCCACGAGTCGAAATTGGACGAAAGGCCAACCATCAAATTCATCGCAAATCTCAGCTATAAATTTTCCGGGCCGATACGAGATGAGTTCGTAATCAAAATTGCGACCTCTTTAGTCGACGAGATATTCGAGATCTCCAAAACCGAATTCAACAAGGACTATACGCAAACCGATTATTACTTGAAAAATACGGAACGCATGCAATCGCTCCTTTTCTCCAAGCCGCACAGCTTTGCTACGTGGAACGGATTGAAATGCGGCGGCTCCTATCTCGAAGGAAATGAATACAACTATATCCGAAAGGTAATACTGAATCTCGGTATCAAATCGGTTGTCGAAACGGGCGCAGGCGAGTCGTCAATCCTATTTCGCCGGCTTGGTGTAGAAGTATTTGCGGTAGAAAGCCAAGAAGGGCCGTGGCTTGATCGCGCGCTGGAAGCGGGGGCAAATGCGGGACATATACCGTTCGACACAAACAATATGCTTTTTGACGAAGAGAAACTCAGTCGGTTTCTAAAGCCGTTAAAGGGTAAGGTAGATCTCATTTTTATCGATTCTCCTATCGGTACAAACAGCAGGAGCAAGGTGCTCACCCAAATCTTGGGATACTGCAAACCTAAATATGTCCTCTTCCATGATATCAAGCGGGACGCCGTAAATGTGTTTACGTACCAGAAACGTTTGCATATGTGGTTGATGGATTTATACGATACGCCGCGCGGTATGCTGCTGTACAAGTTCAAAAAAGGGATGCTCTCGAAAGTTCTCGATACGGTTACAAACAAGAAGCCCGATTTTGCGTTCGGGGAAACCGAATCCCGGGATACGATCGTTTCCCAACCTTCGCATTCCATTCTCGCAAATACGCAATCTGTCGTTGGCCAGCAAAATAAAATTTGCAGAGTCCCTATCACCCTCGTTAATCATTCGCCTCATCCCTACTCTTCACGGTATGAAAAACCAGTGGTCGTCTCGTACCACAT